>JBDNHZ010000033.1:0-18137 GCA_041688515.1 Verrucomicrobiota bacterium
CCTTGGTTGCCATCCCCCCCAAGGCTCCCAACCCGCCACCGGAAATTTCATTTGAACCCGTGCGGGTCGCCGACGAGCCCCTGCCCCGCCGCGCCGATGACACCGCCGTTCGCTCCCGGCCCGCCGGTCGATTGGCAGTCCCGATCCCCGAGACGCGCCCCCCGGAAACCACGCTACGACCACCTGAACCGGCGCCCGTGATCCCTCCGACCGTCGAGATTGCGAAAGCCGATTCCGAAGTCGCGGGAATCCTCAGCGCCAGCGAGCAAGGGAATGAGGACACGAACGGCGAAAAGCCGCGTCGCGGATTCTGGCGAAAGGTCAACCCGGTGAGCTGGGGCAACCCGACCAAGTGGTTCCGCAAAGGAACACCCGACGCCCCGGAAGTTCCCGACCGGGAAGCGGCCGAGTCCCCCGTCGCCAAGGCCGCGGCCAAGCTGACGCCCCTTCCCGAACTGACCCCGACCCAACCGATCTGGCCTCGGTACGCCCGCCAGAATCCTCTGGCCCCCCCGCGGGGCGACCGGACTGCTGCCGATGGCGAATACCAGCGCGGGGCGCTGGCCCATCAGAAGGGCGACGTGCCGAGAGCAATTGCGGCCTATCAGCGGGCCGTCCAACTCGATCCGTCCCACTTCGAGTCCCAGCACAATCTCGCCCTGGCCGCCCTCCAGCAGAATGACCTGAAGACCTCCCTCAAGGTCGGTGAACTGGCAGTCGCCCTGGATCCTGCCTCTGCCAACGCCCGCTACAACCTCGCCGTCGCCCTCCAGCGATCCCGCTTCCCCGTCGATGCCGCCGAGGAATTGACCCGGATCACGGTGCAGCAACCCGACGATCCGAACGCCCATCTGGCCCTCGCCACCTTGTGCGCCGGAGACCTCGCCGATCCGGATTGCGCCCGACTCCACTACGAGCGGGTTCTCGCCCTCAAACCCGATCATCCCCAGGCCGGCAATATCCGGCGCTGGCTGGAACGGAATCCGGCGCGGTAACCTCCGCGGGCAAGCTCCGCGAGTCCCCATCGTTCGGAGGGACAAGCTCCGCGAGTCCGAAGCTCTGCCGGTCGGCGTTGGGGACTCGATCGTCCCGTGGGTGCCGAGGTAACGAGGCGCATGCCAGTCGGGTGGGGGACGTTCACGGACTCGCGGAGCTCGACCCTCCGAGGCCCTTCCCTCCCAAGCTCCAATTCCGCCTCAATCCTCCACCGCCGCCCGCATGGCGGCGAAGAAGTCATCGCCCCCGCCCGACTCCACCGCGTCGCCGGTCCCGCCCTCGGCCGAGTTGTAGCAATCAGCGGGAATCTCCTTCAGGAACGGGGAGGGATGACAGGGCAGGAACTGGCCGTACTTGCGACGTGACCCGCAGTGACTGATGCGGAGGGATTCCTGCGCCCGCGTGATCGCCACGTAGAACAGGCGACGTTCTTCATCCAGCGTTCCCTCCACCTTGCTCCGCAGGTGGGGAAGCAGTCCGTCTTCGACTCCCACGATCTGCACGTAGGGATATTCCAGACCCTTGGCCGCGTGCATGGTGATCAGCGTCACCAGATCGCCGGCGTCGTCCTTGTCCGATTCCTTGTCGGAATCGAGCGTGAGATCCTCCAGGAACTCATTCAACCGATCCATGGGCGAACCCACGTACGACGGCGGAGGGCGCACCACCACGATCTCCGGTGCCGCCGGTGCCGCAACCGCCTTGGGCTCCACCAACCCCGCCGCCTCCGCCAGCGAGGGACGTCCCGAGGGCGTCGGCGTCGGCTTTGTCGGAGCCCGGAACGGCCGCGGATCGCCCCCATCCAGTGAGGCGATCAGATCGGAAATGTTGCGCACGCGATTGTCGGCGATCTCCGGATCCTTCTCCTGCCGTCGGAGGTCTTCGAGATACCCCGTCTCCTTCAGCCAGGCATCGGCCCAGGCGCTCAACGAAACCCGTTCCATTCCCAGGATCGGCTGGCGGACACGATCGATGAACTGGAGGAGCGAACGAACCGCCTCGGCCGTGCGCGGTTGAAACGACCCCAGCACGTCCGTGTGCCGCATGACCGCGTGAACCGAGGTATGCCGTTCTGAACTGAAGGCCAGCAATCGTTCCATGGTGACGTCGCTCAGACCGCGTGCCGGCGTGTTGGCGATGCGCAACAGCGCGACGTCGTCCTCCGGGTTCACAAAGGTCTTCAGGTAAGCCAGGAAATCGCGGATCTCGCGGCGGTCGAAGAAGGATTGTCCCCCGATCAACCGGTACCGGATGCGCGCCTTGCGCAGGGCGGTTTCGATCGGTCGCGCCTGGAGATTGGTCCGGAACAGAATCGCCTGTCCGCCCCAGGGAACCCGGTGGGCGATCCGGTCGTACTCGATGTTGTCGGCGACGGTCTGGGCCTCTTCGTCGTCGTTGGTGAAGGCGTGGATGACGATCTTGTTGCCGGCGCCCTTGGCCGACCAGAGGTTCTTGCCGCGGCGCTTGGCGTTGTTGCGGATGACGGCATTGGCCGCCTTGAGGATGGTATTGGTCGAGCGGTAGTTCTGCTCGAGCTTGATCACCTTCACCTCGGGATAGTGCTTCTCCAGACCGAGGATGTTGGCGATCTCCGCGCCGCGCCATCCGTAGATCGACTGGTCGTCGTCTCCCACCACGCACAGGTTCCGACATTCCTTCGTCAGGAAATGGACGAGCTCGAACTGGCTGGTATTGGTGTCCTGGTACTCATCGACCATGACGTAGCGCCACCGCCGCTGACACGCCTCCAACGCATCGGCGTGCTCCCGGAAAAGGCGCAGCGTGAGCAGGATCAGATCGTCGAAATCGACCGCATTGGCGGCCCGCAATGCGGACTCGTACCGCCGCGACACATGCTGGGCCAGTGCCCGCACCGATTCATCGCCAAAGATCGGCGCATCCGGCCCCGAGTTCTTGAACTTCGAGAGCATCGACAGCACCGCACCGGCATCGGTCTTCTCGCCCTTGGCGGAGATGGCGCTGAGGATCTTCTTCATCGCCGCCAACTGATCGCCTTCGTCGTAGATCACGAAGTTGCGTTTGTACCCCAGCTTCTCGATGTGCTGACGAAGGATCCGCACACACAGCGAATGGAAGGTGCACAAGGTCGGCCGCGCCGTGTATGGGTCCTCCGGTTCATCGCGCGGACGCTTCGGTCCGCGGGACCGCGGCACCATGTCGCTCACGCGCTCCTGCATCTCCCGCGCCGCCTTGTTGGTGAAGGTCATGGCCAGGATGTGCCCCGGTGCCACCCCACGATCGATCATGTGGGCAATCCGACAGGTCAAGGTGCGCGTCTTGCCCGTGCCGGCACCGGCCAGGATCAGGACCGGCCCTTGGAACGTGATCACGGCCTCACGCTGCTCCGGATTCAACGATGCCAGATCAAACGCCATGCGGGCGCGCAGTGTCGGCACCCGACGCCCGCCGGCAAGGGTGGAGTTCCAGGGAAGATCAGACCGATCCGTCCGATCCGTCCGATCCGTCTGACCCGCGGGATCTCCCCGGGTCAGGGTTGCCGGCCGGGGCCGGCGGACGTCACCCTGCCCCGGTGCACGCTCCTCCTCCCTCGCCTCCCCTCTGGCAGGTCCTCCTCCTGACGGGCGCCGCCGGGGGCATGGGCTGGGGCATCCGGGGACAGTACGGGCACGAGACCGGGGCCATGATCGCCGGAGCCCTGGTCAGCCTCGTCCTCTGCCTCCTCTTCGCCCGTCACCTTCCCTCCGCCACCGTCGGCCGCGCCGCCGCCTGGGGCACCGTGGCCATGGGCTTCGGCGGATCCATGACCTACGGACAGACCGTCGGCCTCACCCACAATGCCAACATGATCGGCCACGGGAACGCTCTCCTCTGGGGCATGCTCGGCCTGTCGATCAAGGGCGGGCTCTGGATCGGATTCTGCGGGGCCTTCCTCGGCATGGGATTGAGCGGGGTCCAGTATCGGACCGGCGAGATCCTGCGACTCTATGGCCTGATGCTCCTGGGGTGCGCCGTGGGGATCTGGTGGCTCAACGAGCCCTACCTTCCGGCCCGACACATTCTTCCCAGGATGTATTTCTCCGCCGACTGGCGCTGGACCCCCGACATCGCTGCGGAGGTGCTCAAGCCCCGACGCGAACTCTGGGGCGGATTCCTCGTCGCCCTGGCGGTGCTGCTGACCTGGCTTGCGTCGGTTCGACGCGACGGCCTTGCGGTGCGCCTTGGGCTCTGGGGGTTGCTGGGCGGTGCCATCGGGTTTCCGCTGGGTCAATCCCTCCAGGCCTTCCACGCCTGGCACCGGGATCTGTTCAGCCAGGGTTGGCTGGCCGAGGCCGATCGGGTGATCAACTGGTGGAACTTCATGGAAACCACCTTTGGCATCACGATGGGGGCAACGCTCGGACTCGGACTGTGGCTCTCACGTCGCCGCCTGAATTCGGGAGGCGGCCTCTCTGATCCAACGCAGCCCGTGGGCGCGCCCTCGCCCTTCCTCGAATGGACCCTCATCGGAGTGCACCTCGTCCTGCTCGTGGGCGTGGAGTTCACCGATCTGCCCGCCTTCAGCGAGATCTACGACTTCGGCCTGATGCTCGGCTTCCTGCCCATCCTCGGCATCACCGCCGGACGGATCTGGCCGTGGTGGATGATCACGGGGATCACGCTGATTCCGATCGCCGGAAAGACCTTCGAGAATCTGGTGGTCGAAGAGAAGGCCCTGAGCCCCACGCTGGGGGCGATCCTGTACCTCGGGCTTCCACTGTTCCTGGCTGGGGGGTTGGCCTGGCGCTTCCGCACACTGGCCGCGGCCGGGAATACCACCCGATGGCTCGGGGAAGCCCTGCTCTTCAACACGTTGATCTATTTCCTCCTGAACTACGCCTTCTTCCGCTTCCCCTGGCCGTGGACGCCCTGGACCACCCGCACCCCCAACGCCCTCGTGTTCACCCTCTGCGCGGGGGTGCTGAGCTTAGGGGTCCTTCGCCAACTCCGGAATCCGCCCACGCCCGCGATCGGGGCGGTCCGTGAACGATCCTGATCGAATACGACGTCCGTCAGAAATGAGGTCGTATTGGTTTGGACGTACTTCCCCTGAACCGGATTCCGCTGCGTCTTCTGGGCGTCCGCGCCCCCGGACAACTTCCATCTGGCAACTGCCCGGGGTCTGCCCAGACTCGGTCCTCGCGTGCCACTCTACTCGCAGGGATTCATCGAGCGCGTCCGCGCTGCCAGCGACATCATCGATGTCGTGGGCGCGAGCCTGCCCTTGAAGCGCGCCGGGACGAACTTTGTCGCCCTGTGCCCGTTCCACGGGGAGAAGTCGCCCAGCTTCAACGTCAGTCCCAGCCGCCAGATCTTTCACTGCTTCGGATGCCACGCGGGCGGCGACGTGTTCGGGTTCGTGCAGAAGTACGAGAACCTGGGCTTCACCGAGGCGATTGAACGGTTGGCGGAACGCGCGCGCATCCCCCTCGAGTACGAGAACAATCCCGACGCCCTGCGCAATCGCGGCATCAAGGATCAACTCCTCAAACTCCACGAGGCGATCTGCGTCCGGTGGCAGCAATGTCTCGCCACCGAGGCCGGCGGCCAGGTGGCACGGGATTACCTGGTCCAGCGCGGCGTCTCCGCCGATTCCATCCGCGAATTCCGCATCGGTGCCGCACCCGAGTCCTGGGATGACACCGTCAACTGGGCCAAGCGCCAGGGGTTCGATCCCAAGCTTTGCCTGGAAGCCGGCCTCATCCTCCACAAGGCCGAGACCAACCGCTGGTACGACCGGTTCCGCGGGCGCCTGATGTTTCCCATCTGCGACGAGCAGGGCCGGGTGATCGCCTTTTCCGGACGGATCCTCCAGGGCGACGAAAAGAGCGCGAAATACGTCAACTCACCGGAGACCCCGCTGTTCACCAAGGGCAAGATCCTCTACGCCCTCGACAAGGCCAAGCGCCCCATCCTCGACGCCGGCCATGCGATCATCTGCGAAGGGCAACTCGACACCATCGCCTGCCATGCCGCCGGGGTCCGCAACGTCATTGCCCCGCAGGGCACCGCCCTCACCGCAGCCCACGGACGCATCCTCAAGCGTTACGTCGAGGAGGTGATCCTGTGCTTCGACGGCGACAAGGCCGGTCGCGCCGCCACCATCCGTTCCCTCGATGATTGCCTCGGGTCCGGACTCGCCATCCGCGTGGCCAGCATCCCGCCACCCGATGATCCCGACAGTTTCATCCGGAAGTCCGGGGCAGATGCCTTTCGGGAAGTGCTCAGCCGTGCGCAGTCGTTCTTCGATTTCTTCCTCCAGCATCTCATCACCGGGAACGATCCGGCCACCGACCGCGGCCGGTTGGCGATCATTGCCGGCATGGGCGGCAAGTTGCAGATGACCGGCAATGCCGTGCTCATCGATACCTACGCCCAGCGCACCTCCCAGCGACTGGGCGTGAGCGTCGATGCGGTGCGCACGGAGTTCGCCAAGATCAAGGCGGCACCCCCGCGGGCGACCCCGGAGGAACGGGAAGAATCTGCACCACCGGAACGTACGGCAGGGACCGCAACCCAGGCCGAGGTCGAACTGCCGACCCGGCCGCCGATGCACGACCTCTGGCTGTTGAAGTACCTTTGCCACGCCGAAGCCGAGTCGCTCGACTGGGCCGTCCACCATTTCGACCCACGATGGATCCAGCATCCCGTCACGCGACGGATCGTTCAGGCCCGACTCCACCAGGCGGGCGGTGACCTCGGCGTGACCGCCCTGCTGGCGGCCCTGGGCGAGGACGAGTTCGCCACCCAACTCGTCACCGAGGCGGCATCGGAACAACGGGCCATCGCGGATATCCCCACCCAACTGGCCGATGTCACCCGACGATTCCGGGATCGCTGGATTGACCGGCAGATTGCCGTGCTGGGTACTCAACTGGCCGATACGGCGCACGCCCATGAGAAGCACCTGACGGTGATCCGGGACCAACAGCAATTGCGCGTCTGGAAACGCCAACCCCTGTCGCAGATCGCGGATGCGTAAAAAGCCTCGACTCACCTTCCGGAGGCACGAGTTCCACGAGTCCCTGGACGTCCCCCGCCCACCCAGCGTACGCCTCGTCCCCGCGGCCCCTACCCGTCGGAGACCGTCGCAACCATGGGTTCACCGTTGTCATCCCCCCGTCCCGACTCCCAACCTACCCCATGGCCAAGACGGACTATGTCGAACTGCCCGAGGGCTTGCTGGTGAAGATCCTGTACGAGGATCGGAGCGTGCTTGCCATCGACAAGCCCGCCGGCTGGATGCTCGGTCCCGAAGATGAGGAACACATCCGCCGGAATCTGCACGTCGCGATGACCCTGGGAATCGAAGCCGGCCTCTGGTGGGCCCGTTGCCGTGGGCTGCGTTTCGTCCGGTTCATCCACCGGCTGGACGCCCCCACCACCGGCGTCCTCCTGATGGCCAAAAGCCCGGGAGCCCTCGCGCCCTACAGCAAGCTCTTCGCGACGCGCCAGGTCGGAAAGACCTACCTCGCCGTCACCGACGGCATCCCCCGGGAACAGGAATGGACCTGCTCGCTCCCGCTCGGGCCGGATCCGGGAACCGCCGGCCGCCACAAGGTGGACGAGGCCTTGGGTAAGCCCGCTGAAACCCGGTTCAAGGTGCTCGAAGTGCGCCAGGGCCAGGCGTTGGTCGAGTGCTATCCCACCTCCGGTCGCACGCATCAGATCCGGATCCATCTCAAGGCCACGGGCTGCCCCGTGGCCGGCGACATCCTCTACGGCCGACATCATCCTTCCGGCCTGGGTCTGCGCGCGGTGGAACTGACCTACCCGGACCCCTTCAGTCACCGGCCGATCCGGATCTTCGCCGACCGCGTCGATTTCCAGGCAGCCTTCGGGTTCGCGCCGCGTCCTGGCTCGGCGAGGCCGACACCCATCTCCTCCGCTCCGCCGGTCTCTCCAACAGGGCCCGCAGTCCCCAACCCGAAGCCGCCACTTCCCGCGGCACGACCGTCGCCCGGTTCATCCCCGGTTCCGGTCGCCGCCGCAGAGGCTCCCATCCGGCCCGGGCCACCCGCCCGCCCGTCGCCGTCGCCACGCCCCGTCAACCGCGTCCAACCGACCCGACCTCAACCCACCCGTCCTGCCCCGACTCCGCGCCCGGGAGCCGTGCAAAAGCCGGCGGCGAAACCGGATCTCCGCGGCCCAACGGATCGCAGCGGACTCCACCGCACGAAACCCAGAAGACGGGGGTAACCTTCCGTTGCATCGCCCTCCCGGGAGCACGGGCGTCCACGCCCGCTTCTTCCCACTCCCAAGCGGCCGGGGACGGCCGTGCCCCCAGGCCAGTCCCAGGACCCGGTACGATTTCAGATTCCTCCGGAAGCGCGTCACGCTACAACGCCGGGAGTCATGCGTCGTGCGTTCCTCTGGTTTGGTCTGGTCCTGCTGCTCACCCCGACGGTGTCTGCCGCGCCTCCGCAACCCCACTGGGTGTGGGGAGAAACCGTCACGGACCATGAGATCCGCTTCTTCCGTCGCGTCATCAACCTTCCGTCGCGCCCGCGCAAGGCGGTGTTGACGGTGGCCTGCGACGACCAGGCAATCATCAGTGTCAATGACCAGGCCGCCGGCCGGAATGAATCCTGGAAATCTCCGACAGAACTCAACCTCACCAAGTTCCTGCAAGCCGGGCAAAACACCCTCAGCCTGGTCGCGCGCAACGAAGGAACCACCGCCGGCATCCTCGCCCGACTCGAGGTCACTCTGGGCGACGGTGCCGTCCAGACGCTCCTCTCGGATGCCGACTGGGAGACTTCGTCCGACGCCGTGACCTGGGTCCGGGTGCGCGACCTTGGCGTCCACGGCACGGCACCGTGGGGCGAAGTCTTCAAGGCCCGCACCGCCACGCCGGCGGAGACGATCAAGACCTTGCCGGGCTTCCAGGTGGAACTCCTGCGCAGCGCCGAACCGGGCGAAGGCTCCTGGATCAGTCTCGCTTTCGACCCGAAAGGCCGATTGTGGATCTCGCCCCAGGGCGGCGAACCGCTCCAACGCGCGACCCTCAAGGACGGAAAGGTGGAATCCCTCCAACCCGTCCTCACGCCGGCCCGCGCCGCCATGGGAATGTTATGGGCCTTCGACAGCCTTTATCTGAACGGCCGCGGCACCAATGGTCTCGCCCTCTACCGACTTCGCGACACGGACGGCGACGACACCTTCGACCGCTGCCAGGCACTCCGATCCTGGAAGGGCGACGGGGGGGAACACGGTCCCCACGGGATCGTCGCCGATGGCTCCCATCTCTATGTCCTCAACGGAAACTTCGTGGAGGTTCCATCGGACGTGTTGGCATCCTCGCCGGTGCGGGGCTATGCCGATGATGTCATTCTTCCCCGGATGGAAGACGGCAACGGCTTCGGCAACGGACGCAAGCCGCCGGGGGGCTATATCGTGCGGATGAAGCCCGACGGCACCGCCACTGAACTCTTCGCCGCCGGGCAAAGGAACGCCTACGACCTGGCGTTCAACGAGGACGGCGAACTCTTCACTTTTGACAGCGACATGGAATGGGATTGGGGCCAGCCGTGGTACCGCCCAACCCGTCTGCTGCATTGCTTCGCCGGTGCCGACCACGGTTATCGCGAGGGCTCCGCCAAATGGCCGTCCTACTACGCCGATTCGATGCCGCCCGTGATGGACATCGGAATCGGTTCGCCCACCGGCGTCGCGTCCGCCATGGGAGCAAAGTTCCCGGTCAAGTACCGGCGCGCGCTCTACCTGATGGACTGGAGTTATGGCCGGATCCTGGCCGTGCATCCCGAAGCCCGGGGAGCCTCCTATACGGGTTCCATGGAGACCTTCCTCCAGGGACGTCCCCTGAACGTCACGGACCTCGCCGTCGGTCCCGACGGTGCCCTCTATTTCATCACCGGCGGACGCGGCACGCAGTCGGGGCTCTACCGGGTTGTTTACACCGGCAAGGATCCCAGTCTCGGAATGTCGAATCCAGACCCGCTTCCCTCCGCAGCCCGGCGGACCCGGACCGAGCTGGGCGAGCTCGCCCGGACCGATTCTCCGGGCGCCGTCGATCAGGCCTGGCAATCGCTCGGGTCCATCGATCCCACGCTGCGCTTCGCCGCCCGTGTGGCCCTGGAACGTCAACCGTTGTCGGCATGGAAGGATCGCGCGCTGGCCGAGACCAATGCCCCGGCTGGACTCACCGCCCTGCTCGCGCTCGCACGGTACGGTGCCCCGGCAGACCAAGCCGCGCTGCTCAAGGCCCTGGCCCGCTGGCCGCTGGATTCGCTCAGCGACGAACTTTTCCTGCTCAAGCTCCGGACCATCGAGGTGAGCGTCGCGCGGCATGGCCTCCCCGACGCCAGCTTGCAGAAGCTCGCCATCGACAAGCTCAGCCGTCAGTTCCCGGGTCGGTCATGGCCGATCAATCGCGAGCTCTCCCAATTGCTGGTGGCTTTCGGTGCCCCTGACGCCGTCTCAAAATCCCTCGACCTCCGCGACAGCGCCGGCACCCAGCAGGAAGCCCTCCATTACCAGACGATCCTTCGCCTCGCCCGCGAGGGCTGGACGCCCCCGCTGCGGCAGCGGTACTTCGCCTGGTTCCATCGCCGCCCCAAGGCGATCTATCCGCCCGATCTCATCGGATGGTTCCACGACGTCGGATTGGAACCTTCGAACGGCGCCAGCTTCGACGGCTTCCTCAAGACCTCCCGTCAGCAGGCAGTCGCGGCGCTCACGGATTCCGAGAAGGGGGAACTCGCCGGATGGATCACCGGCAGTGCCGTCACCAACACGCCGGCCCAACCGGTCGTCGCCGTGGCCAGACCGCCGCGGGTCTTCGTCCAGGAGTGGAAGACCGATGACCTTGCCGGGAAACTGTCCGGATCCACCGGCGTCGCCGCCCGTGGCCGCGCACTCTATGAACAGGCCCAGTGCGCCACCTGCCATCGCCTCGCCGGCGAGGGCGGCGCGATCGGACCCGACCTCACCGGGGCCGGCGCGAGATACAGTCGCCTCGACCTGCTCCGGAGCCTGACCGAGCCCTCGGCGGTCATCAGCGAGCAATATCAATCCACCCTCCTCACATTGAAGAACGGGGACAGCCTGGCCGGACGGGTGACCGGCGAATCGGCAACCGTCGTGGCCATCGTGACCGATCCCATCGCCGGACGTTCACGGGATATCCCCAAGGCAGACATCACCGGCCGCGAAGATTCCCCTGTCTCGCCCATGCCTGAAGGAATTCTCAATTCCTTCACCGCCGAGGAAATCCTGGACCTCATTGCCTACCTCGAAAGGCAGTAGGTCCGCTTCAAGGAGTGGCTGCCCGGGTGGGCAGGACGACCTGCTTCACGAGTCGGGTTGGAATCGCCCCGAGATGGGGATCCGTCATCTCAACGCCTCCCGCCGCAGTCGATCGTCTTCCTCCCGCTCGCGGACCAGGTCGGCAATGGGATCCATCCCGGCCTTTCGGGAGGCTCGACCGATCGTCCGAACCCGTTCGAGAAGTTGACGGCGTGTGGGCTTGATGGTGATGACGATCCGGTTCGGCTCATCACTCAATGCCCAATCGAACAGGGCTCCGGCCTGCAAGCCCAGCTTCTGGGTGATCTCGGCAGGGACGGTGATCTGGTTCTTCCCGGTCAAGGTGGTAGTCCTGTTCCTTGATCAAGAGTCATTCAAGGGCTCGATTGGATCAAAGATCTACCCGCGCGCCCGCAGGCAAGAGGCGGAACTGGACACTGCCCTTCCTGGGCCCGCCGGCGCTCTCGTCCCCCAGGCCCGTCCCGACGAAGCGATCGAACTGCGTGCCCAAAGCGGCCGGACCCTTGATGCAGGTCAACGCGGTGGGAGTGATCCCCGCATATTCCTCGGGGCATGACGAAGCCATCATCGAGTGGGGGGGAGCCATGCTGAGCAAATCGCAGGCAAAGGTTTTCTTCCTTGGAGGCACCGGACTGTTCAGCGCCATCTTCATCGCCCTGAGCATCGATTCGATGCGCCAGATTCCGGCCCTGACCCACGCCGATCGAATCGACGCGGCGGTGGTCCGCGGCTCAGACATCCTGACCCGTCCGGGGGTTTTTTCGGGAGGCGTGGAAATCCGATGGCCCCATCGATCTTCAGCAGGCCTATCTGATCCTGGGCAAAGCTTCGGGCTCACCGCTCTCCCTCAAGCTCGGACGCCAGGAAATCATTCTCGGCGAACATCGGCTGGTGGGCCCGCTTCCGTGGAACAACGTCCAGCGCCAATGGGATGCCGCACGCCTGCGCTGGCAGGAACCCTCCTTCTCCATCGACGCCTGGTCGTCGATGCTGGTGATGCCGCGCGACAACGCCTTCAACTCGTCCAACCCTGACGAAATCTTTTCCGGACTCCAGCTGACGACGAAAGCCATCCCAACCTTGTGGAGTGAATTCTACCTGCTCTCGCGCAATGTGGGTCGCGATGCCAACTCGGGAGACAAGGGGCTGACGCCGGCACCGTTCCGTCCGCCGGAAGCCCAGGACCTCTACACCGCCGGGATCTACCTGAAGAACTCCACCAACGACTGGACCCGCCTCGATTTCGGAGCCCAGGCCTATTACCAGTTCGGCAATTTCGCCGATGCCCGCGAGGCCGGTGGCAACGGTCCGAGACGGGAACATCGAGCGTGGGCCACTGTGATCTCCTCGGGTTATACCTGGAAGGAGGCCTCCTTCAGCCCACGTCTGGGAATGGAGTACGCCTATGCCACGGGAGATTCCAACCCCGTCGACGGGAAGCACGGTACCTTCGTCCATCTCTATCCGACCGGACACCCGTTCTATGGCTATGCCGATTATCTCTCGCTCCAGAACCTTCACAATCTCCGACTTCGCTCCTCGGCGGCCATCAGCCCCCGGTTGAAGCTTCAGCTCGAAGGCCAGTTCAACTGGCTCGCCACCACCCATGACAATTTCTACAACGTCGCCGGCCTTCCCCGGGGAGGAATGGGCGAACAGCCCACTGCCGAGCGCGGGACCGGCTACGGCATCAACCCGGACGCCGGATCGTATGTCGGAACCGAGATCGACCTGTTGGCGAGCTGGCAGGTGACCCGGTTCATCGCCCTCGAAGCGGCTTGGTGCCATTTCTTCACCGGCCGTTACATCCGCGATTCCCTGGCGCGCAGCGGATCCCAGGACGGCGACTACGTCTACGTCCAGACCCAGTGGAATTTTTAATCGACCTCCAACACCGCCAGCCAACCCTTCGCTGTCACCGAATCGTTGAGGCACACCGCGCCTGACACCAGACGGGCGACCGGTTCGCCCTGCCGCTTCCACGGGGAGGCCGACGCCAGGTGCTGCGCATAGGCCGGAAAGTCGGCGTACCCTTCCATTCGCACTTCCTTCAAAGAGCGCAGCCGGAAGCGTCCGGTCCGACCCGGCGCAACGGCCCGCATCAGCTCCAGCAGAATCCGGCCCATGGTATGCCGCGGGTTGATCTCCACCACCGGCTTCAGCCGGGCCGTCCCGTGCGCATCCCGATAGACAAAGGCATCGATCCCCAGGGGGCCTTCGTGCCCGATCGCGCGCAACTCCGGCTCCAGCGTCGCCGCCAGTCCCAGGTAGAGGCCGTGCAACCGTCCGCCGATATCCCGGGGCAGCTTCGCGACCGCATCGGAACCCAAAGCCCGCAACACCGCAGACGGAGGACGCCGGTCGAACCGCGCCTCGGCCCAGTTCGACTGGAACTGGCCGCGCAGGTCATTGAGCAACCCGGTATAGCCCACCCCACGCACGCCCTCGCGTCCCATTTCGAGTTGCACAGAGAAGTCGGCCAACCGCTCCAGCCACGGTTCCACCACCAGACGTCGGCCGGAAGCCAACTGGCCTTCGATCCAGCGTCTTTGCGCCGGCAACACCTCGGGTTCCCACAACCGGATCATGTTGTTTCCCGCCAACCCCAGTTCCGCCTTGACCCCTACCCGATGCTGACCTCGCGCGCGGATCGCATCGATGGCCTCCCACGCCTCGGACGGACTCGTCACCGTCGTTCCGCACACGGACGCGTCGCACAACCAATCCTCCGGTTCCACCGTCCCCAGCCAACGTCGGAGGAAGTCCGCCGACCATGGCTTCCCATACAACGCCGCCCGGGCCGCATCGAAGGGCCGCAATGCCGGTCGCCGTGACAACGCCACCTTTTCCACCAACGGCCCCAGCGACCCGATCGAGTCCGGTGACCACGCCCAAGGATTCAATCCACCGAGGGCCCGCTCGGAGAGCACCCCCTGTCCGTCGATTCGGCCGCCCACCCATTCCTCGAACTCGGGCACGGCAAATCCAGCCTGCATCAGCCCGGTGAGGAATGGGGTGGAAGGCTTGCGCGGCACCAGCACGATGTCGTCCCGGACGGCCCGATACATCGGCAGGATCGACAGATCTTCGACGAGGGTCCGCTGCGCGTCGGAAGGCTGGTATCCCGGGCCGAAGGCAATCCCCGCCTCCGCCAGCGGATTGAACCAGTGAACCGTCGGGGCACGCCCCCGCGACCGTCCGTACACCGTCAGTTCAGCGATGAACCGATCGTCGAGCCCCGCCGCGAGACGGCCTTCGATGTTGAGATCGCCGCCCTTGGCCCGACCTGGGGAGAGGGGGAACTGCAACTGACGCTCGTAGGCCTGCCAGTCGTCGAGGGACGGATCCTTCCAGCGCCGGAACCATTTCAATCCATAGGCCACATGCCCGATCTCGTCGTGATGGATCCGCTTCAGCAGGGCTGCCGTCTCGGTGTCGCCCGCGGCGGCGAAGGCCCGCCCGTACTCGCGCGAGAAATCGAGGTTGGCCTGTTCAAACGTCAGCGGCAGGCCGGAGACATAATCCAAAGGGGATTTCATCCCGGCCAGCAGGCGCCACAGGTGACCGCTCACCGGGAGTTCGCCGAACTGCACCCCGCAGGCGCGCATCCGGTCCATGTACCAGCGCGTGTGTTCCTGTTCGTCGCGGAGGGTCTTGAGAAGCCCGCGACGGAACGTCGGTGGAGCGTCGGGAAACCGGAGAAGCGCCAGCGCCATCAACTCCACCGCCAGCAACTCGTGATTGGCGAAGAAGTGAAGGACCCGACCCCGCTCCTCACCCCGGTCGAGATGCCGTGTTCCCGGGAACAGCCCGGCTGGTTCCTTCGCCCCGCCGACCACCCGCTTGAAGAGCAGATCGAAGGGACGCCCCGGCATCTCCGGCGACGCCATCGGCGGTCCCGGGCGCAGATCGGTGACCTCGCCCGGGTCCGACAACTTCTCGGCCAGCGTCCGTCCGAAGAGCACCTGCTCCGCAAATTCCCGGATCTCCATCGGCTTGGCCGTGTCCATGCAGTAGGGGGAGAAGTGGCGGCGCCGCAGATTTCTTCGCGGACTCAGGAGTGATCGAGGAGCGCATCCGGAGTCGATGCGTAACGAGAGAACGACGCAGGGCCTGCGGAAGAAGATCCAGCCGAGACGACCGATCCGACTGCCTGGACATGGCTCAGACTGACCAACCCTTGCGATACTCGCGACGCAACAGCGGACGTCCCTCTGCGGCACCGGTGGTGAATTTGAACTTGGGCCCATCCCAGACCAGCGGCACCCGGGCATGTATCGCCACGTTGCCCAGAAGGATCGTCTCGGTGAGAAGCGAGGCGTAATCGAAGTTCGAGAACGGCTTGGGACCACCGCGGATTCCCGCCGCCCATTCATCCTTCATTCCCTGATCGCCGCGACCGTTCCGCGCCAGATACGGGGTGGGGCCTTCGAATCCGACAAACCGGTTTTCCGGGAGCAACTTCCATTCGGCACCGTAGTCGCTGGGGGAATAGAGCACCCCTTTGTCTCCGACAATCAGGCTGCCGCTGCTGGCCGGCGTCTCGCCGTGGAACAGGTCCATCGGCGGCAGATTCTTTTTGCCGTCGGGCAACTTGCCTTCGTACCAGTGGAACGTCAGCGGAGCCCGCTTGCCGCGCGCCGGGAAGTCGTAGTGAACCGTCGCCCAAGCCGTGTGCGTCTCGCGGTTCGGGACTTCGCTCTCGGCCCGGATGGACGTCGGATGATCCAACTCCAGCGCCATGAACGCCATGTTCGCGGTGTGACAGCCCATGTCGCCCAAGGCACCAGTTCCGAAATCGAGCCACCCGCGCCATTTGAACGGGTGATAGGCGGGATGATAGGGCCGCGTCGGAGCCGTTCCCAGGAACGCTTCCCAGTCCACCTCGGACGGAATTGCCGGCGTGTCCTTCGGACGGGCGATGACATTGGGCGACTGCGGCCACTGGGGACGATTGGTCCAGACGTGGATGGAACGGACGGTTCCCACCGCGCCGGCACGGACCCATTCGACCCCCTTGCGCAGACCGTTCTCGGCCGTGCCCTGGTTGCCCATCTGGGTGACGACCTTGTGGCGACGGGCCAGGTCGCGGAGCCAACGGGCTTCCCAGACGTCATGGGTCAACGGCTTCTGCACGTACACATGCATCCCCCGCTCCATCGCCAACGCCGCCGCCAGGGCGTGGTTGTGATCCGGCGTGCTGATGGTGACCGCGTCGATCTTCCCTTCCATCGCGTCGAACATCCGCCGGAAATCCCGGAACTTCTGGGCCGCCGGCCACTTGGCCGCCTTGGGTGCCAGCTTCGAGTCATCGCAATCACACAGCGCCACCACCTCGCCCAGATTGGCCGCCTGATCCATGTCGCTCGATCCCTTGCCACCCACCCCGACACCAGCGACCCGCAGGCGGTCGTTGGCTCCAAAGGCTCGGGCGGGCAACAGGGTGAAGGCAAAGGACGCCGCCGCCGCCGAACCGAGGAACGAGCGACGGGAATAGGTACGTGAGAAAGTGGGGCGCATGACGTGAATTGGCTTTGTCCGCCAAGGATGATCCTCGCCTGCGGCACTTTCCAGCGTTCAGTTGGCGAACCCCTTCTTCGGCCCGCCTTCGGACACCGCCCACCCAACCCGTCCGTCCCCGTGGAGATGGAGTTGCAGGCTGGCCGCGTCGCCAATCCGAAGTTGGTTCGTCTCGCCGTGGATGCCGGTGGGGTCCGGGGACAGGTCGAGAGGCCGCGGATGATTCACCCATGGATAGTCCACATGCGGCGCCGCCTGGATCGAAGCCAACTGCGCCAGAAATCGGGTTCCCTCAGGCATCCGCACCGGCTCCCCCGACGGCACCCCACCGATCTTGGTCGCGTTCAACACCACGGGAATCCCCGCACCCTCCTGCGCCTCCGGATGATCCCGCGTCCGATGAATGATCCCGTACCCCTTGAAGAAAGGCTTCCGTGGCTTCGGCAGCAATCGTTCGACAATCAGGCGTCCGGTCCCGACCGAAACCCACTGGCAAAGCAGCCCGTCCGGATCTCCCGACACCCACGAAAACTCCGGGTCAGTGAAGACGACGAGGAGTTCGCCCGGCAACGTCCCAACGAGATCCAGGGAATCCCGAAAGCTGAACTGGGCGAGAAACACCCGTGGGACTCCGTCGCGTTCAGGCCAGGGCGTCTCCGCTCCCCAGCAGGGAAGCCCGCCCACCTTGGTCACCGTCCGATCCTTCGGCTCGCCCTGTCCCCAGACAAACACATCGGTGGGAACGCCCTTGGCGGCACCGAGTCCATGTCGCTCGCGCAAAGTTTCGACGGCATGCAGATCATACGCCGAGCTGATGGGGCGACCATCCCACGCCGCCTCATCGGCGACAAACGTCTCGCGGAGCGCATCCGGATTCAGGGCGGCATGAGCCCGGGGAGAGGGGTAGTAAGTCAGACCCATGGGGAACCAATGAACCGTGATCGTTCCACCAGAAGAATGAACCCTAAATCTGCCCTCATCGGAGGGGCTCGGCGCCTCCGTAGGAGACGACGTCAGGAGACTCTGATCTCCGGAGGGACGAGCTCCGCGAGTCCGTGAACGTCCCCCACCCGACCAGAATGAGCCTCGTCACCTCGTCGCCTACTCGTAGGAGACGACGTCAGGAGACTCTGTCCTCCGGAGGGACGAGCTCCGCGAGTCCGTGGACGTTCCCCGCCCGATTGAAATGAGCCTCGTGACCTCGTCGCCTACCCGTCGGAGACGACGTCAGGAGACTCTGTTCTCCGGAGGGACGAGCTCCGCGAGTCCGTGGACGTTCCCCGCCCGATTGAAATGAGCCTCGTCACCCCGTC
>JBDNHZ010000250.1:0-13594 GCA_041688515.1 Verrucomicrobiota bacterium
AGATGCCACAGGTGCGGGATCACGCACATCTCCGCCCAGAGTTGCCCGTGCTCGTCGAAGTCGATCCCCCACGGATTGCTGCCGCCCTCGGCGAAGATCTCGAACGTGTGGCGCACCGGATGATACCGCCAGGCCGCGCAATCCACCCATTGCCGTTCCGCGGGAGCCGCACCGGGCTTGCCCACCAACGACGGGCAGAACACCCCGTGGCAACCGTACAACCAGCCGTCCGGGCCCCAGTTGAACGTGTTCAACGTCTCGTGCGTATCCGCCGCATAATCCCAGCCATCGAGCAGGATCTTCGGCTCGCCGGCAGGCTTCGGATCATCCCAGTTCGACACGGGCACGAACATCAGGTTCGGCGCCGCACCGATCCACACGCCGCCAAACCCGACCTCCAACCCGGAGACCAGATTCAAGCCCTCCATGAACACCGTGCGCTTGTCGAAGGTGTGATCGCCATCGGTGTCCTCGAACACGAGGATGCGATCGATCCCCTGACCCTCCGGACGTCTCCGCGGATAGCAGTATCCCTCCGCCACCCAGAGGCGACCGCGGTCATCATCGCAGAAGGCGATCGGCTGCTTCACGTCCGGTTCCGCCGCGAAGACGTGCATCTTGAAACCGGGCGGCAGGGTGGCCTTGGACGCTGCATCGGCCGCGGTGAGCCCGGAGAACAGGACATCGTCCGCGGGCGGCGGTGTGTTCTTCTGAACTTCCGCGAGGGAGATTTCCCCCGGAAGCGTTGGCTTGGCCGCGTGCAGGGCGAACTCGTCGAAATTGATGTGTCCCCAGGGACCTACCTGCTGATCGACCACCCGGAGGAACACGTTCTTGCCGACGTGCTGGGACAGATCGACGACCACCGGACGCAGGGTCTCACTCTCCTGACCGCTCGCCTGGAAGAGCGGCTTCTGGGTCCCGACATCGATCAACTCCACGCGGGTGGTCGGCCAGTGACCGCCCCCGACCCGGAAACTGGCCCACGGCTGGGTCAGCTTGAAAGTCTCACTGGTCAGGACACCACGGCGGTCGTCCCCGTGCTTCTCGTATCCGCCGATCCAGTACTGGCCCTGCTGGGCCAGCTTCATGTCCGGACGCCGGGCGGCGACGGTGTCTCCGCGGATCGGCTGACCCTCGAAGGCATCCCCCTCGGTCTTCCAGTCCCGCAGATCGCCGGCCTCAAAATCGAGGTTGAGGACATGCCCGTCCTTGCCGACTGGACGGATCGGATCGGCCAGACCGGTCCCGGCCAGACCCAAGCCCAGTCCCAGGCTGAAAACGGCGATCCCAGCTTTGCGTCGAGAACTCATGGTAGGTCGATCCATGCTGCCCCCGACCGCCGTTAGCGCGAAAGCCTGAATTCCGAGGCCTGCGTTACCGGGGCGCATCCCGGCACTGCCTCTCCCGGGACCGCGGGCGTCTTCGCCCGCCTGTTTCCTCCCTGCCCCCCGCGCGGCCGGGGACGGTCTCGAAACGCGGGATCCCTACCGACTGCCCGCCCAGATGCGGGCCTCGCTCTCGGTGATCCGGGCGTCGTGGTTGGTGTCGCATTCCCGGACGGACTGGTTGAACACGTAGTTGGGTCCCTGGATCACTCGATGTTCATTGCTGAAGACGATCGGGAGAGAAACCTTGGTATTGCTCTCCTCGCGGTTGCGTCGATCGGGCCGCTTGCTCAAGGCCTCATAGAACATCCGGCCCGCCCCCTCGTTCTCGAACTCCACCGGGGTTCGACTCTCGTCCCGCACCTCGGTCTGGGAGGTGTGGATGCACCCGGATGCCAGGGCGAGGGCGACGACCAAAACAGGAAGGATCTTTGCGTTCACGGGGACCTCTGACACGCAGAACCCCTCCCGGTTTCAAACGAATGCAGGGTGATCCAATAACCGAGCTCTTGGAGGGACGAGCTCCGCGAGTCCGAAACTCCGGAAGGCGGTCACGGGGACTCGTAGACCTCGTCCCTCCGAAGCGGCCGGGGACGGCCGCGCCCCCAGGACTCCCTGGGTATTCAGCATCGACAACCCTTCCGGGCCTGCCGACGCTCAGCACGTTTGTGGCCTCCGGTCCGACGATCGAAGCCCCGGAAACTCCCGTGCGTGCGGGTGGTGGGTTGGGGGTGCGACGGTTGGAAGGGCCTGAAACGCGCGGGAAACTTTCCCTTTGGGAATGGGTTACCGCTGGATCCTGTGAAGCGCTGCTTTTTGCTCCTGTTGGGACTGCTGCTGACCCCCGGATTCGTCGGGTTGGCACGGCAATCGACTGCCCACGCCGCGCAGCAGGCCTCCTTCTTCGGCCTGACCAACCTGTGGACGATCCACCTGACCATTCCCGTCGCGGACTGGAAGACTCTGAACGCCCGAGGCGGTCCGTCGCAGCGCAGCGGGAACCCGGGCTTGATCGGAGGGATCATGCAAGGGGTCTTTGGGGGCAACGGCGGGGTCCGACCCGGAGGGGTGGCGGGCGACTATCCCTGGGCGACCTGCACTTTCGAAGGGGGCGGTGTGGTGCACACCAATGTGGCGCTCCGCTTCAAGGGGGCGAGTTCCATGGTCCGGGCTCCAAACCCCTTCAAGCGTCCCTTCAAGCTGGATTTTGACCGGGGGGCAACCAACCGGCGGTTCATGGGGATTGAGGAATTGTCCTTCAACAACAACGTCAACGACGCCACCCAGATGCGGGAGGCGCTGGCCTATGAACTGTTCCGCCGGGCCGGCCTTCCGGCACCGCGCACAGCTTTTGCCCGGGTCTACCTGACCATTCCCGGACGGATCACCAAACAACACCTCGGTCTCTATACACTGGTCGAGGTGGTTGAAGGAGATTTCCTCAGGCGGACGCTCGGCACGAAGAAGGGACTGCTCCTGAAGCCCGAAATGATGCGGGGCATCCCGTATCTGGGCGACGATTGGGACAACTATGTCGAACGTTACGCCCCGAAAGGCACGGTGGACCCGAAGGACGCCCAGCGGTTCATCGAGTTCGTCCAGTTCGTTCGCCAGGCGTCCCCGGAACAATTCACCACGGACCTGAAGGAGTACCTCGAACCGCATGCGTTCGCCCGGTTCGTCGCCCTGAACGCCCTGCTCGCCAATGTCGATTCCTTCATCGGCAACGGACACAACTATTACCTCCACCTGCATCCCACGACCCGGAAGTCCACGTTCATCCCCTGGGACCTGAACGAATCGTTCGGCATGCATCCGGTCTCCGGTCCGTCCCTCGACCAGATGCAGACCAGCATCCTGCGTCCGAATGCCGATCCCAACCAACTGGTGGAACGGTTCGTCACCGACCCGACCTTTGGACCGCTCTATCGGCGTGAATGCAATCTGCTCCTCACCAACCTCTTCGTCCCGGCGATTCTGCACGCCGACATTGACCGCATCGCCGCCGTCACCCAACCGATCGTCTTCGCCGAGAGCTACCGTGCCCGAGAGGATTTCGAGCGGACGATCCTGGGCACGAAGAAACCCGATCAGGGAGACACGAGCCAACCCCGGCATGACCGTGAGTTTGCCCGCGAATCCTATGAACCCCGCGGGTTCCCCGACGCGATCGACGTGGACAACATGCCCTTGAAAAAGTGGATTGAAGGCCGCGCCCGCCACGCCCGGGAACAACTCGAAGGCAAGGTCCGCGGCACCCGCCCCCGCCCTCGAATGCAGTGAGGCAGGCTCTTCCTATAAGCCTGTCCGGGGACCCCCGTGAAGGACTCGCGGCGATCAGGCCGCGACCGGGGTGCCGCGCTGGAGGAAGGACTCGACCATGCTCTCGAAAATGAAGCGGCCGTCCTCGCTTCCCAGCAGGCTCTCGCTGGCGCGATCCGGATGCGGCATCAGACCGGCGACGTTGAAGCGTTCATTGGCGATGCCGGCGATATTGAGGACCGACCCATTGGGATTGGCCTTCTCGGTGAGCCCGCCGTCCGAATCACAGTACTGCCAGAGGATCTGACGGTTGGCCTGAAGCTTCGTGAGGGTCTCGGCATCGGCGAAATAGCAGCCCTCGCCGTGGGCGATGGGGATCCGGAGCAGGCGTCCGGCCGGAGTCCGACGGGTGAACGGTGTTTCGCCATTGGCCGTCTTGAGGTGCACCTGCTCGCAGTGGAATTGCAGGTCCCGATTGCGGATCAACGCCCCCGGCAACAGTCCGGCCTCGCACAGGATCTGGAAGCCGTTGCAGATGCCCAGCACCAGACCGCCCTGGTCGGCATAGGACTTCACCGCCTGCATCACCGGACTGAACCGGGCGATGGCTCCGCAGCGGAGGTAATCCCCGTAACTGAAGCCTCCCGGGACAATCACGGCGTCGGCGGCCCCCAACGACGTGTCCTTGTGCCACACGTAACTGGCCGTGTGCCCAAGGACCCGGACCGCGTGGACGCAGTCCTGATCGCAGTTGCTGGCGGGGAACTGGAGAATGGCGAAGTGCATGGCGTCCGTGCGCAGCGCGGGAGGCGGTCAGTCCACCACTTCCAACCGGTAATCCTCGATCACCGGGTTGCTCAGGAACCGGTGACAGGCCTCGTGCAGAGCCTTCTCGGCCGCGGCGCGATCGGTCCCGGCGGCCAGGTCGATTTCGAGGTACTTGCCCACATGCACCCCGGTCACACCGGCATAGCCCATGTGTTCGAGTGCGTTCTGGACCGTCTTGCCCTGGGGATCCAGGACCGCCTTTTTTGGAGTGATGACAATCTTCGCTTTCATCGGCACTTCGGGACGAGGTCCCGGTCGCTTGGGCCGCACTCTGGGCAAGGCCCCCGGGTGCGGGAAGGACTTTTTCAGCTCTTGGACGAGCTCCGCGAGTCCGTGCCTCTCTCCCGGGACCGGGGGCGTTCTCGCCTGCTTCTCTCCTCCCTGCCCTGCCGAGAAGCGCCGGCAACGCGGTCGAACTTCGCAGAGCAGGTTACCTAGGTCAGGATACAGATTCTCCCGCGGAGGCGCATCCGGACACTGCCCCCGTCCGACTGGGATCCGCCTCCTCACGTCGGCAGCTACCCAGGTTTGTGTCGCCGCCCAACTGATTGGAGGCAGTGTCCGGATGCGCCCCTCCGAAGCGGTCCGAGCCCATCGCACTGGACGGCATTCCGTCGTTCGCTCCAGACTGGGGAGATGTTCTGGATTCTGCGGTTCCTCCTCTTGCTTCTTCCACTCGGGCTCGCCGCCGAAGGGCTTCGCATTGATCGGATGTTCGGGCCGGAAACCCCCACCGGAGACTACAAGCACCCGGCGGGGATCGGGGAACTGGCCAATGGCGATCTCTACCTGGTCTTCTTCAGTGGTCGGGGAGAGTACCGGGACAACAGTGCCGCCGTCTTTGGCTCGCGACAGAAGGCGGGTTCGAAGCGCTGGTCGAAGCCCGAACGGATTGCTTCGAATCCGTTTCATTCTCTGGGAAACGCGGTGGTCTGGCAGGCACCCGACGGGGTGGTCTGGCTGTTCTATGTGACCCGGTACGGAGAGCTGTGGAGTGACTCGCGCATCACCGCCAAGATCTCGCGCGACGGTGCCCGCACCTGGTCGGAGCCATTCCAGCTCACCTTTGAAGCCGGTACCATGGTTCGCAACCGCCCCATCACCCTGGGCGATGGGTCGTACCTGCTTCCCGTCTATCACGAGATGGGGACCGACACCGAGTTCAGCGATCCCAACGATACCTCCTTCTTCCTTCGCTTCGATCCGAAGACCCGTCGATGGACCGAAAGCAATCGGGTCGGATCCCGCCTCGGAAACATCCAGCCCGCCCCGGCCGTGATCGCGGGGGATCATCTGGTCGCGTTCTGTCGCCGGGGCGGCGATTACAACGGCCGTCCCGACGGTTGGCTGGTCCGGACCGAATCGAAGGACGCGGGGAAGAGCTGGTCAGCGGGGGTGGACTCGGAGTTTCCCAATCCGAATGCGGCTGTGGATTTCCTGCGACTCCAGAGCGGGCATCATCTGTTGGTTTACAACAACAGTTTCACCAACCGCTCCCCCCTGACCGTGGCCCTTTCGACGGACGGCGCGAAAACCTTCCCTCACCAGCTCGACCTGCAATCCGATCCCAACGGCGACTACGGATATCCGATGGCCCTCCAGACCCGCGACGGACGCATCCACGTCTCCTTCACCACCGATGAGCGAACCGTGGTGCGGAAGGCCGTGTTCACCGAGGCCGACGTGATCCGCTGAAGCGTCTCCGGGGTCAGTTCCCGAAGGCTTTCCGCAACATCGCAATGCTCTTCGGCACGGCGATTTCGGGATCCTGTTTCCCTTCCATTTCGAGGGACACATAGCCGGTATAACCCGCCGCTTTCAGGATCTTCGCGATCCGCCGGTAATTGAGGTCGAGGGTGTACCACTCGCCTCCGCCCGGATAGGTCTTGGCCTGGACGTACACGGCGCGGGCGGCGATCTGCTCGAGCTTCGGATAGGGCTGCTCCAGGAAGTTGCCGGTATCCATCAGGGCTCCCAGCCACGGGGACGGAACGGCATCCAGGACCCGGAGCAATCCCTCGGGAGTGCGGGTCAGGCCCCAGT
Organism: Verrucomicrobiota bacterium; assembly: GCA_041688515.1. Lineage (GTDB taxonomy): Bacteria > Verrucomicrobiota > Verrucomicrobiia > Limisphaerales > UBA9464 > UBA6176. The sequence goes on from JBDNHZ010000250.1 coordinate 6,522, forward strand.
GGTTTTCGAGTGCCAGCGTGACGCCGCACTCGGCCGCCTTGGGGAGGCATTCCTGAATGCACTCCTGACACCACCGGAAGCCTTGATCCTCGCTCACCCCCGGCAACACCGGCTCGATGCCGCGCGCTTTCATCAGGTCATCGAAGGACTGAATGGTGTTCCATCGGCCCGAGTTCAGCCGGATGCAGGGAACACCGAGCGCATAGGCGATCTCGATGCACTTCAGGGTGTGTTCCACCTGCTGACGGCGGAAGGCGGGATCGGGATCGACGAAGTCCTGATGGATCGACAGGGCGACCAGATCAATGCCCTTGCGGAAGGCATGCCGCTTGAGCCGGGCAAGGTAGGCGCGGTGATCGGATGTCAGCGGTTCCTTCTCCGGGATGTCCATCTGGCGATGGAGGATGTCCACGCCCTCGACTCCCAGCGCGGCGGCCTTGTCGATCACGGTCTCGATCGGGACGCGCTCGGTCTTGAAGTGCCAGTAGGAATAGCTGGCGATGCCCAGCTTGATCCGGGGCAAGGCGACCGGCTTCGAGGCCGCCTCGACGGTCGCCCCGCCGATCACCCCGGTTGCACCCGCTGCCGCGGCAGCCCGCCCCAGAAACGCCCGACGATTCATGACGGTGAAATTACCATCGGGCGGAGGCCGAGCGCGAGCCTCGTGACCTCGTCGCCTCCGCAGGGGGCGAATGTTGACACCACCCCCGCCTCCTCACGTCGTCAGCTACGGATGGCGCCAGGGGGTAGCTGCCGAGGTAACGAGGCGGATCCCAGACCAGGTGAAGCACGAAGATGTCCGCCTCCTCACGTCGTCAGCTACGGACGAAGGTGCCCGAGGTCCCAGGGGGGGCAGTGTCAGAATGCGCCCCTACGCAGGGAGGCTGGCGGCGGCGATGGCCTGGCCGTGGCGCTTCTCCTTTTCGTCGGGGAGATGGAACTTCAGTCCTTCCGACAAGGCGGGGAACTCCAGGTCCAGCACGCGTCGCGCCTCCGAAAGGATGACCGCGCCGCCCTCGCCGGAGGTCACCCGGCCGAGGATCAGCAGATGTTCCATGGCATAGAAATCGGCCCAGTGCGCGATGGCATAACCGAGGCTGGTGCCAATCGTGGCGTAGATGGAGCGGGCGCGCGCGTCCCCGGCGGCCATCAACTTCTGCACGTGCTTGAGTTTCTCCGGCAAAGGCAGCCCGGAATCGACCTCGATTCCCGAGGCGGGGAGGAGGCGTCCGACGGCCTGCTGACTGAAGAACTGGACGCCGCAGCCGAGGTCGCCGCTCCACTCGTCGCGGGGGCCGTCCAACCGATAGTCGATGGGGGCGAAGGCGAGCTCGTTGAGCCAGGTGGTGATGCTGCCGTCGGCGGTGACGAACCCCGCCGCCGTACTGGTGCCGAGGGACACGCCGAGCACCGAGTTCACCTTGAGGGACATCGACGCCGCCAGCGCGGTCACCTCGCCGTCGTTCACCACCTCGAACGGGATGCCGCCCCATTCCTGCCGGAGGTCGAGGAACAGGTTCTTCACCGACTTCTCGAAGTCCTCCTTCGAAACGCCGCGGAACAGCGAGGCCACCTTCACCCGGTTGTTCACGTAAACCCCGGCCGCACTGCCGCCGATGGCGTCCACCCGCGGTAGATGCGCCGCCGCGCTCCGCAACGATTCCATGATGCCGTCGTGGTGATAGGCCGGATCCTTCTGGAAGTACGGATCCCAGACCACCTCCTCGGAGAAGACGACCTGCCCATCCCGCACCGCCGCCACCTTGCGATCGGAACCACCAAGATCGAAACCGATGCGGCATCCCGCCAGATTGCGGCCGAGGGGTGCCGTGGTGGAGCGCGCCCATGGCTGGTCTTTCGAGGCAGCGATCGAAATGGGATGATCGTTGATCCGTTCGCCGATGATCTCGGAATCAAACCGGCCGACGGCGGAATCGCGGTAGTGGGCGGCCAAACCCTCGGCCAGACCGGCGGGACCATCGATCCACACCCGCCAACCGCCGATGCCCCAGAGCAGGAATTTCACGTAGCGCTCCAGGAAGAATCCATTCGCTCCGGCCCGGGGATGTCCCGCGGCAAGAACCCGCATCTGGAAGCGGAACACCGAGCCGTCCGCCTGTTCGAGGGCGATCTGGACGTCTTCGGTGGCTTCGGCATCGAAGGCACGGCGTGCGAGCACGGCGGGACGCAGGCCTGGGTCCAGGACGGGGAGGATCTTCGGTTCGACAAGGTACGGGGCGATCATGATCGGTCCCCGAGGAATGCCCGAGAGCCGCCGGAGCACCAAGCCCGATTTCAGGGGAGGGCCGAGCTTGGAGTCCAGCGACTGGCCGCTGGGAACTTCCTCCGACCCGGGCTACGATCCGGCCGTGAAGCGTTCCCTCCGGATCGGCTCCGGCCTGATCGTGCTGGCGGCCACCTTGCTCGCCCGAGCCGCGGTCGTGGATTCCGTGGAGCTTCGCGAACCCGGTCGCCACACCTATCTGCCGCTGGGGACCGCCACCGGAACGTCCTCGCTCTGGCCGGTGCTGGAGAAGGAATCGGGACGCCGGATCGAATTCGGGAACCGGCTTCTGCTCCGAACCCTTGCCCCGGGGGATCTCGAATCCGTCCTCGCCCCCTTGGGACGCCCGATCACCCGTCGGGTGGATGACCGGACGGTGGTGATTTCCTTCGACACCGCCCGGGATGCGGTCTTAGCCGCTGTTCTTTTTTCGCGGGACGCGCGGATCGAGGCGGCGTCGCCCTCGCGCCGACGATTCAATGCCGTTCTCCACAGCCAATGGGGCCCGGCCCCAAACGATCCGTACTTCGCCCAGCAATGGCATCTGGAACCTTCGCGGAGCGCGGCGGGAGCGCCGGCCCGTTCCTCCGGGCTTGAACTCCGGTCGGCCTGGCCGGTGTCCCAGGCGTCGAGTGTCACCATCGCCATCGTGGACGACGGCTTGGATTCAACCCATCCGGATCTCCAGGCCGCCTTTGTTCCTGCGCTGGCCCGCAACTGGTTCACCCTCGCCACCAACTCCGCTCACACCACCAGCAGCAAGTACCACGGCACGGCCGTCGCCGGCATCGCCGCCGCCCGCGGCAACAACGCCATCGGCATCAGCGGCACCGCCCCGCAGGCCCGGGTCACCGGATGGGTCATCTTCGATTCCGTCGATAACCTCCCGGAGACCGAAGCTCTCGCCCAGGCGTTCGAGTACCGCACCGACGTCGTGCCGATCCAGAATCACAGTTGGGGCAATGCCGACCTCGATTTCCTCGTTCCCACCCTGGTGGAGCGCATCGCCCTGTCGAATGCCGTCACCCTGGGTCGCGGCGGCCTGGGAACGGTGTACGTCCGCTCCGCCGGGAACACCCGGTTCCGGAACTATTTCGGACGTCGCGGCGTGGGCGACGCCAACCTCGACGGCTTCGCCAACCTCCCCGGAGCCATCACGGTCGCGGGTCTTCGTCGCGATGGGTTCGTGGCCAGTTACTCCGCGCCCGGTGCCTGCCTGCTGGTGGCCGCCCCGGGTGGAGAAGTTTCTGAAGGCTCTCAACTGTTCACGCTCGATCCCGTCGGGGACGCCGGGAACAACCGGATTGCGTCGGCCGGACGCGAACTGGCCGACTACCTGTACGGATCGCGCAGTGCGGCCGGGACCTCGTTCGCCACGCCGATCATCACGGGACTGACGGCACTGGCACTGGACGCGCAGCCGGGCCTTGGCCTTGCGGATCTTCATCGCATCCTCGCGCTGGCGTCCTGGCCGATCGATCTCACCGATCCGGATCTGGCGACCAATCGGGCGGGACTGCTCTTCAGCCACAACGTCGGTTACGGCACGCCGGATCCAGGCCTTCTGGTGGAACTCGCGCGTCGGCCGGTCTTCCGCCTTCCTTCGGCGACCCGCCAGAGCGTGCGTCTTTCCCGGACGAACCCGCTCCCCATCCCCGACGACGGCCTGCGCGTGGTCGTGACCCGGCCGGGAGGTTCTCCCCCGCTCTCCTTCGCCGCCTCGGGCGGGACCGGGATGCACCCGGACGAACCCACCCTCGATCTGCCGCTCGTGGATGGCGGAGTCGGCTCCGGTTCCATCACGGCACCGGTAGGGGGTGCCGCGGCCTTGCTTCAGCGCCTTCCAAACGAGTTCGCCGACAAGATCCGTCTCGCGGCCGATGCCGGGGCCCGGTCCGTCATCATCGCCAACAGCGAGGCGGGCAATGGACGGTTGTTGATGCTTTCCACCGACACCGCGCGGATCCCGGCGGTGCTGGTGGGCAACACCGACGGAGCCACCCTCCGATCCATCGCCGCCAGTCAACCCTCCGCCACCGCCCGGATCGAACTCATCAGCGCCCGGATCGAATACGACGTCTCCGAGGCGCTGTCCCTCGATTGGGTGGAGGTCCGGGTCAAAATCCAGCACCCCCGCATGGGAGACCTGCGCATCACGCTCCGTTCCCCCGGGGGAACCCGGTCGGTGCTGCACCGGGCCGGGACCCAGACCACCTCCATGATCGACGAATGGTGGTACTCGTCGAAACGGCATCTCCTCGAAGGCTCCATCGGGATCTGGACGGTGGACGTCACCGACGAGGCAAGCGGGATGACCGGGGTGGTCACCGAGACCGAGCTCATCCTGCACGGCGTTCCGATCGTCGATGCCGATGCCGATGGACTCGACGACGGCTGGGAGCGCCGCGAACTGAAAGGCCTTGCGCAGGGGGGAGCGGACGATCCCGATGCCGATGGTTGGTCGAATGCCGCGGAAGCTTTCCTGGGACAATCGCCCTTGATTTCGGATCGCCCGTTGGCAACGGAACTCTTCCGGGTGGAGAACGCGCGCGTGCGGATCGCGTGGCCGGCCAGTGCCGACCGGCGCTATGACGTGGAACGGGCTGCGACTCCGCAGGGGCCGTGGTTCCCCCTCGGAGGAGCCACGTTTCCTGGACGGACCGGGAGTTGGTTCCAGCCGGAATCGACGGGGACGGAATTCTTCCGGGTGATCAGGCAGTAGAAGGCCCGGGACGGGGCCTGGGGGCGCGGTCCCGCACGGCGGGACCGTTTCGGGGAGGATGGAGGCGGGCGGGGACGCCCGCGTTCAACGACGCCCCGACCTCGATCACACTTTGCAAAGTGTGATCGCCCTCCCGGATCGCGTAACGCCGCGGGGGTAGGGTCAAGATGCGCCCGGCTGAGGGGCTGAAGGGCCGAGCTGGGAGAGTCCTTGCGCCCCCCCGGGGCCTCCGTAGGCTTCGCGGCCGTGCGGGAGACTGTCCATCGTCTGTTGCCCTGGCTGTTCGTGGTGCTGTTCGCAGCGTCGCGTTGGCCCGGCTTGATGCCCCCGAACTTCAGTGCCGCCTACGCGCTGATGTTCTGTGCGGGGGTCTATCTGCGTGGACGGATGGGCGCGGGGGTCACCTTTGGGATCCTGTTCGCCACGGATCTGGGGCTGAACGCCTGGTACCAGTTCGGTCAGGGCTACGAGGTCTTCACGCCGGGAGGATGGCTCTATCTCGCCGGACAGTATGCCGCCTACGCCGTGATCTTCGGGCTCGGCCGCCGTTTCCAACCGTCCAGCCGCTGGCTCAGTCTTCTGGCGGGAGGCATATTCGGAGCGCTGCTGTTCTACCTGATCACCAACACAGCGGCCTGGTGGATCAATCCGTTCCGCAATGTGGAGTACGTCAAGACGCTGGACGGCTGGATCACTGCCCTGACCAAGGGCACCGGGGGTTATCCTGAGACCTGGACCTTCTTCCGGAACAGCCTGCTGAGCGGGGGTCTCTTCACGGCCCTTTTCACCGCTTCCTGCAAGCTGACCGCTTCCGAATCTCCCGCGGACAAGGGGGAGGAACCCGTCCCCAGCGAAAACCCTCCCGAGGAAGTCACCGCCTGACGACCGGGTGCGACGCGGCGCGGCTTCCATGATTCCGCCCATTCCCACCGCCTGGGTCCCGCTGATCGGGAACGAGTCGGTCCGCCCTTATTTCCGCGACCTGGATCGCTTCCTCGATCAGGCGGCTGCGGCCGGCCAGCAGATCCTGCCGGAGCCGGGCCACCTTCTCCGCGCGCTCGAACTGACGCCGCCATCGCGGGTGAAGGTGGTGCTCCTGGGGCAGGACCCGTATCCGACTCCCGGCCATGCCCACGGGCTGTGTTTCTCGGTTCAGCCGCACGTCCGACCGATCCCGGGTTCCCTTCGGAACCTCTACAAGGAACTCCACGCCGGTCTGGGCTGTCGGATCCCGTCCCATGGCCACCTCGAATCCTGGGCGCGACAGGGGGTGCTGATGCTCAACACCGTGCTCACCGTCCCCGCGGGCGATGCCGGAGGACATCGCCGGCGCGGATGGGAAACCTTCACCGATGCCGTCATTCGCGAAGTCACCCGACTCCCCCAACGCGTCGTGTTTCTGCTCTGGGGAAACGATGCGAAGAAGAAGATTCCGCTGATTCCAGCGGAACCCCACCGGATCATCGCCTGCGCCCATCCCTCGCCCCTCTCGGCCCGCCTGTTCCTCGGCTGCCGCTGTTTCTCCGCCGCCAACCGGCATCTGGCCGAAGCCGGCATTGCGCCGATCGACTGGTGCATTCCGGAACCGGGATCTGGGAAGACGGGCGAGTTGCTGTAGGTCGGACCGGGCCTTGCAACTCCTCGCTCGGTGAATCAACGACCTGCGGCTTTCAGGCGAACCGCGGCCGGCCGAACCGCCAGCCAGGTCGCGCCCAGGGTTGTGGTTCCGCCGATGACTTCAATCACGCTGAGATGTTCCCCGAACAACGCGATCCCACCGAGCGCGGTCACCACGGGCAGGATCATCTGGATGGATGACCCGGTCGCCACCGAGAGCAGGCCGAAGCCGTGGGTCATGGCGATCTGCGCCACTCCCACGAATACGGCGGCCAGGACGAGTCCGGCCACGGCGACCCACGGCAGATCCGCTTCGTCTACGGTCCGCCTCGTCACCTCGGCAGCTACCCCTCGGGCCGTTCGTAGCTGCCGACGTGAGGAGGCGGATGCTCCCATGCTTTGCTTCGTCTACGGTCCGCCTCGTCACCTCGGCAGCTACCCCTCGGGCCG
>JBDNHZ010000251.1:0-8572 GCA_041688515.1 Verrucomicrobiota bacterium
CGTGCGTGCGGCGAGTTTGCGAGGGGTGAGCTGATTGATGAACTTTTGCCGTCGTTGCGTTGGATGTTTCATCCACCCGGAGCAGGTGCTCCGGGACGAACCTGTCGTCCACTCCGGCGAAGCCCCCCGCGCAGCGGCTTCAACCAGAGCTTAGGTGTGATTCGCTCAAGTACGCGAGCAACGTCGAGCGGCGGCATTGGGCGCTTTCAGCGTAATGGACCATTTGCTGGAGTTGTTGCCTTGGGATTCTGCGTTCTGGTTCGTCCGTTTTTTCGTCGATGAAGCAGGTTTGCTTTGCCACGTTGGCGGCGCAGAAGAGGAGGATGCATTCTGCCGGCAGGCCAGCGCGTTCGGCCCGCCCTGTTTCCTGGTGGTAGCCTTCGATGTTCTTGGTAAGGTCATGATGAATGACGAATCTTACGTTTGGTTTGATGATCCCCATTCCGAAGGCAACGGTCGCACAGATAACCCGGATCTCGTCTCGCTGAATCCTTTCGGAGCAGAGTTTCGAAGAGTTCGAGCTATGGGGTCTTTCATTGGGATTGGATCTGGGTTTGGATTCGCTTAGGAATGAACCCGTATCGAGAGTTTGTGGCGAATCATGCGAGGTCGATTCGCGAGGGGAAGTCGATGGCGCTGGGCGGTTTCGAGCCCAGGCGTCGTGCATCGCCCTTGGCTGGCGCGCCAGTGGTCATGATTTTTGCACCCCATCCGGACGACGAGTGCATCGTGGGTGGTCTCGCGGTTCGGTTGCAGGTGGAGTGCGGATGGGACGTGGTGAATGTCGCAGTGACGCAGGGTAGCAAACGGGATCGGCAGGCGGCCCGATGGGAGGAGGTTGTGGGGGCGTGTGACTATCTTGGATTTGGGCTGGAGCGAATTGGCGAATGCGGTTTGGAGAAGGTTTCACCGCAGACGAGATTGGGTGATCCTGTTAGTTGGAGTGCGAAGGTGAATTCGATCGTAGAGATCCTTCAACGAGTGAGACCAGCGGCGATCCTTTTTCCACACATTCAGGATTGGAACGGCACGCACATAGGGGTGCATTACTTGGTGATGGACGCGTTGGCCGTGCTTGGAGATCGGTTCAGCACCTTCCTGGTAGAGACCGAATTCTGGGGACAGAACTATTCTCCAAACCTTTTGGTGGAGGTCTCGGAAGACGATCTTACGGACCTGATCACAGCGTTGACGTTCCACGTGGGGGAAGTGCGGCGGAATCCGTATCATTTGACCCTTTCTGCATGGATGGCGAACAGCGTCCGGCTTGGCGGCGAGACCGTTGGAGGTCAAGGAATGGCACCCCCGGACTTTCCATTCGGCACGGTCTATCGGCTCCGACGATGGGTGGAGGGTCGGGTCTCCGAGGTCTACGATGGCGGCCGAATTGTCAGGGCGAGTGATCGACCGGATGAGATCTTCCAGGAGTCCAAGGCATGAGTCAGTTTCTCACCTTCGTTATTTGTAGGTGTTTGATTTCGAGCTGCATGCGCTTCATAGGTTTTGCTGAATAGACAGAAAATGGATGTTCAACCAACGCGGGGCGGGCTTCGTTTGAGTCAGCATGGAGTGGTGATCAGCGAGATTCGGCTTAAGCCGGGTCCCACCCACAGCATTTTCGACGTTCTTGCAGCCTTGGTTGCCGTGGCAGGGCCGGCTGGACGGGTGGGGATTCTCGGGTTTGCGGGTGGCGGGATGATGGCTCCGCTCCGGCGGCTAGGCTTTTCCGGTTTGGTCGAAGCCGTGGATCTCGATTGGGTGAGCCATGAGCTTTTCGTGAGGCACTGCTGTGGGTGGGCAGGACCGGTGAACTGGCATCACGGTGATGCGGTTGACTGGCTCCGGTCGCAGCAAAGGGACTTCTCGGTTCTGGTGGAAGATCTTTCGGTGCCGCTTGCCGGTGACGTCTTCAAGCCTGAGGTCAGTTGGGATGTACTGCCCCAACTGATGGCTGAAAGGTTGTCCTTGGGTGGGGTGGCCATCTTGAACCAAATCCCTCGTAAGAACGGAGACTGGCCCCTGACATGGGCAGGTTTTGGCAGGCAGTTGGGCCCAGTGCTCACGGTGCGACTGGATGATTTTGAGAATCGAATTCTAGTTACCGGACAGTCGATTGGAACAGCCCGGGGGTTGGGCGCGCGGCTTCGGGAGGCCTTGCGGGTGCTGGGTTCCCGTCAGGCGGATCGGCTGCAAGTTCGGACGGGGCTTGGCTGACGATCCAAGCGCCCTTGGGTCCGATGGGTGATTGGCAGGGGACGCGCGCCCGCTGGCGTCCCGAATCGCGAGAGCCCATGCTTGTGGCATGGCAAAGCAGTACTGGCTGGTGAAGCAGGAACCGGAGGCTTACTCGTGGGCGACGTTTGTTGAGGATGGGCGCGCGGCGTGGACGGGGGTTCGCAATTTTCAGGCCCGCAATTCGCTGCGCGCGATGAAAAGGGGGGATCCCGTATTGTATTACCACAGCGTGTCCGAGAAGAAGGTGGTCGGCATCGCTCGGGTGGAGCGGGAGGCCTACCCGGACCCTACGGCGGGCGAGGGAGATTGGTGGGCGGTGGATCTGGTGCCGGACAAGGCTCTGGTGGGAGCGGTGACGCTGGACCAATTGAAAGTGGATCCGATGACCCGGGACATGCCCTTGATCCGTCAATCGCGATTGAGTGTGATGGGATTGACTGCGGAAGTGTTCCAGAGGGTCGTGGCAATGGGTGGTTGTCGTTGAGACGGGGGGCCCCTAGCTTGTTCCAATGGAGCGTGTGCCACAGGATTCTCGGATTTCCCGCCTCTTGACATGGGCGGAGGCTCGCGGGGCATCGGATGTCCACGGGCGTGCAGGGGCGGGGTTTGTGGTCCGGGTGATAGGACGCCTGGAAGAAGTGCCAAAGGTTGAGGTTGGTGTGCCCGATGATGATGAACTGCGTGGATGGTTTGCCGAGGCCTTCTCTGATGGACTGAGAGCACGGGTATTAGACAATCAGGAAGTGGACGCGAGCTTTGAGCATGGCGCAGTCCGCTATCGCGCCAACTTCAGCAGGCAACGGGGCGGCCAGTCGTTTTCATTTCGCGTGGTGCCTCAGCAGCGGCACCGCTTGGTGGATCTTCAACTTCCGGAGAGTCTGGGAGAAATGATACGCTCGATGCGCGGCCTTATTCTTGTCACAGGTCCCACCGGTCAGGGGAAGAGCACGACCGTGAGAGCCATGCTCCAGCAATTGGCAGAGGAGCGGGCGGCCCGGATTATCACGATTGAGGATCCGATCGAACACCTCTTTGAAGATGCCCGATCGCATTTCGAGCAGCGGGAAGTGGGGATTGATACGGCGAGCTTTGCGGACGGCATCCGGAACGCGATGAGGCAGGATCCGAATGTCATCTTCGTCGGTGAGATCCGGGACCGAGAGAGCATTTGGGCGGCGATGCAGGCGGCAGAGACCGGGCATCTGGTGGTGAGCACGCTCCATGCGGATTCCGTAGCGCAGGCTATCGGTAGACTGCTGGAGCACTATCCGTCGACGGAGCAGGGGGCTATCAGTGCGTTGCTGGCCCGGAATCTCATCGCCATCGTCTGCCAGAGACTCGTGCCCAATCTGGCGGCGGGGCGTACTCCCTGCCTTGAGATCCTCAAACGGGATGCGGGGGTTCAAGAGGCGATTCGAGAGAACCGACTTTCCCTGCTGGAAGGAATCGTCGAAGCCTCAAACCACATCGGCATGCACACCTTTGACCAATACCTGCAGGAGTTGATGGCTGCCGGGCTGATCTCCGCCGAAACGGCGCGGGAGTATGCGGTGAATCGGCATCGTCTGGATCTTGCGTTAAGGGGAATCGTGACGTCTCAACCCATCCTTGAGCGAAAGGCTTAGGCATGTTGACCCTGTTCCGGACCTTTTTCACGGCGCTGTTTCTGTGGTTGATGGTGGAATCGGCGCGTGAAGCATCGGCAAATCTCAACGACGACCTCAACAACGCTGGGAGGTTTGCGCTCTCAGTCGTCGTGGGATTGCTCGCGGGTCTGAGCTGGGCACCGGTCCTGGGTCGCATCGTGGCCGGACCCATGACGGGTTTGATGACCGACGGATCTGTGTCCGAGGATCGCACCTGGCTGATCCGGTTTGCCCGCCGTTGCGAGGCCCGAGGGTGGCGACGGATGTCGCTGCTGGCGGCATTTGTCGCGGCAGTCCGGCATCCCGATCTGCCGGCCGCGTTCGTGGTCGGAATGAACAATGCCCGGGCGGGATCGTGGCTGGAGCGGGTGTTTGCCCGCGAAGTCTGGCGGTTCAACAATGTTGCCAACTGTGTCCGTGCTCACGAAACCCTCCGCCTTCGCCATCAAGTGGATCCTGGGACCCATGAGCAGGCGGAAGTGAACCTGTCGTTGATGTCTCATCTAAGGGAACCGGCACCGGAGCCCGGACTGATGACGCTCCCCGCGGCGCCGCCGATGCCGCTGCCGAAGCGGAATGCGCGGATCCAGCTTTTCGGTGGAGGGCCAGGAAAAGAAGGAGCTTCTGGTGGCTCCGGCGAAAAGGAGGACATCTGATATGTTCCACTTTCTGAACCGTTGTCTCCGGGCGTTTGTGTGGGCTTGCTGGCTGGGTGCCGGGGTGGCCCTGTGGTTCCAGCGGGAGCAGGCGCGTCCGTTGGTGGATTACTTCGTGATCTGGCGGGATGCAAACTGGTCGAGCCCCGCTCCTCTGCCTCGAATGTCCGGGAAGGTGGTCCGGGTTCTCGGTGAATCGATCGTACAGTTTCGGGCGGACGACGGGATCGTTTGGAATCTGGGTCTGCAGGGCTGTGAGACCAACGGGCCTCCGCTTGGCATCGAAGGGATTCGATTCGGGGCCGAGACACGCCGCCACCTGAGAACTAACGTCGAAGGGCGGCCGGTAGAATTCGCGTTGACCATCACCAATGCGATGCGGACGGGCCTGGGATACTTCTACCTGGAGAAGTCCAACAGTGTCCTGCTGCGTCTGGTGGAGGACGGGCGCTGCGGCGTGAAGTTTGCAGAGACGCGGGTACTGCCCATTCGAGAGCAATACCGGTTGAGGGCGACGGAACGCAGAGCCCGTGCCGACGGGGTTGGACGCTGGTCGGTCCCGGCCCAGGCGCCTTAGACGCCGTTCAGGAAAAGTCGTAGATGGTGGCTTTGACGCAGACCTTCTTGAAGACCTTCTCGACGAACTCCACATGGCGCGGATGGATCTGGTAGTCGTCCTGAGCCTGCTTGTCGGGAAAAATCAGGTTCAAGGCGACCTGATAGCTTTGGTCGACGACGGGGCGGTGGCTTCCCACCATCTTGCCCGCGTGGTACTGGATCACCCCGGGGATGTCCTTCAGATACTCGTGGCATCCGGCCAGGAGTTGATCAGCGGCGGTGGGATTGGCGGGATCCGCCCAGAAAATGACCACGTGCGAAAACATGGGTCAGAGAATATCGACGAGCGGGTGAGGAGTCCAAGCGCGGATCCACAGGGAAGGAGGTTTTTTCCACGGCGCGGGGAAGTCTTACGGGGATTGCGCCGCCCCCGGCAGGTCCGCTAGATTCCAAAACCATGACTTTGACGGAGAAGATCCTGGCGCGTGCGGCGGGCAAGGCGCAGGTGAGCGCGGGCGACAACATCTGGGTGAATGCAGACGTATTGATGACGCACGACGTGTGCGGACCCGGGACGATCGGGGTGTTCAAGCGGGAGTTCGGGCAGCAGGCAAAGGTTTGGGATCGCCAGCGGGTGGTGATCATCCCTGACCACTACATTTTTACCGCGGATTCGAAGTCGAACCGGAATGTGGACATCCTTCGGGATTTCGCCCGGGAGCAGGAGCTGCCGTATTTCTACGACGTCATCGACGATCCCCAGGGGCACTGGAAGTTCGATGCCGGCAAAGGGTTGTTGAAGAAGCAGTACGGTTCGAACTACGCCGGTGTCTGCCACGCCGCCTTGCCCCAGAAGGGTCATACGCGACCGGGCGAGATCCTCTTCGGGACCGACTCACACACCTGCATGGCAGGCGCCTTCAATGAATTCGCCACTGGCATTGGCAACACCGACGCCGGTTTCGTCATGGGGACGGGGAAGTTGTTGCTCAAGGTTCCCGAGACCATGCGCTTCCGGTTTGAGGGTCGCTTGCAGCCGGGGGTCATGGCGAAGGACATCATCCTTCACGTGATTGGCGAGATCGGGTTTGACGGGGCCACCTACCGGGCGATGCAATTCGACGGGTCAGGGGTGGCGAGCCTCTCGATGGATGATCGGATGACGATTGCCAACATGGTCATCGAGGCTGGCGGCAAGAATGGGATTTTTCCGTTCGATTCGCGGACGGCGGAGTACATCGAGTCGCGAACCCGTCTGAATGGAACCAAGCGGGCGTACGAGCCGGTGGAGGCAGACGCATCGCAGAAGTTTGTCCATGAGGCGGTGATCAACCTGGATCAATTGGAGCCAACGGTGGCCTGCCATCCTGACCCGGGCCAACGGAAGAAGGCCAAGGAGATGACCGATGTGAAGCTGGATCGGGCGTACATCGGTTCCTGCACCGGCGGAAAAACCAGCGATTTCGTGGAGTTCGCGCGCATCGTCCGGGGACGCCGGGTCGTCATCGACACCTTCGGAGTGCCTGCGACGCCGGAGATCGTGCATGACCTGCAAACGACACGTTGGGGTGACCAGACGGTGTGGGAGATCCTGGTTGGCTCCGGGGTTCAGATGACCGAGAACGCCGGTTGTGCCGCCTGTCTTGGCGGACCGGTGGACACATTTGGCCGCATGAACACCCCGCTGAAGTGCATCAGTGCGACAAACCGCAATTTCCCGGGGCGCATGGGACACAAGGAATCGCAGATCTTCCTCGCGAGTCCTGCAACGGTGGCCGCCAGCGCGGTGGCGGGCCGAATCACGGATCCTCGGGAGTATGTAAACTGACCCGATCCCATGAGCACCCCCAAGGAAGTCATCGCCCTAGCCAAGAAGGCGACAATCCGGATGGTCGACGTGAAGTTCGTCGACACGTTCGGCAGTTGGCAGCACTTCAGCGTGCCGATGAGCGAATTGACTGAGGAGGTATTCGAGGAGGGCTTCGGGTTCGACGGCTCTTCGATCCGTGGATGGAAGTCGATCGAGGCGTCGGACATGCTGGCGATGCCGGATCCCACGACGGCATTTGTCGACCCGTTCTGTGCGGTGGCGACCCTCTCCATCATCGCGAACATCGCGGAGACGGGAACGAAGGAAGCCTACTCCCGGGACCCGCGTGGGATTGCCCTTCGGGCGGAGCAGTATCTCCGGGGAACTGGGGTGGCGGACACGGCTGTTTTCGGACCTGAGGCGGAGTTCTTCGTCTTTGACAGTGTCCGGTTCGACCATCGTGCGAATGGCTGCTTCTACGAGGTCGACAGCGGGGAGGCCCCCTGGAACAGCGGTCGAGATGAGATTTCGGGTCCAGGAAGCGGAAATCTCGGCTACAAGATCCGTCACAAGGAGGGGTACTTTCCGGTGGCTCCGTTGGACACCCAGCAGGATCTCCGGACGGAGATGTGTCTGGTGATGGAGCAGCTTGGGATCGTGGTGGAGCGCCAGCACCACGAGGTGGCGACGGCAGGCCAGGCGGAGATCGACTTCCGGTTCAACACGCTGTTGAAGACCGCGGACACGATGATGTTGTACAAGTACATCATCAAGAATGTGGCCCGGAAGCATGGCAAGACCGCGACCTTCATGCCGAAGCCCCTCTTCGGGGACAATGGGTCTGGCATGCACACCCATCAATCACTGTGGAACAAGGGAAAGCCCCTGTTCGCTGGGAAAGAGTATGCGGGGTTGAGTCCGATGGCGTTGAATTACATTGGGGGCATTCTGAAGCATGCCCGCGCGCTTTGCGCCCTGTGCAATCCCACGACCAACTCCTACAAGCGTCTCGTTCCCGGGTACGAAGCGCCGGTCAATCTGGCCTACAGCGCCCGAAACCGATCTGCCGCGATCCGGATTCCCACCTTCAGCGAGTCACCGAAGTCCAAGCGGATCGAGTATCGACCACCGGATCCGGCAGCGAATCCCTACCTCGCCTATTCAGCCCTGTTGATGGCGGGGCTGGATGGGATCCTGAACCGCATTGATCCCGGGGAACCCTTGGACAAGAACATTTACGAGTTGCCGCCGGAAGACGCCGACCGCGTGCCCAAGGTTCCTGCCAGCCTGGGCGAGGCCCTTGATTGCCTGGAAGCGGACCATGAATTCCTGCTCCGGGGCGATGTGTTCACCCGGGACTTCCTCAACATGTGGGTTGAGCAGAAGCGGCGAGAACAGGATGCGCTGCGATTGCGGCCGCATCCGTACGAGTTCCATCTCTATTACGACTGTTGACGGATGGGGGGCAGGGCTGATTCATCTGCATAGGGGGATGGGGATGGGGAACCGGTGAGAGCGGTTCGTAGACTTCTCACGGCACAAACCGGCGTGCCGAAGGGGCTCTTGCTCCCCCTCGGCGCCTGTCATTTGCACCTGTGGCAGTTCGAAATCATCGGTTTCTTCGAGTCACATTCTGGCCGTGCCGGCCACCAGATCCATTTCCACAC
>JBDNHZ010000252.1:0-9534 GCA_041688515.1 Verrucomicrobiota bacterium
ATTTGCTGGCCACCACGATCCGCTCGCGGACCCCGGGACGTTCCCGGAGGGCTTCGCCAAAGATCCGCTCGCACTCGCCCCCGCCGTAGATGTCGGCGAGATCGAAGAAGGTGTACCCGGCATCCAGAGCGGCGTGCACGGCACGCTTGCCGGTGGCGGAACCATCTGAAGGCGGTGCTGAGCCCTCGGATCCGTTCAATCGCCAGCATCCATAAGCCAGACGTGAAACAACGAGGGCGGAACCGCCCAAGGGTTGGGATTTCATGGCCCTCAGAATTGAAGATCGGTCACCGCGCCGAGCGACGCTGACGACACGGTGGACGCATACTTGGCCAGCACGCCACGGGTGTAGCGGGGTTTGGGCTGCTTCCACTTGCGCAGGCGCGCGTCGAGTTCAGCCGCGGGGATCTCGAGCGTGACGGCCCGGCGCTCGGCATCGATGCGGATCGCGTCGCCGTTCTTGACGACGGCCAGCGGACCGCCGGCGAAGGCCTCAGGGCTGACATGCCCGATGACGAACCCGTGGGAACCCCCGGAGAACCGGCCATCGGTGATCAGGGCGACCTCCTTGCCCAGGCCCTTGCCCATGATGGCCGAGGTGGGTGAAAGCATTTCGCGCATGCCGGGGCCGCCCTGCGGTCCTTCGTAACGGATCACGATCACGTGGCCGGGCTTCACCTTGCCGTTGAGAATGCCCTGCAGGGCGCTCTCCTCGTTCTCGAACACGATGGCCTTGCCACTGAAGTGGAGGCCTTCCTTCCCCGAGATCTTCCCGACCGCGCCCCCCGGACAGAGGTTGCCGCGGAACACCACCAGATGGCTGCTGGACTTGATGGGATTGTCGAAGCCCCGGACGATGTCCTGTCCCTTGGGGTAACGCGGTGCCTTCTTGAGATTCTCGCGCATGGTCTTGCCGGTGACGGTCAGGGCGTCGCCGTGCAACAGGCCTTCGTCGAGCAGCATCTTCATGAGAGGCACCGTGCCGCCGATCTCGACGAGGCGGGCCATCACGTACTTGCCGCTGGGCTTCAGATCGGCGAGCACCGGCACCTTGCGACCGATGCGGGTCCAGTCGTCGATGGTGAGCTTCACCCCGGCCGAATGGGCCATGGCGATCAGGTGCATGACGGCGTTGGTCGAACCGCCCAGGGCGATGACCAGCGTCATGGCGTTTTCGAAGGCTTCCTTGGTGAGGATGTCGCGGGGTCGGATGCCCCGGCGGATGAGGTTCATCACCGCCGCACCGGCGAGTTCGCAGTCGTTGGTCTTCTCGTTGGAAATGGCGGCCTGGGCCGAAGAATTCGGCAGGCTCAACCCCAGCGCTTCGATAGCCGACGCCATGGTGTTGGCGGTGTACATGCCCCCGCAGGAACCGGCACCCGGGATGGCGACCTCGGCGATGGCCTCGACCTCTTCGGCGGAACACTTGCCGGCGGCGTTCTTGCCCACCGCCTCGAAGATGTTGACCAGATCGACATCCTTGCCGCCGTAGGTGCCCGGCAGGATCGTTCCGCCGTAAACGAAGATCGAAGGACGATTCAACCGCGCCATGGCCATCACGCAGCCCGGCATGTTCTTGTCGCAACCGCCGATCGCGACGAAGCCATCGAAGCCCTGGCAGCCCACCACGGTCTCGATCGAGTCGGCGATGACCTCGCGCGACACCAGCGAGTACTTCATGCCCTCGGTCCCCATCGAGATGCCATCGGAGATGGTGATGGTATTGAAGACGACGGCCTTGCCGCCGGCGTCATTGATCCCCATGGCCACGCTCACCGCCAACTGGTCGATGTGCATGTTGCAGGGGGTGACCATCGACCAGGTCGAAGCCACACCCACCTGGGCCTTCTTGAAGTCCTCTTTCTTGAATCCCGTGGCGTAGAGCATCCCGCGGCTCGGAGCCCGCTCGATGCCATCCACGACCATCGACGAGTAGGTGCGCTCCTGCGATTGAACTGCCGTCTTCTTCTTCATGCGTGCGGCCAGTGTCCGGAAGCCGGCCCACTTCGCCAACTCCGATTTGACAGTGCCTTGCCCTCCTCCCGCAGAACGGTAGCGTCTGCCCATGCGGTCTGCGCACGCCGTGGTGGCAACGTACGAGGGTCCATGGGACGAACCCTCCGTCGCGGCCTGGGCCAGGACGCTGCGGGGGCAGCTGGCAGCACCCTCGGTGAGTCTCGGGGTGCTCTTTGTTTCCCCGCAATTCGCGGCTCCGTGGGATTCCCTGCTCGAAACCCTCCGACTCGAAGCCCGCATTCCCCTGCTGGTCGGATCCACCGCCGCCGGTGGCACCAGCGGCGGCTTGGAACTGCCGGATGCCAGCGGTTTCGTTCTCGCCCTGTATGATCTCCCCGGCGCACGCCTCCGGGCCGTCCATGTCCGTGACGAGGATCTGGAGCGGATTTCGGAACCGTCGGACTGCCATCGCTTCACGGGCGTCGAACCCGCGGCATCCCGTGGCTGGATGATCTTCGCCGACCCGTTCCAGACCAACAACGAGGCTTGGCTGCGTGCATGGAACCAGGCTTATCCCGGCATCCCGATTGTCGGAGGGCTGGCGACCGGCATCGCCGAGGAGCGGAGTTGCACCCTCTTCCTCGACGGCACCGTCCACCACGAAGGCACCGTGGCCGTGTCAGTCGGGGGCGGCGCAGCGATCCTGCCGGTGATCTCGCAGGGCTGCCGTCCCATCGGCGAACCCTGGACCATCACCCGGGCGGAACGGAATTTCATCCTGGGGATCGGCAATCGCCCCGCCTACTCGGTGCTGGTGGAGACCTACAACGGCCTGAGTGCGGAGGAACAACGCCTTTGCCACGACAACATGATGGTTGGCTTCGCCTGCGACGAATACCGGGATGAGTTTCAACCCGGTGATTTCCTCGTCCGCCAACTCATCGGTGCCGATCCCCGCGCCGGAGCCCTCGCCGTGGGAGCAAAGCCGCGCACCGGCCAGACCATCCAGTTCCAACGCCGGGATTCCGCCGCGGCCACCCTCGACCTGACCCGCGTCCTCGAACGGACCCGCGGGTTGCTCGGGTCGCGTCGGGTCTTCGGCGGAGTCCTCTGGACCTGCGCGGGTCGTGGGGCGGGATTCTTCGGGGTGCCAAGCCACGACGCCGGACTGATCCAGGAACATCTCGGCCCACTGGTGGTGGCCGGCGGCACCGCGAATGGCGAGATCGGGCCCGTGGGGGGACGAAGCTTCTTCCACGCCTACACGGCTTCGCTCGGACTGCTGGTCAGTGCTTGAGCGGATCCCCGGACCGGGTTGAAGTCACGGGGCACATGGAAGACCTCACGCCCCCTGTGGCGCCCACCCCGCCGGCCCTCCAGGCCGCGGAGGCAAATTCTGACACGGCCCCTCCTGGGAGCGCGGGCGTCCTCGCCCGTTTCTTCCCTCCCCACGCCCCCGGGACTCCCCCGGCCGGGGAGACCTTGATCCTGCCGCCGGACATCCTGAACCGGATCGACTTTGCTGCCTGTTTTCCGTCCAGCCAACCCGTGGAACTGGAACTGGGCGCCGGGGACGGTTCCTTTCTGCTCCGTTATTCCGCGCTGCATCCGGAACGAAACTTCCTCGGGGTGGAACGTCTGCTGGGACGCTTGCGGAAGATCGACCGCAAGGGCCGACGATTGGGTCTGACCAATTTGCGGGCGCTCCGACTGGAGGCGGCCTACGTGCTGGAATGGATGATCCAACCCGCTTCGCTCGCCGCCTTGCACGTGTACTTCCCGGATCCCTGGCCGAAGCGACGGCACTGGAAGCGGCGGTTGATCAACGAACGATTCACCCGCCTGGCCGCCCGGGCGCTTCAGCCGGGAGGGCGTTTCTCCGTGCGGACCGATGACGCCAGTTACTTCGAACAGATGGTCGAGGTCGGGAACGCCCAACCCCTGTTCCAACCGGTGACGGAACCCGTCGAATTGCTGGCGGTGATCACCGATTTCGAGGCCGACTTCAATCGCGAGGGCATTGCCACGCGCCACGCAGCCTGGGAACGGAAACCGGGGGGTGCAACTTGACACTGCCCCTCCTGGGACCGCGGACGTCCTCGCCCGCCTCTCTCCTCCCTGCCCCCCAAGCGGCCGGGGACGGCCGCGCCCCCAGGATTTTCCCGGCAAGGCCCGAGAACCCGCTTCCCGCAATGGGGAGCAGTGTCGTAATGCGCCCAACCGGACGCGCCGGTTCAACACCCTTCCCCGCAAGCCCGCGTCGGCCCATGATCCCGCCCATGTTCGTGTCGATCCTTCCGAAGTTCCAGGCCCCCAGCGTCGGATGGCTCTGCTGGGTCGCCCTGGGGTTGCTCCTTGCGGGTCAAGCGTCGGCGCAGACCGCGCCGGAGTTGACCGATCGGCAGTTGACCTTTCTCGAGAGCGCCGGCCGCGGCCGCTTCAGCGGTCGATGGATCGAAGCGAACTCCAACGAACTGACCGCACTGCGTCTCAAGGCCGATGGCTACCAGGCCGAGATCCCGAAGGACCATCTGGTGGGGGGATTGATCGTCTCGCGTCGTTACACCGATGCCACGCGCACCCAGTCGGTGGCCTATGAATCCCTGGAATCGAGCGCCGGCCTGACCGGTTTCTACCTGACCGCGATGGCCTACTGGTTCTCGGTTGATCTGAAGCCTCAGGCTCTCGAACGGATCCGCGATTCCCTCACCGGCCTCGAAAACATTGCCACCGTCTCCGGCCGCCACGGTCACCTCGCCGCCTTCGCTGCCAGCGCCTCCGACCCCTTGTACAAGGCAACTTATGCCGGCATCGGGGGCGAAGATCCGGACCGGCCTGGGTTCGGACGACTGGCCCAGCCTGGAAGCGCCGGCCAGGTCTGGATCGGCGGAGCATCCCGCGAGACCTACTCGGCGGTCATCCTCGGACTGGCGACCGTTCACAAACGGATCCGGGAACCCCGGATCCGACAGCGGGCGAGCAACCTGATCGATCAGATCATCGTGCGACTCGAACAGGACGACTGGCGGATCACCGACGGGAAGCAACAGTTGGAGTTTGTCACGCCGCTGTTGCGGGCGGCCATCCTCCGCGCCGGCGCCTCCGCCAACCCGGGTCGCTACACTAAAAAGTACGAAGCAGCCGCGAAGATCGCTCTGGAGTATCCGACGCCCACAGCACCGCTCTATGGAGATCCGCGGGCGAGCCTGTTGAATCTGGCGAATCTGGTGACCCTGACCAGCCTGGAGACCAACGAGACCCGCAGCCTCGGATTCCAGAACCGACTCACCCAGGTCTGGCGAAAGAACGGCAATGAACTGAACCCCTGGATTGCCATGGCCTACGTCAATGCCTTCGATCGTCCGCCCAACGACATGCTGGCCACCGCCACCCTCCAGGGCGTCCTGCAACTCTACCCGCCCGCCCCACGCTGGCAGCGGGCCGCCGCGCCCATCGCTTCCAATCATCCGGTCGTCGTCGCCAATGGCCGCACCTGGTCTCGCAACGCCCGACTCCTCCACCAACTCGGTTCGGGTGCATTCGCCTGGGAGAAGTCGCCTCGCGATCTCACCCCCGGGATCGACGCCCCCATCACCCACTCCGGCGTGGACTATCTCACCCTCTTCTGGATGGCCCGTGACTCCGGGATCGTCCAGAACGAGGACTCTCCTAGAACCGACTCCAGCCCCAGCCGATCCCGGCCGGAGTCCATGCGCCCGAAGCCGTTCTCCGCCCCTGGCGCGACCAACAAGGCCGGCATCCGCCCGCCCGCGCGGTAACTAGAGCCTGTCCCCAATGCGCGGAAACGGCTGAAAGTGAGGAGTTGAGCCTCTTCCGCAGCCGGCAAATATCGGGTGAATTTCCCGTCTATCGGGGAAATTCGATCGTGATGCGCTCCGCGCGCCTCTTTCGACGCGCTTAGACCCGTGGTTGCCGGCGTCTTCATCCCGGAGGGATGGGATCCATTCGCCCGGGGTCGCGAAGCGCACCCCGGGTTGGGATGCGGAAACGCAATTGACCCCGGAGGGATTGCAGAGAGCTCTGAAATCCCTCCGGGATACCGAACCCAAGGGTGCCTCCCACGGGTAGGTGCGCATCCCACCCCTTCCCTCTGTGTAGTCCGCGCAATCGGTGGATTGGCTCACCGAAATGCCCCTGCCAGCGTCACGTCTGTGCAACTCCCCGGACGATTTCCCGAGTTCGAGCGGCGGCGTGAAGCGACGCCAGAAGATCCACTTCCACCTCCAGGCGGACGCCGTAATCGGCCAGCAACCGTTCCTCGACCTCACGTTGCCAGGCCTCGGGAAAGATCCCCGGGCCATGCAACGCCCCCGCCAACGCTCCGGCAATCTGCGCGTAGGAGTCGCTGTCGTGTCCCCATTCGAGAGTCAGCACGAGGGCCGCGAGCGGATCGCCCCCGGCCAGTTCCCAGCAGGCGGCGACGACCGTCAACGGAACCTGCGCCTCCCACTTGACCGTGTCCCGGAACTCGCGATCCAGACCGGCAAACAACCGGGCCGGTTCCCCAGCCGCCTCCGCGACCAGACGTTGCGCCAGGCCGAGCCACCGATCGACCGAACGCTGGCACCAAGGAATCTGGCCGTGTCCGTACGGATCGGTGGTACGCATCGCGGCGGCCACCGAGGTCCACGCCGACATCGGATCCCGGTCCTTTGGCAGGACCAAGGCCACCGCCAGACCGGCGACCAGGGCCGCGTTCAGGTCGCGCCCCCAGCCATTGTCGAAGAAGCCGAGGGTGAAAGCGGATTCATAGGCCTGGACGGGAGCTCCCGCATAAACACAGGCGAGCGGAAGACTCGTCATCTGACCGCAACAGGTCGCCAATCCGTTCCACATGCGCTCCGGCGGTCGGGCCCGCGCCAGATCGCGCTCCCCCAGGATCCAACGCGATGCGTACCACCACTCCGTCAGCCAGTCCTGCTGGAGCCGGCTCCAGCCCGGCCGGGCTCTCAATTCGGGTCGGGACGGCCAAGCCAGATAGGCGCGCGCCAGGGTGGCGACCTCCACCGGATCCCCCGCCACCGCCTCTCGAAGCGCGTCGAGCAACACCAACTTGTGTCGCGAATCGTCGGTGATCGTCCCTGCCGGGGCATTGAATCCCCAGTGCGCGTAAGGCTCGGGCGTCGGACGCAGGGCGGAGTAGTCCCGCCACTGAAACCGGAGACGATCAGCGGCGGCCGCCCGCGCCGATGCGTCCAGCTTTTCCCCCAGTGCCCATTGCTTCGGAGGATTCCTGAGCCGGGCGACGGCTTCCTTGGGCTGAAACTCGATGGGTCCGCCGAGGGCATCCCCGATGAACGACCCCAGCAGCAGGCCACGGAGGCGCTGGACCCGTGCGGGATCCACGGGTTGGGCTGGGGGCTCGCCCGTCTGCCCGGCCCGGGCACGATCCACCGCCACCCAACCGGCGGCAGCGCTCCCGATGAAACCGCGACGTGTCAGCATGAGATTCTTTCCATTCCAGAGACTTCGTTGATGCCCGCCTCCAGGATTGCCCAGGAAGGTCGGCGGACCCATTCCACGCCCACCTCTCCACGGTGGACCCGTCCGACCGGTGTGCAGCCCAACGGCAATTGGGCATATCCCAACAGGCGTCGCAGCACCTCCACCCCCGCGAGACCACAGACGAGCGCCTCGTCGAAGCCCGGCGGAGGCAGGTAGGCTTCCTTCCAGGCCCGGAGCACTCCACCCGATTGCCCCGCCAACAGCAGGTGCGCCAGCCACACTCCCACATCCCATTCCGCACGTCCGTGGAAGCCGAATTCGGGATCAATCACCCGGGGTCCCGATGGAGTCCGCACCAGGCTTCCCGGAAAGAAATCCCCGTGAAGCAGGCTGGACCCGTTCCCGAGGTAGATCTCCTGTCCCAGGTCCGTCACCCGCCGCATCCAGGAGGCGTCCGACCGGATCGATTGAGCCAATGATTCCAGGCCTGGGCAGATCGAGTTCAGGTCAAGGCCGTTGGCGGCCTGGAAGGGAATCTCGAAAATGTGGGCGTGGTTCAGCTTTCGCATCTCGCAATTGTCCAACTGAGATTCACCGGCGCGGGGCGCAAGCCGGTGAAGACTCCCCATGAACCCGGCCAACTCCATCGACTCCACCTCGGTCAAGACCGCCCCGCGATAGAGATCCGCGTAGTCACCGCCAACCCCCAGGTCTTCCAGCACCATCCAACGGGAGCCCGCATCGAAATGGAGAACGGCGGGCATGCGATCCGCCATGCTGGCTACCCCCTTGACCCGCTGGTAAAACTCGTGTTCCTGCACAATCCGATCCCAGGGCGCGGCAAACTGCGGGTACTTTTCGACCCAGGGCCGGGATTGCTTCAGCACCAACGAACGATGGGAGGTCCGGATCCGCACCGTGCAGTTCATATTCCCTTCCCCTGCCCGGCCGCAATCGACCACCGATTCGCCCTCCGTCAGGACACCGGCGGAGCGGAGGGCCGCTTCCGCGCCCTTCGGATCCAAAGGATCCAGGAAGAACCGGTCCGGATGTTCCCGGCGGAAATCAGCGGGGGTCATCTGCGGATCTTGAATGCGAGACGTTCCATTGCCCAGCCCAGGTCTTCGGCGCCGCTCACGGACGGAAATCCCGCTCATACTGTTGGGAACGTTGCAGGATCGATTGCACGTAGTCGCGGGTACCGGGGAAGGTCATCCCCTGGAGGAAAAGCGCTGCATTGGTCTCGCCTCCATGATGCATCCAGCGGAGCACATTTCCGCGCCCCGCGTTGTAGTCCGCCAGCGCGTAGGCATAGGGCCGATCAGTGCGCAGATAACGTCGGGTAACCTTGGCCAGATAGTGGCAACCGGCGTGCAGGTTGGTCCCGGGATGCGTGAGATGGACCGCCTGAAACTGTCGATCCCGCCGGGCATCCGCCCATTCCTGGGCGGCTCCCTCGGTCACCTGCATCAGTCCCAACTCTCCGACCCCACCCAGGGCAGTTGCGTTGAAACCGCTTTCCCGCCAGATCACCGCCTTGACCAGCGACGGAGGCAGACCGTGCTGACGGGCCACCTCCCGGATCAATGGATCAAAGCGGTGTTCCTTCGAATGCCGCCACTCCCGGAAAATCCAGGCCGCCGTGGCCACCGCCAGAAACAGAAACAGAATCGACAACACCCATCGCACCCCGGCCTTCTGCACCCGCCCGCGCCCCTTGGCCAGCCTTGGCTCAGAAGATCTGCGGCCTGAGGTGCGCCTCGTCACCTACGTCGCCTACCCGTAGGAGACGACGTCAGGAGACTCTGACTTCCATTCGGACGCACCCCGGCCCACGCACGTTCCCCGCCCGATTGAAATGAGCCTCGTCACCTCGTCGCCTACCCGTAGGAGACGACGTCAGGAGACTCTGACTTCCATTCGAACGCACCCCGACCCACGCACGTTCCCCGCCCGATTGAAATGAGCCTCGTCACCTCGTCGCCTACCCGTAGGAGACGACGTCAGGAGACTCTGACTTCCATTCGAACGCATCCCGGCCCACGCACGTTCCCCGCCCGATTGAAGTGAGCCTCGTCACCTCGTCTCCTACCCGTAGGAGACGACGTCAGG
>JBDNHZ010000253.1:0-13907 GCA_041688515.1 Verrucomicrobiota bacterium
AGCTCTTGGTGGTGGTCGCCATCATCGGGATTGGGTGTTGTTGGAGGAATCGCCGTGGACGATCGACGACGGCCGGTTCGAGGTGATGTGGCCGACGAGTCCGGGGGCAGCGGTCTGGACGGGATATCCGGCGACGCGGCACGGGAAGGCGGGACCGGTGGGATTCGCAGATGGGCACGTGGAGATCCGGAAATGGCTGGAGCCAACGAGCATCCCGAACGTGGCCCAGTTGACGATGCACTGGAGCTTTCCGGTGCCCGGCAGCCGGGATTTCCGCTGGTTGCACGATCGGACGCGGACGTACGGGACGACCCGGTATTGAGGCGCTGAAAGCGGGGAGATTTTTCCCGCGGAAGACGCAGCTTCCAAGGAACGGGGGGCACGCGCCCAATTCTCCCGCGCGCGGGTTCGGGTCGGACGACGTGCCGGAGTCCGTCATCCGCGTGGTCCGCGGTTCACTTTCTTCCTGCCCCTCCCGACATTTGACCGCGGATCACGCGGATAAGACCGGGGCTGAAGCCCGCCGCGCGGATCTGGTAGGTCCCTCGGTGTAATCTGTGCAATCGGTGGACAAACTTCAGTCCCTATCCTTCCCGGGTGAGCGTGCAGAACCGGCCGGACGTTGTGCCGGGGTCCCGCATCCGGAAGTCCGTCCCTCCGGATCTCCGCTCGGGCGGGCAGGGCGAGGACGCCCGTGGTCAGACCATTGGATCGGGCCGGGGCAGGACGCGGCGGGGGCGGAGGAGGATGACCTTCTTCTCCGAGCCCTCGACCTCGACGGAGTGGGTCTCGATGTCGGGATCTTCCTTGAGGGCCTGATGAACGATGCGGCGGTCGTAGGCGTTCATCGGTTCCAGTTCGATGACATCTCCCCAGCGACGGACCTTCTCGGCACCTTCCTTGGCGCGCTTGATGAGCTGTTCGCGGGCCTGACGACGGTAGCCGCCGACATCCAGAACGATGCGCGGGGTGGTGTCGTCTCCCCGATGAACGATCCGGTTGAGCAGGTACTGGAGGTCACCCAGCGTCGAGCCCTGACGGCCGATGAGGCGGCCGGGATCGTCGGTCTTGACGTCGAGCATCAGTTGTCCTTCGACCTCGAGTTCCTCGACCTGTGCGTCGGCAAATCCGAGGTGATGGAGCAATTGGAGGAGGGTTTCCTTGGGCGCGAGAGGGCTCATGGCTTTGAAAGGGTCCGGCAGGGACGGGCGGTGGGGGCGGATCTCAGCGCTTGGCGTGGCGCATGGGGGTCGGATTGGCCGGTGCAGGAGTGTTCGGCTTCGTGGTGGTGAGCTTTGTTTGCAGGATGCTTAGCAGGTTCTGCACGGTCCAGTAAAGCGTGAGCCCGGCCGAGTAATTGTAGAACAGCGCGAGGAACATCAGCGGCATCCAGCGCATCAGCTTTTGCTGTGTTGGATCCATCTGGGGCGATGGCGGAGTCAGGTGCGTCTGCCAGAGCGCCGAGGCCACGTAGAAGAGGGGCATCAGGTTGAAGGGCAATCCCAGGCCCGGCACGCCCAGGAGCGGGACGAAACCCATCCCCGGGATGACGAACAGCGTGTCCGCGGCGGCGAGATCCGGGCACCAGAGGAAGGAGGCACCGCGCAGTTCGATGGCCGAACGGAGCATGGTGAAGAACCCGATGAACACGGGGATCTGCACGATCATGGGCAGGCAGCCGGAGACCGGGTTATAGCCGCTCTCGCGCATGAACAGCAGCGTCTTTTCGTTCAGACGCTTGGGGTCATCCTTGTACTTCGCGCGGATGACCTGGAGCTGGGGAGCGAGCTCGGCCATCCGTTTCATCGAACGCGTGCTCACGGCCGTCAGCGGCCAGAAAATCAGTTTGATCAACAGGGTAATGGCAACGATGCACCAGCCGTAAGGCAGCCCGACGCTTCCGTGCAGGAAATTCATTCCCAACAGCAGCGGCTTGGCGAAGAAGCCGAAGAAGCCGTAGCCCATGGTGCGGTCGAACTCGGGCTGGAGTCGGGAGAGGTTGAAGTACTCCTTCGGGCCGGCGTAGACGGTGAACTTGAAGTCGAGGCTCTTCCCGGGTTCCACGTTGCCGCCGTCCTGCCGGAGCGTGGAGACCACGGCGACCGGTTGGAAATTCTGGGCGGGGTCCGCGGCTTTCGAGGCGTCGGAGGGCGATGGCATCACCGCACGCTGGGCGCTGAATTCCCGTCCGGGCCGGTCAGGAAGGGTGATGACGGTAAAGAACTGGTTCTGGACGGCGGCCCACACCACATCTCCCTCGCCGCCCTTGTAGTCGGGGCGGGGATTGCTGGGGATGCAAAGGAAGCCGGGGGAGGAGATCCACCCGAGGGTCTGCACCGTCTTGCTGCCGTTGTACCAATCGACCGCCAGCATGTCGCCCTTGTCATGGCTGTTCATCAGCGTGGCGGCACCCGTCGCCCACTCCACCGCCGGGATCGACAGCACCTGTGCGGTGCGGTTCTCGATCCGCACGGTGGCGTGCAACAGGTGGTCGTTGGTGGTGAGGCGATACTCGCGGATCAGATGGAGCCCGTTGGGAAGGGATTTCTCCGCCCGAACGGTGGAAGGATCCACCTGCTGGAGTTGGAACACTCCATCGCCTTCGATGGTCGCCCCGTTCCGCAGTGAGAGCAGGGGGGGGAGACTGTCGTCATTGAGCAGGATCGGAGAATTCGACCGACCCTTCGCGAGACGCCCGGTGAAGGCGTCGTGCTCGGTGAGTTCGACGTGCTTGATCCCGCCGCCAAACGCTCCGATCACCCACCGCGAGGCCTTGTTGGTCAGGGTGAGCACCGATTCCGGTCCCGAGGGGCGGGCGACGGCTGCGGCAATGGCAGGGAGGGGTTGGACTCCGTTGAGCGACGGGATGCTCGGGGTGTTGGTGACGACCGGGAGCGGGACGACGTTGGTTCCACCCAAGGCGGCCAACACGGCGTTGGTTGAGCCCGGAGGGATGGGTTTGGTCGGAAATACCAGTTTCGCCAGCGGTTGCAGTCCGAGCAGGAGTGCGAAAGCGACGACCAAGATGGCGATACCCTTGCGGTCCATGGAAAACGGGTCAGGTGCGGAACAGTTCAGGAACAGGATCGGAGCCGGAACCACCCCACGGGTGACACCGGCACAGGCGGCGGACGGTCAAGCCCGATCCGCGGACAGGCCCGTGGCGACGCAGGGCGTCGAGGGCGTATTGAGAGCAGGAGGGAGTGAACCGACAGACGGGTCCACCGAGGAGGGCCGTCTTCGCGGGGGACAGGGTCCAGCGATACAGTTGGACCAATGCCACCAAAGTGAACTGGAGCAGCTTCACAGCATCAGGCTCCAGTGAGTCCTGCCCGGCGCAGGGCCCGGGTGACGTCCTCGCTGACCCGGACCGCACTGGCGTTGCGGATGGAAGAGCGGGCGATCAGGACGATGTCCGCCGGATTCCGGAGTTGTCCCTGGAAGAGTCGGAAGGCCTCACGGATCCGACGGCGTGCCAGGTTGCGGGTGACTGCCGGCCCCAGGGCTTTGGTGGTGATGATGCCCAACCTCCAGGGTTTTCCTTCCGGCACGGGCAACCAATTGATCACCACACAGCCCTGGGCCAGTCGCCTGCCCTGATCACGGACCTCGACAAAGTCCCGCCGCTGATACAGGCGGCGGCTTTTGGGAAAGGTCAGGCGCATGGGCGCCTTGGGGGAGCGGAATGAGGTGACTGAAATCTCGGCAGGAGGTCGGACTGGGGAATCAGACCTGGGTCAGCTTCTTGCGGCCGATGCGACGGCGGTTGCTCAGGATGGCACGACCGCTTTTGGTGGCCATGCGGGCACGGAAACCATGCTGGCGCACGCGGCGGATCTTTGACGGCTGGTACTGGCGCTTCATAAAAAATCTGTGAGTCCCGTGGGACGCGGAGCGGCGGACAGTATCAATCGACCGGGGTGCGTCAAGGCTTCGAAACGGGAAGATCCCCATTCCTTACCAACTCGGAACTTCAAACGCCCGGCATTCTCAGCCAATCTCCTCAAAACACGAACCCCCACTGTATTTCATGGCATCCCGTTCCCTGCTCATCGGCATCGACTCCGGCACCCAATCCACCAAGGCCTTGGTGGTCGACGCCCGGACCGGAAAGGTCGTCGGCTCCGGCAGTGCTGCCTACGGCCTGATTCCTGATCTTCCGGCCGGGGCCAAGGAACAGCATCCCGAAACCTGGCGCCTGGCTCTGGTCAAGGCGGTCAAGGCGGCGATGAAGGAAGCGAAGGCCTCCGCCGCGGAGGTGATCGCCCTCTCGGTCAGCGGTCAGCAGCATGGGTTCGTTCCCCTCGACAAGGCCGGAGCGGTGATCCGCCCGGCGAAACTCTGGTGTGACACCTCGACCACGGCGGAATGTGCCGAGATCACGGAATCGCTGGGCGGTGCCAAGGCGACCCTCCGCACGCTCGGCAATGCAGTCCTTCCCGGGTTTACCGCCCCCAAGATCCTCTGGCTCAAGAAGCATGAGCCCGAGAACTACGCCCGTCTCGCCACGGTCCTGTTGCCCCACGATTATCTCAACGCATGGCTGACCGGCAGTGTGGCCATGGAATACGGGGATGCCTCCGGCACTGCCCTGCTCGATGTCCGCAAGCGCCGTTGGTCCGAGGCGGCGGTCAAGGCCATCGATCCCGAGCTTCTCGGCAAACTTCCCACGCTGACTTCCAGTGATCAGCCCTCCGGGAAGCTTCGTGCTGAGGCGGCGAAGGCGCTCGGGTTGAATCCCGGGGTGCTGGTGGCTGCCGGCGGCGGCGACAACATGATGGGGGCCATCGGAACCGGGAACACCCGGCAGGGGGTCATCACCGCCAGCTTCGGTACCAGCGGCACCCTCTATGCCTGTTCCGAACGGCCCGTCGTCGATCCGGCCGGCGAGATCGCCGCCTTCTGTGATTCCACCAACCGCTGGCTGCCTTTGCTGTGCACGATGAACGTCACGGTGGCCACCGAGATGGTCCGCAAGGATTTCAAACTGGACCACGCTGGCTTCGAGAAATCCGCGGCCAAGGCACCCGCCGGAAGCGATGGCCTGTTGCTGCTCCCGTATCTCGAAGGCGAGCGCACCCCCAACGTTCCCGATGGGACCGGCGTCTTCCTGGGTGTCCGACCCTCCACCTTCGATGCTCCCCATTTTGCCCGGGCGACCATGGAAGGCGTCACGCTGGGAATGAACTACGGGCTGCGCCGCCTGGCGGAGCTGGGAGTGCAGGCACGGCAGGTCCGGGCCACCGGCGGCGGTGCCAAATCGAAGCTCTGGCGCCAGATCATGGCGGATGTCTTCAACACGGAAGTAGTGACCCTTGAGGTGGCCGAGGGAGCCGCTTTCGGAGCCGCACTTCAGGCATTGTGGTGCTGGCGTCGGCAGAAGGGGGAGGCGGTCGGCATTGAAGAGATCACCGACACCTTCGTGAAGCTGAACCGAGCCGAAAGCACCACGCCGAATCCCAAGGCCGTCGAATTGTACCAGGGACTCCAGGCGTTGCAGGACCAGGCCAGCCGCGCCTTGCGCCCGGTGTTTACCGCCCATCGCGTGTTGCTCCAGGCATGACCCTATTGAACGCGTCGCTGCGGTCTGGATCCAAACTGAATGCCCACCCCGATCTGCGTGGTCGACGCCTTTGCGTCTGAACCGTTCCGTGGAAACCCGGCCGCCGTCTGCGTCCTTCCGGCTCCGGCGGATCCCCTCTGGATGCAGCAGGTCGCGGCGGAGTTGAATCTGTCCGAAACCAGTTTCCTGGTTCGGCGCGGGGATGGCGGGTGGGACCTGCGTTGGTTCACGCCGTCCATGGAAGTCGCCCTCTGCGGCCATGCCACGCTGGCCTCCGCCCATGTCCTGTGGGAATCCGGTCATCTGCGTCGGGAGGAGCCCGCCCGCTTTCAAACCCGCAGCGGATGGTTGATCTGTGAACGTCAGTCCGACGGGATCCGCATGGATTTTCCCGCCCGACCGGCGGAGGTCGTTCCAAGTCCCGAGGGCCTGGCCCAGATCCTGGGAGCCGATGTGCGTTGGTGCGGACGCAGCGTGGACGATTACCTGGTCGAACTTCCCCATGCAGCAACGCTTCGCGCGCTGCAACCGGACCTCAACGCCCTGGCTCATCTGTCAGCACGGGGCGTCATCGTGACCACCGCTTCGGATGAGCCCGGATTCGATTTCCTGTCCCGGTTCTTCGCGCCGGCCGCGGGGGTGCCCGAGGATCCGGTGACGGGTTCCGCGCATTGCACGCTGGCCCCGTTCTGGGGACGTCGGCTGGGACGGACCCAGATGCGCGGATGGCAGGCAAGCCGACGGGGCGGGGAAGTGGGCGTGGAATGGGTGGGAGAGCGGGTGTTCCTCACCGGCCGCGCCGTGACCGTCTGGCGGGGCGAGGTGCTGTAACGGGAAACTCGTACAGTCGGGCAGGGTCCCCACGACGGGGGGATCGGGAGCTTGCCGATCCCTCTTCGCGGAACTCTGCGTCCCCTGCGTTCTCCGGGGTGAATCCATTCCCGCCCTTTTCAACCCAGTGCCGGCACGCCTGCGCTCGCGATCACACTTTGCAAAGTGTGATCCGCATTCCGGATCGACTGGGTGTCGTTCCGGGACAAACGAGCTTGTCCGGGGTTCCCTTGAGGGCGACCTCGGGCGTACTCTCAGCCCATGGCGCGCAAGACCACCTCGCAATGGGATTTTTCCGGTGACCTGTTCGGGGCAGGGAAGCCGGCGGCGACGCCGGCTCGCGACGTGGTTTCGGTGATGGACCTCACCCGGCGTGTCCGGGAGTTGCTGGAGGGACCTTTGGGCGCGGTCTGGGTCAAGGGTGAGGTTTCCAATTATCGCCTGCAGGCTTCGGGGCACGCCTACTTCGTGTTGAAGGATGCGGCGTCGGCGGTGAGTTGCGTGCTGTTTCGAAGTCAGGCCGGGGTTTCCCGGTCGCTGTTGCGCGACGGTGCCAGCGTGATCCTCGGCGGCGCGGTGACGGTGTACGAACCGCGAGGTCAGTATCAACTCAAGGTCACGCACGTGGAGGCCGAAGGAATCGGAGCGCTTCAGGCCGCCTTCGAGGATCTCAAACGCCGCCTCGCCGCCGAGGGACTGTTCGAGCCCTCCCGCAAACGTCCGATTCCCGCGTTCCCCCGGGGCATCGGCATCGTGACTTCCGCCACCGGGGCGGCACTGCGGGATGTTCTCCATGTCATTGGACGCCGGTTCGCCGGGTTGGAGATCGTCGTCGCCCCGGCCCGGGTTCAGGGGCAGGGGGCGGCGAAGGAGATTGCCGAGGGCATTGATCGGCTCAATCGCTGGGCGGCCGCGGGCGCGCCGCTGGATGTCATCCTGATCACGCGCGGCGGCGGGAGCCTGGAAGATCTTTGGGCGTTCAACGAAGAGGTGCTCGCCCGCGCCATCGCGGCGTCGGATCTTCCTGTGGTTTCAGCCGTCGGCCACGAGATCGACTTCACGATTTCCGATTTCGTGGCGGACCTGCGGGCGGCCACGCCCAGTGCGGCCGCGGAAATCCTCACGGCGGGCTACGTCGCCAGTCGCGAGCGGATCGCCACTCTGGCGGTGAGGTTTCCCCGCCTGGTGCAGGCCATCCTGGCGGATCACCAGGAGGCAGTGGACGATTTGCAACGACGCCTTGCCCGGGTTCATCCGCGGCGGCTCCTGGAAGGGCATTCGCAGCACCTCGATGAACTGGGCGAGGGCCTGCGCGAGGGGATCGGCCGGGCGCTCCGCGAGCGCCGACGTTCGGCGGGCATCCTGGGCCAGCGATTGCTGGCCGCTCGACCGTCGGCGCGACTGGGTCGCGAGGCGCGCTTGCAGGTCGAGTTGCGCCGTCGGTTGGCTTCCGGCGTTCGCGCGGGCCCCCTGGCCCAGAAGGCACGTCTCGCGCGGTTGCACGACCGATTGCGGTTGCTCTCCCCCGAGGCGGTTCTGGAACGCGGTTATTCGATCACGCTGGACGCGGCCTCGGGAGCGGTGGTGCGCGATGCTGCGTCGGTGCAACCGGGCCAACGGATCATCTCACGGCTGGCGACGGGGCAGGTCACCAGCACAGCGGTGGACGGGGGCTGAACTCCGCTTTGCATCCGACGGGGTTGCGGGGAAGGATCGCGTGATGGAATCCTCACCGGAGATCGGCTTGGAGAAGGCGGCCCGCGACGGCGTGATGGATCTGTTGCAGACGTTGCTCTCGGACCTGTACGTGCTGGCGGCCAAGACGCGCGCCGCCCACTGGGGCGTTGCGGGGCTTCACTTCCATTCCCTGCACGAACTCTTTGGTGAGCAGTACGGCGGATTGGACGGAGAGATGGACGCCGTGGCGGAACGGATCCGGGCGTTGGGCGGCTTCCCGGTCGGTTCTGCGGGCGGCCTGCTCGCCGGAGCCCGCCTTTCGGATCCGGATGTGGTTCGTCGTCCCGCCGGGGAGTTGGTGGCCTTGCTCCTCGCCGATCACGAGGCGTTGATCCGTTCCCTGCGCATCAGCGCCCGGGCGGCCGATGAAAAGTTCGATGACGCGGGCACCAATGACTTCCTGGTGGGCCTGATGGCCTCGCACGAGAAGACCGCGTGGATGTTGCGGGCGTCGGCGGTCTGAAGCGCCCGGGCCTCAGCCTGCGTTGTCCTCGGGGAGAGCGGAGATTTGCAGCATCCGCTCAATCGGAGCCCGGGCGCGGTCGAGGATGTGTTGGGGCAGTTCCACGCGGGGTTCGAGGTTCTGCATGCAGGCGAGGAGCTTTTCGAGGGTGTTCATCTTCATGAACCGACACTCGTTGCAGCGGCAATTCTCGGTGGGAGCCGGGATGAAGGTTTTGCCCGGGCATTCCTTCTCCAGGCGGTGCAGCATGCCGGCTTCCGTGGCCACGATGATCGCCTTCGAGGGGTGTTGGCGGCACCAGGTCACCATCTTCTCCGTGGAACAGACTTCATCGGCCAACATGCGCACTGCCCGGGTACACTCCGGATGAGCGATGAGCGGTGCCTCCGGGTGTTCGCGCCGGATCCGGGTGATCGCATTGTGGGTCCACTCGACGTGGACGTAGCAATTGCCCTTCCACAGGGTCATCGGTCGGCCCGTCTGTTCGATCACCCAGGAACCCAGGTTTTCGTCCGGGACAAAGAGGATGTCGCGATCCTTGGGGGCGTGCCGGACGATCTTGGCGGCATTACCCGAGGTGCAGATGACGTCGCACAGCGCCTTCACCTCCGCCGAACAATTGATGTAGGCGATGGTGTAGAAGTTGGGATTGGTGTCCTGCAGGGCCTTGAGCTTGGGAGCGGGACAACTCTCCTCCAGCGAACAACCGGCGTCCTTGTCCGGAAGCACGACGATCTTTCCCGGATTCAGGATCTTGGCCGTTTCGGCCATGAAATGGACCCCGCAGAAGACGATGACATCGGCATTGGTCTTCGCCGCCTGCTGGGCAAGCCCGAGGGAATCCCCGACGAAGTCAGCCACATCCTGGATCTCGGCGATCTGGTAGTTGTGGGCCAGAATGACGGCATTGAGGCGTTTCTTGAGCGCGAGGATTTCGCGGCTGAGCGAATCGACGGGCGCGGCTGCTTCCAGCATGGCGGTCATGATCCCGAGAGCCTAGGGACCCGTCCGGGAATTGGGAAGGATGCTGCGGAGGCACCGTCGGTCCTGGCTATTGCGGGACCGGTGCGCGGCCCACGAGTCGTCGCCAGGCGAACGCGCCGGTCGCGATGGCCAGCACGCCGCACAGGAGGTACGGCCACGAGGGATGCCGGTCGAACAGCAACCCCGCCAGGGGTGGCCCGAATACCCGCGCCAGCGCTCCTGCGCTCTGGGCAACACCGAGGGTCGCCCCCTGTTCATCCGATGGCGTCAGTCGCGAGAGCATGCCGAACAGCGGGGGCCGGGTAAGACCGGATCCGACGGCCAATCCTCCCACCGTCAGAAGGAGCAGCAGCCATTTCGTGCCGTCGGCCTGACGGAACAGATTCCATTGGAGCGGATGGGAACCGTGGATGAAGGGCAGCGGCAGCAGGGAAACTCCGAACACGATCAGACTTCCGGCGATGAGCCGGGCTTCGCCCAGTTGCTGGACCAGGCGTCCCACCGGGCCGGCCTGCACGAGGGCACCGACCAATCCGGCGTAGCAGAACAGGACTGCGTTGGTCCGCGCGGCGTCGTCATTCGACAGCCCGAAATTCTGTTGGACCATCAGTCCCAGGGTGCTTTCGAAGCAGGTGAATCCGAACGTTGCCAGAAAGAAGGTCAGGATCAGGAAACCAACCGAGGGCAGACGGATGGTGGCTGCGAAGTGCGACCATCGGGTCCGACCGGTCGCGGCATTCGCTCCGGGCTTCCAACTCTCGGGAAGGCGCACGAAGGCGGAGATGAAGTTGGACAGGCAGAGGAACGCCGCCAGGAGGCCCGGTGCGGCGGCGACCGCCGCCCGATCGCCTCCCAGCTTTCCGGTCAACCACTGGGCGCCCACTGCCAGGGCAGGCCCGACGATGAAGCCGAGTCCGAAAGCCATCCCGATCAGTCCCATCCGGCGCGACCGATCTTCGGGTGGGGTGATGTCGGCAATGTACGCCTGGGCAACCGTGATGTTGGCTCCGCAGATCCCGGCGACCACCCGGGAGCCCAGGATCACCAGCAGCGCCGTCGTTCCCTGAAGGGTCGAACCGTACGCGAAAGTCAGGTAGGACAACGTTGCCACAAAGGTGCTCGCCAGCAGCACGGGGCGTCGCCCGATGCGGTCCGACAGTGCGCCCCAGGCAGGGGCACAAAGAAACTGCATCAGCGAATACGACGCCATGATGCAGCCCACCTGGAAGGCCGTAGCCCCGAACGACCGCGAATAGTTCGGGAGCAGCGGCAAGACCAGTCCGAAGCCGACGAGGTCGACAAAGACGGTCAGGAAAATGATGGCCAATGACGGTTTCCGCACCGGGCGCGGAGAGTGGGCCTTGAAGTTCGACCCGGCAACGGTGTTCCGCGTTTCGGCCCGGGCGCCTCGGAAGGACGAGTTCTACGAGTCCCCGTTGCCGACTTCCGGAGATTCCGCCTCGCGGAGCTCGTCCCTCTCAGATTTCAGCCCGAGGCGGGCGGGGACGCCCGCGGTCCGGGGAGGAGTTGCTTCAGGTCTCCCGGGCCAGTCGGTAGCCGACGCCGTGGACGGTCAGAAGAATACGGTGTGGGTTGGTGGTATCGCCCAGTTTTCGACGCAGTTGAACGATGACCTGGTCGAGCGTCCGGGTGGTGCCGTAGTACCCGTGTCCCCAGACTTGATTCAGGAGTTGGTCGCGGGACAACACCTCGCCGGGCCGGGCGTGGAATAGCTGGAGCAGTTGCAGTTCGCGAGCGGTGAGTTCGCAGGTGGCTCCATTCCGGCAGAGCTCGAAGGTACGCGGATCAATGTGGCTGCCAGCGATCGCGAAGGAGTCGTCGGAGGCGGACGAAGCCGTGGTCGAAGGCGAGGTGGGGCGCGAGCGTCGGAGCAACGCCTGGATGCGGGCAACGAGTTCCCGGACCCCAAAGGGTTTGGTGACGTAGTCATCGGCACCGAGTTGAAGCCCGACGACCTTGTCGAGTTCCTGTCCCTTGGCGGTGAGCATGAGGACGGGCGTGTGCCAACCCCGGGCCCGGAATTGACGGCAGACCTCGTAGCCGCTGAGTCCGGGCAGCATCACGTCCAGGAGCACCAGGTCGGGGCGATGCTGCTGGAAGGCGTCCACGGCGTCGTCGCCGCGGGGGCAGTGGAAAACGGTTTAGCCTTCGCCGCCGAGCACCTCCCGAAGGCCGAGGGCAATGTGCGGGTCGTCTTCGATCACCAGGATCCGGGGGTTCCTGGATTTCATGGCCGAGGTGCCCCCGGGATCTGCCTGTTCGTAGGAAGGGTGACGGTGAAGCGGGCACCGCCCGTGGGCAGGTTTTCGGCGTCGAGCGTCCCCTGATGCAACTCGACCAGGCGTCTCGCGAGCGTGAGTCCCAGGCCCGAGCCCGGGATGCCCGAGGCCAGAGAGTCGTGGGCACGGAAGAACTGCTCGAAGATGCGCTCGCAGGCACCGGCGGGAATCCCCGGGCCACGATCCGTGACGGTGATGCGGATGCGCCCGGCGTCGCAGTGCAACGCGACGCAGGCGAGACCGCCGGAAGCGGCGTATTTTTCGACGTTGGAAAGGAGGTTGTAGAACACCTGGGCCAGCGCGTCGGGATCGACCTCCAGCGTGACCGCGTGCTCGGGC
Organism: Verrucomicrobiota bacterium; assembly: GCA_041688515.1. GTDB lineage: Bacteria > Verrucomicrobiota > Verrucomicrobiia > Limisphaerales > UBA9464 > UBA6176. The sequence continues at coordinate 12,218 of JBDNHZ010000253.1, forward strand.
AGTTCGAGGTCGAGTCGGATGCCGGCGACTTCCAGTTGGGGACGACAGGCATCGCACGTGTCGCCGATCACCTCGACGAGGTTGGTCGGGCGGAGGCGGTGGACGTGGCGGTTTTGTTCGAGTCGGCCGAAGTCGAGGACGTTGTCGAGCAGGCGGGTGAGCCGGGCGGCCTCGGTCTGGATCACCTGGACGAACTTCCGGCGCTTCACCGGATCCAGGGTGGCGTCGGCATCGAGAAGATCAGCGAACATCCGGATCGAGGTCAGGGGCGTCTTGAGCTCGTGCGAAACATTGGAGACGAAATCGGTCTTCTGGCGGGCGAGGAGGAGTTGTCGCTGGAGGTCTTGAACGATGAGCCAGGAGCCGATTCCCATCGCCAGCAGAAGCACGCCGACGAGGAGTGCGATGGTCAACTTCTCGGCGCGGACCGCAGCCTGCGCCATTCCCGGATGGGAGGGAAAGATCTCCACCCGCCAGTGCGGAAGCTTGTCACCGATGTCGGCGGCGGCCATCGGTCGGCTGCCAACGGGAGGGGGAGCAGACCCCTTGGACAGGCCGGCGACGCGTTGGGAATCATCCCGCAACAACGCCGCGAACCGATCGCCCAGCGCGGGGTCAAATCGCAGGACTCCGGCCAACCGGGGGAGCAGGGAAGCCATCTGGAGTTGTGCGCCAAAGACCACCGTTGGATCGCCCGGGTTGCGGTGCCATAGGAGGATCTGAAGTTCGTCCTGAACGAACCGGGCCACCGTTCCATCGGGTGAAGTGCCGATGATATCGCGGAAATTGCGAGCGGGCTTTCTCGCGACGACATCAGTGCTGGAAGCAAATACGGCTGGAGTCTTGGTGCGTTGAAGCGAGTCGAGTTCGGTCAGGTTGACCTTTCCCTTGGGGCTGTTCCAGACGACTTCGACCGACTCGGCGTTGCAAAGGAACTGCTCATTCTCGATGCGGAACTTCCGTCCCTCGGGATGGGCGAACAGCGACGGGGAAATGCAGTTCCCTGCCAGGGTCACGACGAAACCGACGGAGGCCTGGGGCCAACGCGTGCGCAGACTTTCGTCGAAGGCGGTGCTGGCCGCCGCGGGGGAATTGGTGCCGATCAGCGCATCGGTCTGGGCGGCGAATTCGCGCAGGGCATCGTCCAGCTTGGATTCCACCTGCCGGGCGACTTCCGCCGCGGTGGACTCCGCAAGAAGGGTCTCCTGTCGTTCGGCCGCGAAGCGCTGGTCGCGCAGGGAACGGAGGGCCAGTCCCGCCAGCAGCAGGCTGGGGGCAACGACCGCGAGGATGAACACCAGACCGACCTTGCGCATGCGGGTGGAACTGCGGGGGCAACTGTGGACCCGTGTGGGTGATTTGCGATTTCCGAATCGGCCGGTACCAGGGAAGCGGGCGTCCTCTCCCGCTTCGGAGGGACAAGTTCTACGAGTCCGTGACCAGAACTCGCGGAGCTCGTCCCTCCAGAACTCGTCTATTGCCCCTTGGTTCTTCCGACAGCGGATCGCAATGCGGCGAAGTCGTTCAAAACCTTCCGCTGTGCGGCCTGGGAGCGCTTGTCGAGAGGTTCGAGGGAAGGTTCAACCCGAAGCCACGCCTCGGCGGCGGCGAGTTCCTGGGTCTGGATCCGGTTGATCAGCGAGTCCGCGAAACGGGGGACGACCAGCTTGCCTAACTCCCGTGCGGCCTG
>JBDNHZ010000254.1:0-15997 GCA_041688515.1 Verrucomicrobiota bacterium
GGTTGTCCTGCATGCGCGGGCTTCCAGAAGCCTTCCGTGACCCACGGGGCATTCGCGCCGGGGCCCTCGGCACCGCCGCGCCAGTTTCCGTCGTTGATGCCGGTCCGGTTCTCGGCCCACTGCCAGCCGATGCGCCAACCGCTGTCGCCCCCGCGTTGGATGCAGACCCAGCGGGCTTCATCCCCGGAGTTGGCGCTGTTGTCGCCGCTGAACAGATTGCCCCAGTCGTCGAAGACCAACTCCTGCGGATTGCGCAGTCCCTGCGCGAACATCTCGAAGCCCGATCCATCGGGCTCGAACCGGAAGACGGCACCGCATTCCGGGTGACCGATCCATTGTCCGTTGTGAAGGACCATGGAGCCGCGATCGCCCACCGAGACGTAGATGCGTCCGTCCGGTCCCCAAACGAGGCCGTGCAAATCGTGACCCAGCATCGAGATCCGGACGCCATGCCCGTGACTCAGGCTCCGGCGCTCCTCTGCGACCCCGTCGCCGTCGGCATCCCGCAGGTGCCAGATATCGGGAATGTTGGCGAACCAGACGTCGTTGCCGCGGGCGAGGACCGAAGACCCGACGCCGTCGAGCGGCGTGTTGAATCCCTCGGCGAAGACGGTTGAACGATCGGCCCGACCGTCGCCATCGAGGTCGATCAGACGACGGACCCGCTCGGACTGCTTCGAGTAGAGCCGGAGGCCTTCGTCGCCCCACAGGCGTCGCATGAAGGCGAGACGATCGTCCACGCTCCGGGACGCAATGTCTTCGTCGAGCCACTGCATGAGGTTTCGGATGTCCGGGACGCCCCGCCAGGCCCGAAGGCTCTCGGCGACGAACACCCGGCCGTCATCGGTGATATCGAAGCCGACCGGATGAATGACCTCGGGTTCGGCGGCCCAGACCGAAGCGGTCCAGCCTTGCGGGAGACGCGCCCGCCGGATCTGGCGATCGGCCTCGGCGCGACCGTCCCGGGCGGCGGGGATCTCGAACGAGGCCGCCTCAAGGGGTGGGGCCGCGTGCTGGGCCCGCACGGGGGACTGTGCGCAGACCAGGGCGGCGGCGAGCGGCCAGGCAAGGGGCGGACGAACGGGCATGGCAGGAGGATAGGCCGGGGGGTGGGTGTAGACGGAAGACATTACGCTGAATCAAGCGCTGGCATTGTGCGGCCAGCGAATTGCCGGCGGGCGCGGGCCGTGAGAGTGTGAACCCCAGAGAATGGATCATGACGGCACTCAAAAGGACCGCGGGCGGTTGAGCTCCTCGCCGCTCCCCGGGATCGAATTGACCAGGCAGGAAGTCCCGTCAGGCATCTCCCTCGATCCCACCGCGGCATCGCGTCTCTGCGCGGCCTGCGGGATGTGCTGCAATGGGGTCCTGTTTCATACGGTGCAGATGCAACCGACCGATTCGCCCCGATCGTTGTCGGCATTGGGTTTGAAGTTGAAGCGCAAGCGGGGCCAGACCTGCCTCCAACAGCCCTGCCCGGCATTCGGTGATTCCGGTTGCTCGATCTACGAGGCGCGTCCAGTGCGGTGCCGGCTTTTCGAGTGCCACCAGTTGAAGCGCCTGACGGCCGCCGAAATCACCGAGGAATCCGCGCTGAGCACGATTCAAGGCGCCCGACAGCAGGTGACCGGGATCGTCGCGCTCCTGGAAAAGCTGGGGGGTGCCAACTCGAAGCATCCGCTTTCCAAGCGGTGGAAGGCTGTGCTGGCGATCCCGATGGATTCCTCGACCGATCCCACCTGGGTTGCCGATCGGGACCAACTCCTGCGGGCGATCCACGAGCTCAACGCCCTTCTGGATCGAGAGTTTCGGATCGTTCCGGTGGGGGATACCCAATTCTGAACCGGACCTGCGCAACGAGCCGACAGCGAGCGCGAGGCATCGGCAACAAGGGATCGTCAAGCTTCCACAAGCATCCGGGAGCAGGGGCGCGAACGGGCGTGGCAGGGTTGCCACATCATGTTGAATGCGATGCGGCTTCGGCCGCGGTTCGGGGTGGGTCGGGGTTCTCCGGGAGTCTGGTCCGCGGCGATCGCGCTGGCCTTGGGCGGGGGAAACGGAGTGCGAGGCGAAGGCGCGACGGGAGCCGGTGCCGGGGCGCCGTCTCCGCTCGCCCGTCAATACATCCTGGGCGAGGCGGAGTATGAAGAGCGGGTGGAGACGCCCTATATGCCGGCGGTTCTGGGGACCCAGGTGTACGCAGGCAAGAAGACGACGGTGCTCGATCTGGATGAACTGCCGAAGATCATCAACAACAACTACCGGCAGGCGCTGGCCCGGACCCCGGGGCTGCTCCTGAGCGAGGAGACCACCCCGTTGGTGAGCATCGGGTATCGAGGATTGAATCCGCATCGCGCCCAGTTCAGCCAGGTGCTGCAAGACGGTCTCCCGATGCACGCGGATCAGTTTGGCTATCCCGAGGCCTACTACACGCCGCCCCTGGATACGGTGGATCGGATCGAGTTCTCGCGCGGCGGAGCTTCGCTGATGTAAGGGCCGCAACCCGGGGGATCGTTGAACTACGTCACGCACCGGCCGCGGTTGGATCGGGAGTTCTCGCTGCGAACGCAGCACGTGCTTGGGAGCGACAGCCTGTATTCCACCTTCAGTTCGGTGGACGGAACCGTCGATCGGCTGGGTTACTACGCCTACTTCAATCACCGGCAATCCGACGGATTCCGGCAGGCGAACAGCGATTACAACCTGAACACGGGAAGCGCGAAGCTGGTGCTCGACGCCAAGACGGACAGTCGGTGGGTGTTCAGCTTCGATGGTTACTCCGAGGAGCACGGTGAACCGGGTGGCCTGACCCTGACGCCGGGCGCGAATGCGGTGCAGTATCAGTTGGACCGGGATGCCTCCTCCCGATTGTCCGATCGGTTTGAGTTGGATCGCTACTTCGCTTCCCTGGGCTGGGAGAAGGATTTTTCCGAGGATTCGCTTCTCAAGGTGACGGGGTGGGGTGGGTATTATCGACGTCACAGCCGCCGCCAGACGGGCGGTGGATTTGGAATTCGTGCGACGGGCAATGCCAACGACATTGAGAATCAGGAGTTCTATACCCAAGGCGTGGAGGCGCGCCTGCGGCACGGCTGGGCGTGGGATGACAACAGCAACACGCTCACGGCCGGGGTGCAGCTCTACCACACCGCGTCGCCGCGGGTGGACCAACGCGGGGCCTCGGCCACGGCGGAGAGCGGAACGGTGGTTCGCGATTCAGACCGGCAGGTGGTGTATGCACCGGTGTTCGTGGAGAACCGGTTTGTGTTCGGCAACCTGTCCATCGTGCCCGGGCTTCGGCTGGAGAATGTCTGGCAGGAGGTGAAGGAAAACGTGAACACCGCCAAGAGTTCGGCGGGAACGGCGCTGGGCGATACCAGTGAACATGACTTCGTGCCCTTGCTCGGAGCGGGGGTGGAGTACCAGTTGCCCCGCAACGTGACGACTTACGCGAATCTCTCGCAGGCGTATCGACCCAAGATCTTCAGCGAATCGGTTCCCACCGCCGGCGGGGCCGTCGCGAATGGCAACCTGGATCCGGGCAGCAGTTGGCAGACCGACGTGGGCCTGCGCGGGCAGCCGGTCCCGTACGTCTATTGGGATGCGAGCCTGTTCTGGATGGAATTCGACAATCAGATCGGAACGGTCGGCACGACGGTTCAGAACGTGGGGCGAACCGTTCACCGGGGGGTGGAACTGGCGCTGGAACTGGAGTTGATCGGGCTCGCGGACGCGCTCGGGGGAGGCAAGGGCGACACCGGCAACCATCAGCTCAGCCTGTACGCCAATGCCATGTTGCTGGACGCCGAGATCCGGTCGAGTGCGACGGTGGCGTTGGTGGGCAACACACCGGCCTACGCGCCGGAACATCTGTTCCGGGCGGGAGTGATCTACCGGTGGCAGGACCGGGCCAAGGTGGCGTTCACCGGAACGTTTGTTGCCGAGCATTCCGCCAACGACAGCAACGCAACCCAGTTCGACGTGCCGGCCTACCAGGTCTGGGACCTGACCCTGGAGTGGAAGGTGTACAAGAACCGCGTGGGCGTGCTGGCCGGGATCAACAACCTGTTCGACGAGGATTACTACTCCCGGATCCGCCCCGACGGAATCGATCCGGCGTACGGCCGCAATTACTACGCCGGCCTGACCCTGAGCTTTTAGGGGTGCGCCGGACGAGCTCCGCGAGTCCGGGATCGGGCCGCGCCTCCCATGACCCCAATGATCCGCCACCGCCCTCGTTGGCGGCAGCGCCAGACCGACTGCACCCCCATGGCCGGCTCAGGGTCGCATCAGGCGGAAGAACCGCATTCCCGGCAAGGGGGAGAGGGTCACCTGCTGGTTGGGCCCGACGACTGCGGGGACTTCGGTGGCGTTCACCCAGTCCGTCGGCCGCAGTTCACTGTTTGACTGAAGCACAAGGCCAGTGGCGTTGGTGGGCCAGTTCAGGATCAGAGTCCCCGCCTGCGAAAGGGAGAACGACAATGCCGGCGGTCCTGGGACGAAGGTCGCAACCAGCGAACGGTTCACGAGAGTGGTGAACTCGAAACGGGCGCAAAGACTCACGAGCCTTCCATTGTCGGTCCAACCCGCGAAGGCAAAGCCGACACCCGGCTCGGCATTGACCACCGCGGTCGCGCCAACGGGATAGCTGCCATCACCCGCGGTGCTCCCGCTGTCGTGCGGCGAGGAGGAAGTGTCGACGGTGCCGCGGGCCGGCAAGGCCACGCCGGCTGCCGCGATCGTCAACGTATAGGTCCGGCGCGCGACTGGATCGGTGCCCGCCTGGGCCTCCACCGTGAAAGTGAAAGCCCCGGCCTCGGTGGGTGTTCCCGAGAGTTCACCGGAGACGAGGTCGAAGTTCATGCCGGTGGGCAAAGCCCCGGTCCGTGTGGCGGTGAACGGCGAGTTCCCCGCAATGACCACAGTGCGGGTGGGATACGGCTCCTGAATCCCGCCGTCGGAAACGTGCTCAGTCAGGCCGACGGGTGCGTCCACATTGGGCGAGGGGAACGCGCAGTACTGGCGCATCGTTCTGGAGCGGATCCAGCGTTGACCACTTCGCCATCGCGCCGCCGACTGGAGACGACTCCACGAGGGAGAGTCCGTCGCCGGGCGGCCACGAGGGTTTCAGGGCGTCGTCCACGATCCGTCACAGCATCGGACGCTGATAACTTCGATTGATCCGGAACAGAGGGCGGGTCGCCGAACCTCGTACGCTCAGCATCTTATCCGGGGCCGAGATCCATCCGGTTTCGGCCATCCCGTCCAGAGCCTTCTTGTCAGGCGACATTCCTTCTATACGGCGGCGGATCGCCCGATGGAACTCCTCAATCCCACGGTCGCGAACCTCGTCGGGCATGCGTGTTTCCAGGAGTCGCCCGGCCTGCCGCGCATTCAAACCGCCTTCCAGCGAGTACTTTTCCGCGAGTGAGATGACGTTGAGCGCCTGCTGGGAGAGAGTGTTGAGGCCCGTGAATTCGCTCCCAATCAGCGCGTACAGCTCAGACCAATCGTCGTCTTGGACGATCTCCCGGCAGACGACATAGACCTCCCGATATCGTTCGGATGCGGAATGAAGTTCGATCAAACCGCTGGTCTTGAGGACGTCGATGGCCCTGAAATGATTGTTCCCCGGGGTTAGCGCCAGCGTGTAGCGACCATTCCGATTCTCGCGTTCACTCTTCAGGAGGTACGCCAGTACGACCTGCTGTTCACTCGTGAGCGGGCGGTTCCCTGTCTTCCGCAGGATCATCCCGTCGAGCAGGTCCAACCAGAGTAAGGTCGCTTCGTCCAGAACCCTGCCGGCGGGGACGGTCAGGGAGAGTTCCTCGGCGGAATGGAACGTGAAGTACGGAACGTCGATCTCGTTTGCCAGCGCGCAGTTGACCAGATCGGACATCCCGATTCCCTTGCCTTCCCACTTGTTGTGGAGCTTGAGGATGTCGGCGAGTCGGGGATTGCGTGCGCGTGGATTGGCGAAGATCCGGCGCACCGGAATGGGATCCGCGGGCCGTTCCAGCACGAGCTCGGCGGGCAGTTGGCCCGGATTGCGAATCGAGAGGGATTGGCGCGGCTTGATGGTCAACTGTACCGGGCGGTCGATGGAGTAGTCACGGTGTGCGAAGGCGTTGTTGATCGATTCGCGGATGAGCTTGTCCGGGTACTCCGGGACGAGGGTGCCGCCGGCTTCCGGCGAGACCGCGGTCAGGATGTTGCGCAGGGTCCAACTGTGCCCCGCCTCCATCAGTTGGAGGATGTTGTCGCGAAAGGTCTTTTTGTCCTGAGCGATGAGATTCGGGATCTCGACAAAAGCATCCAGGTGGCACCTGAAGAGCAGGTGTTCCTCCGGGTTGGTCCCGGATACCAGCATCCCGAGTGTCGTGACCGCGCCGTCCTTCCGGATAAACCTCCTCTTTTGGAGGAACGGCTCGGCATCGGTGAGCGCACTCTTGATGGTCTCGATCGGCTTGGACTGGCCCTGATTGATGAGCAGGACGAGTTCGTTGATGCGCTGGAGACTGAGATCCGCAAGACCCGCGCCTTCAACGGGACGGAGTTCCCGGTAGGTCTCCATCTCCCGCTTCCGATCCTCCTGTTCGCTGATCCGCAGGTCCGAGATCCTTTCGTCCCGGTCGGCCACCCGCTCGCGCGCCTCTCCCTGAAAGAAGCAGTACTTTCGATCCTCAGGAAGTGGACGGACCCGGACGAGGGCGATCTGGCCCGTCATGAATGGGAGGATCTGGATCTGGATGCATTCGGACACGTCCAGGGGTTGGTTTCGGGCATCCTGGAAGCAGGTGCGGAGCGCCGACAGATTGCCGCTGTTGGCGTCGGAGTAGCCGGTGTGCTCGAACCGTCGCGGGGGTCCCTGCTCGTCCCGCACGCCCAGCACCACGGCACCGCCGGTGGCGTTGAGGAAGGCGCAGACGCTCTCCCGAATCGAGTTCCAGGCTCCGCCTGTGGACGGTACCGGCTTGATCTCAAGCGAGTCGGTCTCGGGCGACTCGTAGCGGCCTTGCCGTACGCAGTCTTCGAGTCGCATCAGGATTCGTGAGAGATCGTCCACTGCCTGCGCAGACTAGGCCAGAGTCTCGCGAAAGGTCGAGGGTACGCGTGCGGTGTGGTGTGAGCCGGGCGCTGCCTGCCTTGCTACCCCTTCTTCGCCGGCAGGAGTCCCTCGATCACCTTTGCCGACAACTCATGCCCGTCGAGGAACGGATATCCCTCCCAACGGACGATCCCGTCCGGATCCAGCACGACCACGTGGGGAATGCCCTTCACCTCGTACTCCTGGTAAGTCCGTTTCCCGGGAGCGATCGCCTGGAAGTACTCGATCGTGGGAACCTTCATCTTGCGGACGACTTCTTCGGCCTCGTCGCTGATGCCGATGACGACCAGTTGGTCACCGAAGCGCTTGTGGAAGGCGTTCAGCTCGGGAATCGCCTTCTTGCACGGCGGGCACCACGTCGCCCAGAAGTCGATCAAGACCCAGCGTCCTTCCCGTTTGGGTTCGGGGCCGAGCCATTTCTCGACCACGAGCGTCGGCCCCTTCTTCCCGAGGAAACTCTTGGCCCAAAGTTTCTTCTCCTCGGCCGCCAGGGACGGAACGAAGACCGTTGATCCCAACCCGGCCGCCATCGCCACCACGGCTCCGCGTCGTGTCATCTTCTCCATCGCGCCAGCATTGCAGGTCCGTCGTGCGCGGCAAGCCCCCGCCCCCCTGTCGCGCGACGTCACGCGATGCGGGAGGACGATCACACTTTGCAAAGTGTGATCGTGGTCAGGGCGTCGTTGAACATCGCAACGAAGGGTCCGGCCTATCCCAGAATTCCGCGGATGATCTCGGGTTCGACGACGCCGGTGAGCTTGTTCTCGAGTCCGCCGTAGAAGTAGGTGAGGCGTCGGTAATCAAGGCCCATGAGGTGCAGGATGGTGGCGTGGAGATCGCGCAGGTGATGGCGGTTCACGACGGCCTCCCGTCCGAGTTCGTCGGTCTCTCCGTAACTGATCCCGCCCCGCACCCCGCCTCCCGCCAACCAGTAGGTGAACCCCTTGGGATTGTGATCGCGTCCACCGGGCTTGCCGCCGGTGTTGAAGGTCTCGGAGACCGGTTGACGTCCGAACTCGCCTCCCCAGACGACGAGCGTTTCATCAAGCATCCCGCGCTGTTTGAGGTCGGCGAGTAGGCCGGCGATCGGTTGATCGACCTCGGGCGCGTGGATCTGGAGGTTCTCCTCGATTCCGTGGTGTCCGTCCCAGGTGTTCTGTCCACCGGCACCGCCTCCGCCGGAGTAGATCTGGATGAATCGCACGCCACGTTCGACCAGACGCCGGGCCACGAGGCATTGGCGTCCGAAGGGAGCGGGACCCACGGTGAGCGGATGGCTGCCCTTGGGGCTGTTGATGCCGTAGAGCGTCCGGGTGGCGTCGGATTCCGAGGCGATGTCGAGGGCCTCGGGCGCGGCGGATTGCAGTTGGAAGGCGAGTTCGTAGGAGGCGATGCGGGCTTGGAGTTCGCTATGGCCAGGGCGGTCCTGAAGGTGTTGGGCATTGAGCAACTGGATCAGGTCGATCTGGCTGCGTTGCATCTCGCGGGTGAGATCGCGGGGCGGATGAAGATTCAGGATGGGATCGCCGGCGGAACGGAGGACCGTTCCCTGATAAGCCGCGGGCATGTAACCGCTCGACCAGTTGGGGGCTCCGGTGGTGGGCCCTCCGCGCGGGTCCAGCATGACCACGTGGGAGGGAAGGTTCCGGTTGAGGGTGCCCAGGCCGTAGCTGAGCCAGGCCCCGACAGACGGATGTCCCTGGATGATCCGGCCGGTGTTCATCTGCAACACGGCCGAACCGTGGGCAAAGGAGTCGCTGTAGAGCGACTTCACCACCGCCAGTTGATCCATCTGTCGCGAGAGATGGGGAAACGCGTCGGAACACCAGAGCCCGGATTTTCCGTGTTGAGCGAAGTTCCGGCGGCTGGCCTGGAGGACGGCGCGGGTCTGGGTGTTCCGCCGGAACTCGTTGTCGATGGATTGTCCGTCGCGTTTCTGGAGCTCCGGTTTGTAGTCGAACAAGTCCACCTGCGATGGCCCGCCAAACATGAACAGGAAGATGACCGCCTTGGCTCGCACCGGCCGGTGGGGCGGGCGCGGGTCGAAGGGGGAATGGGGCGATGGGCTGGCCGCCATCGCGCGGCCCGAGGGGAAGCCATCGGCCTCCAGCAGTGACGACAGGGCCAGGCCGGTGAACCCCGCGCCCATCTGCCAGAGGAACTCGCGTCGGGACCCGGCGCACTGCGGATGGGGACGGTCAGTCGACATGGAGGAATTCGTTCAGGTTGAAGAGGGCGGCGCAGAAATTCATGCGGGCCAGCCGATCGCGTTCGATCGGCGATTTGTCGGCGGCCAATCGTCGTTGCTCGGCCAGCATGCGCTGGGATGATTCCAGGTCGGCATCGGTCGGAGCGCGTTGCAGGACGAGTTCAAAGGCCCGGATCATCAACCGGCGATCGTCATCGCCGCATTCGCGGGTCAGACGCTCCGCGAGTCGAGCAGCCTGACGTCGGACGAAGGCGTCATTGAGCAGCATGAGGGACTGGGGGGCGACGGTGGTGACGCTTCGAATGCCGATCGGCACGGTGGAAGCGGGGCAATCGAAGGCTTCGAGCAACGGCGTGACGAGGGCGCGCTTGGCGAAGATGTAAATGCTCCGCCGGTCCTGTTCCGCCGCGGGACTTTCGCCCCAACCCTTGCCGGCGGAATCCTGGGTGCCGTGCACTTCCTGGGCGAGGGCGGGGTAAAAACTCGGCCCGCCGGACTTCGGGTTCAAGGTACCGACGACGGCCAGCAAGGAATCGCGGACCGCCTCGGCTTCGAGGCGGCGCGGGTTCTGCCGCCAGAGGGAGGTGTTGGCTTCGTCCTGGGCGAGGGCTTCGGGGCGATGCGCGCGGGAGGACATCCGGTAGGCCTCACTGGTCAGGATCAGGCGGTGGATGCGTTTCATGCGCCATCCGCCACCGACGAATTCGGAAGCCAGCAAGTCGAGCAACTCGGGGTGGGTGGGGCGCAGTCCGGTCCGCCCAAAATCATTCGGCGTGGGCACCAGGCCGACGCCAAACAGGTGTTGCCAGACACGATTGACCAGCACGCGCGCGGTGAGCGGGTGGGCCGGGGCCACCATCCAGCGCGCCATGGCCAGGCGACGTCCGGAGGTTCGCGGGAGATTCCCAGGTGGACTGATCTCCGGCGACGGCAACCTCAGCACGGCGGGCATCGCTGGTTGGACTTCCGCGCCCGGGGTCAGCACGTCGCCTCGGCGCAGGATCCGGGTGGGCTTGATCGGATCCTCGGCAACGGCGAGGGCGACAGGAAATGGATGGGATTGCGATTCGAGGCGTCGGATCTCCTCGGTGAGTTGGCGCCTGGGTTCGTCGCCGGTCGTCTGGGCAAGGCGATTGCGGAGGGGCTTGAGTTGGTTGAGTCGGGCGAGTTCCCAGCGGCCGAACTCTTCGTGCGGGACGAGCGGTCGGGTGATGCGACCTGTGCCACGTCCGCCACCGCCGGTGTGATGATTGCCGTACGGGTTGATGCTCCGGAAGTACGCGAGCATCTGGTAGTAGTCGGCTTGGCTGATGGGATCGAACTTGTGATCGTGGCAGCGGGCACACCCCATCGTCAGGCCAAGAAAGGTCGCGCTGGTGGTGACCATGATGTCGTCGAGGTCGTCGAATTCGGCCACCAGGGTGCTGTCCGGTTCGTCGTCCCAGACGTGCAGACGGTAGAATCCGGTGGCGACGATCGCCTCGGCCGAGAACCCCGGGAGTTCGTCCCCGGCCAATTGCTCAAGGAGGAAGCGGTCGTAGGGCTTGTCGCGATTGAACGATTGCACCACGTAATCCCGGTAGCGCCAGGCTTCGGGTTTCGCGCCGTCGCGTTCATACCCATTGCTTTCGGCGTATCGGACGAGGTCGAGCCAGTGGCGTCCCCAGCGTTCGCCATATTCCGGGCGCGAGAGCACCCGATCCACCTGACGTCGCCAATTCTCTTCGCCCGGGTCCTGTTCGAAGGCGGACACCTCCTCCATCGACGGCGGGAGTCCGAGGACGTCGAAGTACAGGCGGCGCAGGAGTTCGCGGGGAGGCGCGGGCGGATTGGGGGAAAGGGCGCGCGCGGTGCGCCGACGTTGCAGCAGGGCGTCGATCGGGTGCCCGGAGTCCGCGGGGACGATGGGGCGGACCACGGGTTGGAAAGCCCACCAGCGGCGGTCGGATTCCTCCAGGGCGAACGGGGCCCGGCGCAGGGCAGGAGACACGTCGGCGTCGTCCCCCGCGATGGCGGCGGCGGTCGCGAGGCATGCGAGGAGGGACAGGAGGAGTTTCACGGGGACGGACGGAAGGTACTCGCGGAGCAGGGACGACGACAACTCCGGGGGTGGGTGGGTCGAGGCCTGAGGCGCAGTTTGACACTGCCCCCGCGGCGTCACGCGATCCGGCAGAGCGATCACACTTTATAAAGTGTGATCGCGATCGCGGCGTCGTGGAACGCGGGAAAGGACGGTCCGCCCGCTCCCCACGCTTGGCCTGCGGTTCGAGGCGGTGCCGCTCCAGGTCGCTCTCCGCCTCCGGGATGAAGCCCCCGTCCCTGCAAGGCCATCCTGTCGGCTTGGGAACGTGCGTGGGTTGGGGTGCGTGCGAATGGAAGTCAGAGTCTCCTGACGTCGTCTCCTACCCGTAGGCGACGAGGTGACGAGGCTCACTTCAATCGGGCGGGGAACACGCGTGGGCCGGGGGACGTGCGAATGGAAGTCAGAGTCTCCTGACGTCGTCTCCTACGTAGGCGACGAGGCGACGAGGTGACGAGGCTCACTTCAATCGGGCGGGGAACGCGCGTGGGCTGGGGTGCGTGCGAATGAAAGTCAGAGTCTCCTGACGTCGTCTCCTACGGGTAGGACGAGGGTACGAGGCGCATTTTGGGTGGGGCGGGGAACGTCCACGGACTTGCGGGGCTCGTCCCTTCAGCGCTGGACCGTTGCTCGGGATTGTCCCCTGCTGACAAGCGGGTGTTGGTCCCTGTAGGCTGGGCTGGGTTGAGCACTTCAGACGTCATCGTGATTGGCGGCGGTCCGGCGGGGAGTTGCGCGGCAACCCTTCTGGCGAAGGCCGGTCGCTCGGTACGAGTGCTGGAGCGCGAGCGGTTCCCGCGGTTTCACATTGGCGAATCGTTGTTGCCGTACAACACCGCGATCTTCGATGAACTGGGCGTGACGGCGAAGCTGCACGCGGCCGGGTTCCCGCTCAAGAAGGGTGCCCAGTTCCACCTGGGCAACGGCAGCAAGGGAACGGCATTCGTCTTTGGAGCCGGTCGGTTCACCCGGTATCCCGAGGCGTTCCAAGTCGAGCGTTCGCTCTTTGACGAGATCCTCCTCCGGCACGCGGCCGAGTGCGGGGCCGCCGTCGAGGAAGGAGTCGAGGTCGAACGGATCGAGGCGGACGCGGAAGGGGTCACCGTCCAGATGCAGGGGGGCGAACGGCATCGGGGGCGGATGGTCATCGATGCTTCCGGACGCGGCAATGTGACCGGTTCCCAAGAGGGACTGAAGGTCCTGAATCCAAAGCTCAAGAAGCTCGCCGTGTTTGGGCACTACGAAGGCGTCCGGGTGGATGCGGATTCCAAGGGAGGCGACACGGTCATCATCCGACAGGAAGATCACTGGTTCTGGTTGATTCCACTCCGGTTGGATGGCGGGGGCAGCGGCAAGGTCAGCGTCGGGGCGATCGTGGATCGCGATGCCTTTGCTGCCAGCGGTGAGAAGGGACCCGAATTCCTCGATCGCCTGATCCAGGCGAGTCCGCCCGTGCGGGAACGCCTGTCGCAGGCACGCTTGGTGTCGCCGATTCATGTCACCAGCGATTTCAGCTATCGCAACTCGCGCCTGTGGAGTTCCCGGTGTGTGCGTGTGGGCGATGCCGCGGGGTTCATCGACCCGATCTTTTCCAGCGGGGTATTTCTGGCGATGTTTTCGGCCCGTGCGGCGGTGGCGGCGGTGGAGACGTCGTTGAAGTTGGGCGACGATGGATCGACGGCGTTTGCGCAGTATGAACAACGGGTGCAGTCGGCCATGTCGATCTACCAGGAGATGGTGGATGGGTTCTACACCACGCCGTTCATGGAACTCTTCCTCGAACCCCGTGCGAAGTGGGATCTGGCGGCGGCGGTGAATGCGATCCTGGCGGGGGAACTTGAAGGCGGCTGGCGACTGCGCTGGCGCATGAAACTCTTCTTCCAACTCGTGCGGTTGCAGGCGCGCTTTCCTCTGGTCCCGCGACTTTCCTTCGCCCTTGCCGCATGAGGGTCTTCCAACTCGTTCGCTGGGTCGGCCTGCTGCTGTTGGGCGTTGCCGTGGCCTCGGGTTGCGCCACGCGTCCGCTGGCTCCGTGGGATCTTTCCCAGCCAGGGTGGACCGTGCAGGAGGTGCCGGCGGTGTGGCGGGCGGCGTCGGAGGCCCCCGAGTTGACCGGCGAACTGATGCTGGCCCGCGGCACCAACGGCTCACGCCTGGTCCAGTTCAGCAAGCAGGGCGTTCCGGTGGTGACGGCCCGCCACGATGGGATCGGCTGGGAACTTCGTTCGGCCCTCCGACGCGGAAGCTATTCGGGCCGGGGCAAAGCGCCCGCCCGGCTCGTGTGGTTTCAGGTGGACGCCTTTCCTCCGGCCATGGTGGAAGGCACACCCTGGAAGCAGAGCGTGACGCCCGACGGCGGTTGGGTGCTGGAAAACGCTCGACGCGGCGAACGCCTGGAGGCGGCGGCCCCGTGAGCTCCGTGCCTTCATGAGAGCGTCGTTCGTCTGGATCCTGCTCTGCCTCCCGGTCGCGCTCGGGTTGTTCCGACTTCGTTTCGACGCGGAGCCGCTCAGCCTTTTGCCGCAGGAAGTGCCTTCGGTGGCGGGATTGCGTCTGCACCAGAAACTGTTCCCGAGCGGTCGCGAGCTGATGATCACGGTGCAGTCGCCGGCCGCCGATCGGACCGCGGCCGTCGCGGAGGCGATCGCGATTGAACTCCGCGCGGATCCGGAGCGCGTGGCTGCCGCCCGTTGGCAGGTCGCCTGGCGCGACAACCTTCCGGAGAACGTCGCCTGGATGTGGCTCCAGCAGCCCGCGACGAACTTCGGCCGCCTCGTCGAACGGTTGCAGTCGGAGGCACTCCGCGTCGGGCTGGTGGAATCCCGGGAGCAACTGGCGACGTCGCTGGATCCGATGGAACTGGCGCGGGCGGGCTATGATCCGCTCGGGTTTCTGTCCGTGCCCAGCCTCGATGGGAGCGGCGGGCAGGGCGGGGGAGATGAAGGCGTGTTCGCCAGCAGCTCGGGGCTGTTCCGGGTGGTCATGGTGGAACCTGCCCGGCCGGGAATGGCCTATCGCGAGGCGACTCTCTGGCTCGCGGCCATCAAGGAACGCGTCGAAAGGGTTCGAAGCCGAATCGACGGCGAGGGCGCGGTACGGGTGGCTTTCACCGGTGGACCGGCCTTCCTCTCCGAGGTGGCGACCGGGATGGAAAGCGATCTGCGGACCTCGGTGCTCTCCACGGTGGGGGTGATCGCCCTGCTGTTCTGGGTGGCGCACCGCTCGTTTCGTCCGCTGGGGTTCCTGATGGCGTCGCTCGGCATCACCCTTGTGCTGACGCTCGCCGCTGGCGGTCTGGTCCTCGGCACGCTCAACGTCATCAGCTGCGGGTTCGCCGCCGTCATGATGGGGTTGGTCGTGGACTATGGGTTGGTCGGGTACCAGGAATTCCGCGCCCATCCCACGGCCTCGATGTCGCTCCTCCGGAGTCGGGTGCTGCCCGGCATCGGCTGGTCGGCGGTGACGACGGCGGGAACGTTTCTGTCGCTGGGCTGGGCCGGACTGCCCGGCCTGGCAGAGTTGGGGACGCTCACCGCCATGGGCTTGGGGATCGGAGCGTTGGTGATGGTGTTTTGGTTTTTGCCCAAGGCGAGGGGCGTGGGGGGAGATTCTAGCTTCCAGATTCACGATCCCGAGCAAGGGACGCATCCGGACACTGCCCCTCCTGGGGGCGCTCGCGCCCCCGGGGGGCGGCTCTGGAAATGGGGGACGGGCGCCCTGGTGGTCTCCCTCGCCGGAGTCCTGTGGACGTTCGGATGGCCCAAAGTCGTGGGAGGAGCCGAACCATTGCGGCCCCGGAACAGCGCCGCCTACGCCGCCATGGAGGAGCTCCAGCAACAGATGGGCGGCGGAGGGAACGCGGTGCTGCTGCTGTTTCGCGGCCCGACGCCGGCCGCGGTGCTGGAACAGATGCACGCCGCCGAGCCTTCGCTCCAACGCGCCGTCTCCGAGGGCAGCGTGCGGTCATTCCGGTTGCCCACCGGGTTCTGGCCGGATCCGGCCGCTGCCTCGATCCGGAAGACCGCGGCGGGGCAGTTGACGACCCGGTCCGCCGAGTTCCGCGCGCAGTTGTTGGAGGCCGGGTTCAGCACCAACTCCTTCGCGCTGGCGGCCCGGGTGCTCGACCACTGGCGTGGGTGGTCAACCAACGCCGCCGGGGTCCCGCTCTGGCCCGACAACGACGGGGCGAAGTGGCTGTCTGGCGTGGTGTCGGCCCGGGATTCCAATGGCGATTGGATCGGACTGGGAACCGTGGAGACGACGGTCCCGGCGGTCCGATTGGAAGGGTTGCCCCCGGGCGTGCTGGTGACCGGGTGGGATCGACTGGGGCCGGATCTCATGGATCGGGTAGGGCGTCGGGTGGCCGGGCTGATGGCGGGTATCGGCGTGGTGCTGGTGGGATGCCTTTGGCTGGCGTTCCGGCGTTGGAGCGAGGGCCTGCTGTCGTTGGGGGCGTTGGCCTTGAGATTCCTGATGCTGCTGGCGGCGATGGCGGCGATGGGAGCGACCTGGAACCTGCTGAACCTGGTGGCGTTGCCGCTGCTGCTGGGGACCTCGGTGGATTCGAACATCCACGTGCAACTGGCCTTGCGCCGGGAGA
>JBDNHZ010000255.1:0-14411 GCA_041688515.1 Verrucomicrobiota bacterium
AGGACATTGGGCCGTGACCGATGATCCCGCGTGCCCAACCCATAGCCCACGCGGGCCCCCACCACGCCTTGCATGGGGCCGAATGAAGTCGCGAATTCAGCCAGCAATGCGGCTCCGGTCGGGGTGACCATTTCGTGGGGTTCCTCGCACTGGGCGATGGCGATGCCGCGGGCACCGAGGATTTCGAGGGTCGCCGCCGCCGGCAACGGCATGCGCCCGTGGGCGCACCGGACGAATCCCGTGCCTTCCACCAAGGCGCTGGCGGTGACGGTCGGGCATCCCAGTTGTTCGAGGGCGATGCACGCGCCCACGATGTCGACGATGGAATCCACTGCGCCGACCTCGTGGAACTGGACACGTTCGGCGGGGACGCCGTGGATCTTGCCTTCGGCGAGGGCAATGCGCTGGAACACCGCGAGCGCCCGCTCACGAACCCAGGGCGAGAGCGTGCTGCCCCCGATCAGGTCCCGGATCTGGGAGTGATCCCGTCCGTGGGTGTGATCGGAGTCCGGCCCAGGGTGATGGTCTTGTTCATGCGCGTGGCTGTGCCCATGGGCTGGGTCGTGGGTGTGACCACAATCGGTTCCGGTCAGGTGGACATCGAACTTGGTGCCCTGGATGGCGGACTTGAGCTTTCGTTCGGTGTGGAGGTGGTAGCCGTCCACGGGCAGGCGGCGCAGTTCACGTTCCAATTGGCGGGCATCGACGCCGAGGTCGAGGAGGGCACCGACGAACATGTCGCCGGAGATGCCGGCGGAAAGGTCCAGATGAAGGCGTTTCACGGGTGGGCGAGCGAGTTGATGGCGTTGGCGGCGTAGCCGGCGCCGAAACCGTTGTCGATGTTGACCACGGTCATGCCGCTGGCGCAGGAGTTGAGCATGCCGAGCAATGCCGTCAGGCCACCGAAATGGGATCCGTAGCCAACGCTGGTAGGCACGCCAATGATCGGGGCGGCGATCAGTCCGCCCACCACGGAGGGCAGGGCGGCTTCCATTCCCGCAACGACGATCACGACCGAAGCCTGCTGGATTTCAGGCAAACGACGGAGGAGTCGATGGAGGCCAGCGACGCCCACGTCGTAGATCCGTTGAACGTGGTTGCCCATGAATTCGGCGGTGACGGCCGCCTCTTCGGCGACGGGAAGGTCCGTGGTGCCAGCGGCGACCACGGCGATGATGCCGGCCCGCTTGGGAAGGGGTGCGGTCTCAACGGTCAGGCAACGGGCAATCTCGTGGTGGAGAGCATTGGGGAATTGCTGACGGAGGACCTCGGCGTGTTCCCGCGTCACCCGCGTAGCGAGCACCCGGTGATCCGCCTCGACGATCTGGGCCGCGATGGCCGCCAGTTGTTCCGGGGTCTTGCCGGCGCCGAAGATCACTTCCGGGAAACCCTTGCGCAGGGCGCGATGGGTATCCACGACCGCGAACCCGAGGTCGGTGACGGGCGCAGCCTGGAATGCGTGGAGGACCGTGGGGCGGTCCACCTCACCGCGTTGGAAGCGGTCGAGCAGCGATGCGGCTTCGGATGGCAACATGGCCCGACTGTAATCGAGGAGCCCGACAGATGCAGTCGAAGAACTGCGCCGTGAGGAAAGGTCAGTATCCGCCGCGAGCCACCGGTTTGGCTTCGGAGGCTGGTTGGGCAGAGGCCTTTTCCGGTTCGTGCACCGGTTGTTGGGCAGGGCGCGCTTCGGAAGGATGGGGGACCACCACCTGGAACTGACCACGGGCAACCGGCCAGTCCGCGAGCAGTTGCCGCGCCCTCGGCGAATCGGTCAGTTCGAGATGCCGGTTCAGCAGGCGCTCGATCTCGCCGGATTCGGCCGCGTCAGTGAGTCGTTCGAGGCCGACCATTCCGGGGTTGTGCCGCGCCGGCAGGCGGTGGTGGGGATCCCATACGTAGGCGCGTCCGCCGGACATGCCGGCGCCGAAATTGCGACCGGTTTCACCGAGGACCACCACCGTTCCGCCGGTCATGTACTCGCAGGCGTGGTCGCCGACGTTTTCAATCACTGCAATGCCTCCCGAGTTGCGGACGGCAAATCGTTCCCCGGCACCGCCGGCGGCGAAGAGTTGTCCGCCGGTGGCTCCGTAGAGGCAGGTGTTGCCGCAGATGGAATTGGTAGCCCACTCGTAGGCCATGCCGTCGGGCGGGCGGATGACGATCTGGCCTCCGTTCATTCCCTTGCCGACGTAGTCGTTGGCCTCACCGGTGAGGTGGAGTTCAACGCCCTTTGCGAGGAAGCAACCGAAGCTCTGCCCGGCAGAACCGCGCAGGGCGATGTGGATGGCGGATCCCTCCGGCAGGCCCTTGTCGCCATAGACGTAACCGATGTGCCCGGAGACCCGGGTGCCGATGTTTCGATGGACATTGGTCACCTTGTAGGAGAGTTGGGCGGTTCCCTTGCCCTGCAGCGCCACGCGGGCGTCGGTCATGATCCGATCATCGAGCGAGGAGTCGCCAAAGCGTTCATTCCGTTCGCGGGTATGCAGACGGGTCGAAGCCCCGGTGGGGTCAACCTGAGTGAGCAACCGCTCGATCTGGAGCGTGGCCGCCTTCTCGCGGATTTCCTCGGGCAGTTCCTCGACCGGTCGCCGCTGGAGCAGATCGGTCCGCCCGACGATGTCGTCGAGCCGGGTGAATCCGAGTTGGGCGAGGATCTCCCGGACTTCCTGGGCGACGCCATTGAAGTAGGCGACCACGTTCTCGGGCTTTCCACGGAACTTGAGCCGGAGTTCCTCCTTCTGGGTGGCCACGCCCACCGGACAGGTGTTGAGGTGACAGACGCGGAACATGGCGCAACCCGCGGCGACGAGAGCCGCCGTGCCGAAGTTGAATTCCTCCGCGCCGAGCAGGGCGGCGATGACGATGTCGCGCCCGGTCTTCATCCCGCCATCGGTCCTCAGCACGATCCGTGAGCGGAGGTCGTTCAGCATGAGGGTCTGTTGGGCCTCGGCGACGCCGAATTCCCAGGGGCCGCCGGTGTTCTTGATGGAGCTGAGGGGAGAGGCACCGGTACCACCGTCGTGCCCGGAGATGAGGACGACGTCGGCGTAGGCTTTCGCGACGCCGGCTGCGACCGTTCCAACGCCGGCACAGGCGACCAGCTTGACGCACACTTTGGCGCGCGGGTTGACCTGTTTCAGGTCGTAGATCAACTGCGACAAATCCTCGATGGAATAGATGTCGTGATGGGGCGGGGGAGAGATCAGCGGAACGCCGGGGACGGAATGCCGGAGCCGGGCGATGAGAGGAGTCACCTTGTGGCCGGGCAGTTGACCGCCTTCGCCCGGCTTGGCGCCCTGCGCCATCTTGATCTCGATTTCCTGAGCGCTGGCAAGGTAGGCAGGCGTGACGCCAAACCGACCGCTCGCGACCTGTTTGATGGCCGAGTTGCGCTGGTTGGAATAGCGCTCCGGATCTTCGCCGCCCTCGCCGGAATTGGACTTGCCCCCGATGCTGTTCATCGCGATGGCCAGGCACTCGTGCGCCTCGGGCGACAGCGCGCCCAACGACATGCCGGCGGTGGTGAACCGGCGTCGGATGTCCTCGACCGATTCGACCTCCTCGACCGGGACCGGAGTCGTGCCCGGCTTGAACTGGAGCAGATCCCGCGGGCTCACCGGTTCGCGCTTCTCCACCGTCTCCATGAAGCGCACGAACTCCTCTCGCTTCCCGGATTTGACGAACCGATGCAGGGACAGGACCACCTGCGGATTGTAAGCGTGGTATTCTCCCCGGCCGCCCCGGGCGACCCGGTAGTTTCCACCCACGTCGAGCCCCGGGTTTTTGCCGGTGTCGTAGGCGGCCTGATGCCGACGGACAGCATCCCGCCCGATCTGTGCCAGGGTGATCCCATCGACTGGACTGGTGGTCCCGAAGAAGCATCGGTCGATGACCTCGGGGCCGAGACCGATGGCTTCGAAGGTCTGTGCGCCCCGGTAGCTCGCCATGGTGGAAATCCCCATCTTGGAAAGGACCTTGAGCAGTCCGTTCTCGATCGCCTTGCGGAAGTTGGCGACCGCCTTCTCGATAGCAATCTCGCCGTACTTTCCGGCCTCGACGGCCTCGCGGATCGTTCCGATGGCGACGTAGGCATTCACCGCGGACGCTCCATATCCAATCAGACAGGCGAAATGATGGACATCCCGTGCCTCGCCGCTTTCACAGACGATTGAGCAGCGAAGCCGTTTGCCCACCCGGATGAGGTGGTGATGGACAGCACCGGTGGCGAGCAGCATCGGGACTGGGACATGGGAGGCGTCGGTTCCCCGATCCGTGAGAAGAAGTACCTGGGCTCCGGTATCGACGGCCTGTTCTGCCTCGGCAGCGATGCGTTGGAGGGCTTTCTCGATTCCCTCTTCTCCGGCGGTTTCGGGAAAGTGGATGCCGATGACGGTCGTCGGCAGCCCGGGGAAGCTCTTTAGCGAAGCCAGTTCATAATCGTACAGGAATGGGGAATCGAGGCGCACCTGGGCCGCGTGCGCAGGGGATTCTTCGAGCCAGGATCGGCGCAACCCGAGATTCGTGCTCAGGGACATGACGATCTTCTCCCGGATGGAATCGATCGGTGGATTGGTGACCTGGGCGAACAGTTGCTTGAAGTAGTCGAACAGCAGTCGGGGCCGCCGCGACAGAACCGCGAAAGGGGTGTCGTCACCCATGGACCCGATCGGTTCCGCCGCCTGGGTCGCCATGGGTTTGAGTAGGTCGTCCAGTTGCTCCTGATCCCATCCGAAAGCGATCTGCGCGAGGGTCAGGTCCAGCAGGCTGAGGGGCGCGGGTGGGGAGGAGAGCGGTTGGGCGTGGGTCGCCAGCATCACGCGGTTTGCACTCACCCATTCCGCATACGGTTGGCGACCGGCGACCAACGCCTTGATCTCGTCGTTGTCGTAAAGCGTGCCCGTGGCCGTATCGATGGCGATCATCCGGCCGGGCCCGAGACGTCCCTTGCGCACGACCTTGCGTTCGTCCAGCGAGACAACGCCCACCTCCGAACCCATGACGATGAGGCCATCGTCGTAGATCTTGTAACGCGCCGGCCGGAGACCATTGCGGTCCAGGGTTGCGCCCACCCAACGGCCGTCACTGAACACCACTGCGGCGGGCCCATCCCAGGGCTCATTGAGGCAGGCGTGGTATTCGTAGAAGCCGCGGAGTTTGGGATCCATGTCCGCCATGTTCTCCCAGGCCTCGGGTGCCAGCATCATCACACTGTGCAACAGATCGCGCCCGCTCAGTTCGAGCACCTCGAGGGCGTTGTCCAGACTCGAGGAATCCGACCCGCCTGGTTGAAGCAGCGGCTTCAGGTTCTCAATGTGTTCGCCCCACACTCCCGGGGTCAGTTCGCGCTCGCGGGCACGCGTCCAGTTCCGGTTTCCCAGCAGGGTGTTGATCTCGCCATTGTGAGCGAGACGCCGGAAGGGATGGGCCAGATGCCAGGTGGGAAACGTGTTGGTCGAATAGCGCTGGTGGAACAGCGCCAGGGCGGAAACAAAAAGCGGGTCCTTGAGATCCAGATAGAACTTCGGCAGTTGCGGCGCATTGAACAGTCCCTTGTAAACCACCGTGCGGCTCGACATCGAAGGGATGTAGAACCCGGCCAACTTTTCCTCGCGAGCAATCCGTTCCGCGTGGAGTCGCGCCAAAAAAAGCCGACGCTCGAATTCCTCTACCGACCAGGCCGGATCGCGTGCGAGCAACGCCTGCTGGATCTCAGGTTGGGTTGCGAGTGCCTTGTCGCCCAGCACCCTCGGATTGACTGGTACCTGCCGCCAACCAATGAAATGAACGCCGTGCCGGGCGCATCCCTCCTCCACCAACTGTTGTCCACGCGCGGTCAGTTGCTTCGGTCCGCGGGCCAGAAACACCACCGCCACTGCCAGGTCCGAAGCAGCCACCGCGGTGGCCCCGAGCCGTTCTGCCTCGCGCTTGAAAAAGGCCGAGGGCAGTTGGGTGAGAATCCCCGCTCCGTCTCCGGTCTTGGCATCGGCATCCAGCGCTCCCCGATGCGCCAATGAGTTCAAGGCTTCGATGGCTGCCGCTACGACCCGGTGCTCCGGCTTTCCGTGGACATTGGCAATGAAGCCGACCCCGCAGGCATCGTGCTCGAATTCGGAACGATAGAGGGACTGCGGAACCGAGGGGTAGGTATTCATCAATGGCGGCATGCGACCTCCCTGACGGGAAATTCGCCGTGCCCTGAGTCAATCAACCGTTTCGGCCGACGCGCAAAGTCATTCTTCCGGGCATCGACTCAAGCCGTTCATCTTCTGCGTGAATGCCCGGAAAGAGAATGAAGCCCGGACTTGCGTCCGGACTTCGTGGTCTTTGCGGGCTTTGATCGCGTCGTGCCCCGTTGTGCGACTCAGTTCGTGCGATCGATGGGGTCCTGTCCGCAGGTCGCCGTGGGGGCGTTACCCGGTGAGACAAGAGGGGCAAACTCACCGAACCCTGCGGATGTTGTCGAAGGGAACCCTGACCCTCAGCGGACTGGGGCGTCCATTCGCGGGGGCTGAACTCGATCTGTGCATTTTGCCGGATCGCCCGACGGCGCGGGCGTTTGTAGGGTGAATCCTGACAGTGTATCAAGAGGGAAGTCGGGAGAATCAAGTTGGATCACGCTGATGGGAAATGGGCCTTGCGAGTTTACCGTGGCTTCCTCCAGCTTCGGTCATCTTCGCCACGGAAGTCCGTTGGCCTTCCTCTGCCACACCTTGTGAAAGTATTTGCCGGGAACTCCAATCCGACCCTCGCACAGTCCATCTGCGAGTCGATCGACATCCCCTTGGCGCGATCGACCGTGAGGCGCTTCCCCAACGGTGAAACCTTCGTCAAGATCGACGAAAACGTCCGTGGACAGGATGTTTTTGTCGTTCAATCGACGAGCCCACCCGCCAATGAGCACCTGATGGAGATGTTCATCATGATCGATGCGCTCCGAAGGGCGAGTGCAACTCGGATCACGGCCGTGCTGCCGTTCTACGGGTACGCACGCCAGGACCGTAAGGATCAGCCACGGGTGCCGATCACCGCGAAATTGGTGGCCAACCTGATCGTGGCATCCGGGGCCCACCGCGTTTTGACCATGGATCTGCACGCTCAGCAGATTCAGGGTTTCTTCGACATTCCGGTCGATCATCTCTACGCGGCGCCGGTCATCTTTGATTACCTGATGAAGTTGGCGATTCCGAATCTGGTGGTGGTGAGCCCTGATCTGGGCGGACTGAAAATGGCCGCCGCGTATGCCCAGACCCTCGGGACCGAATTGGCGATCGTGGCGAAGCGACGCAAGAGTCCGACCGAGACCGAGGCCATCTCGGTGATTGGAGACATCGAAGGTCGCAATGTCCTGCTCGTCGATGACCTCACGGAAACGGCCGGCACGTTGGTCAACGCCGCGGCTCTCCTGAAGAGCAAGGGCGCACTCCAGATCCGGGCGTGTGTCTCGCACGCCCTCATCAACGAGTTGGGTGTCGAGAGATTGCGGAAATCGGCGATTGACGAACTGATCACGACCGATAGTGTCGCGCGCTCTGCGGTCGAAGGGGTGAACGTTACCACCCTGTCGGTTGCTGGCTTGCTGGGCGAGGCGATCAAACGGATTCATAGCAATTCGTCGGTCACATCGCTCTTTGAGTTCAAGGGTTGACCTTCCGGATGAACCGGAGAGTCGGCAGATACGACTTCGAAATGAAAAGTTTGGCTCTCAGCGCGTTTCCGCGCACGAACATGCGCCGCAAGGGCGCTCGTCAGGTCCGTTCCACCGGTCGCATCCCCGCGAACATTTACGGAAAGACCGCTCCCGCCCAGAACCTCGAGCTCGACTCGAAGGAATTTTCACTGCTGGTCGGCGCGGCTCACTCCGAGATCATTCTGGTGGATCTCTCCATCAAGGACGACGCCCGCCCGTCGCGATTGGCTCTGGTTCAGGATGTGCAGCATCACCCGCTCCACGGGCATGTCCTGCACGTCGATCTTCACGAGGTTCAACCGACTGAAAAGGTTACCGTACGCCTTCCCGTTGAAACCACGGGTGAATGCGCCGGTGTGAAAGCCGGCGGCACTCTGGAGCACGTGCTGCTCCGGATCCGGGTGCGCGCGCTGCCGAAGGATCTGCCCGAGCAGATCCTCGTGGACGTCTCTGCGCTCGAAGTGGGCAAGACCATCCACATCGGCAATATCTCCGTGCCGGAAGGCGTCGAGTTGCTTGGAAACAAGGATACCACCGTGTTGGCCTGCGCCGCGCCGCTGACGGCAGAGGCGGAGACCCCGGCGGTAGCCGAAGGGACCAAGCAGCCCGAGATGATCAAGGAGAAGAAGACGGACGAAGCAGCGCCGGCCGCCAAGCCTGCTGACAAGAAGAAGTGACTTCGCGCAGTCGGTGTGCGCCCCGGTTTTCCTTGAGGGAATAGGCCTGCGTGAAGAAGCGATATCTGATCGCGGGTCTCGGTAACCCTGGGAAGGAATACGCGTATACAAGACATAATGCTGGCTTCATGCTGGCAGACCGCCTGGCCCGTAACTGGGGTTGGTCGTGGCGGACGGAAAAGAAGTTCTTTGCAGAAATCGCCGAGGGGTTCGTGGCTGGCAAGAGCGTGGTGCTCTGCAAACCAAGGACCTTTATGAACAACAGCGGAGAGTCGGTGGGGGCCCTTGCGGGATTCCATCGGATCGAACCGGTGGATGTTCTCGTGGTGGTCGATGATGCGGATCTTCCGCTGGGCACGTTACGCATGCGCCCTGAGGGAAGTCCGGGCGGACATCACGGTCTGGAGTCGATCGAGGCACATCTCGGTTCGCGGGTTTACCCGCGGATCCGGTTGGGTGTCGCACGACCGGATCAGGGAGTTCGTGACATCGCCAACCATGTGTTGGGTCGGTTCTCGGCGGAGGAACTGGTGATTTGGGAAAAGGTGCTGGCCCGTTCGGTTGAGCAGGCGGAGACGTGGCTCAATGATGGGTTGGCAAGGGCAATGAATCGGTACAACGGATCGGTGGGTTAGCCAATGGCTGGCCTCCGAACCACAACTGGAGAATGCTGTGAAACGGTACGAAGGACTGTTCATCCTGAACTTGGCGGGCAAGGAAGAGGGCCTCAAAGAGGCGGTCGATCGTGTGTCCGCGGAAATCGCGGCCGTGGGCGGTAAATTGGAGACAGTCCAGAAGATGGACAAGAAGGCGTTCGCCCGGGTGGCCGATCGCCGGATCAGTTCCGGTCACTACGTGAATGTGATTTTCGAGGCCAAGCCTTCGGCGATCGCCGAGTTGCAGAACCGGATCCGGCACTCGGAAGAGATCTTCCGGGCCCTGTTCACGGATGCTTCCTCGATGGTGGTTGCTCCTGCTGCGGTCTGATCGGATCCACTTGTTCTTCTTCGGCGACTGCCATGGCCAACTTCAACAAAGTCTATCTCATGGGGAACCTGACCAAGGATCCCGAGCTTCGGTACACACCGAAGGGACAGGCGGTGGCGAAGTTGTCCATTGCGGTTAACCGCAAGTACACCACCGAAGCGGGTGAATCCCGCGAAGAGGTGACCTACGTGGACATCGACGCGTGGGGCAAGCAGGCGGAGGTCATCTCCCAGTACTGCAAGAAGGGCCGGCCACTTTTCGTGGAAGGTCGGCTGAAGCTGGACCAGTGGGACGACAAAACCACCGGTGCAAAGCGGTCGGCAATTCGGGTGGTGTTGGAAGGCTTCCAATTCATCGGAGGTCCGCCCACCGGAGAAGGTGGCGGGAGCACAGGCGGCCCCCCGGGTTCGGTGGGTTCAGTTCCTGCCCGGCCTGCTCCGCGACCCGCCTCGTCACCCCGTGCGACGGAGTCCGGAGCCCCCGAATCCGATGGTCCTCCGGTGGAAGAGGATGATGTCCCGTTCTGAACGGGCAGGGAGAATGGCCGTGGTTTCGGTCGGCTCCCGTAGATTTCAATAGTAAGACTAGAAGTTCGTTACCCCATTTCTGTATGGCGAAGACTGAAGTGATTCTGATTCAAAACGTGGTCGGCCTCGGTGCCGAGTCTGATCAGGTGAAGGTCTCGGCGGGCTATGCCCGGAACTATCTTGTTCCGCAGGGGCTGGCCATCTCCCAGACTCAAACCAACAAGCGTCGTCTGGAAGCCCTGCGCCAGCGTCGGGCGGAGCGTGAGACGAATGAGCTGAACTCGATGTCCGAGCTCGGTCGCAGCCTGTCCAAGGTGACCCTGACGCTCGCAGTGAAGACCGGTGATGACGGCAAGATGTTCGGCAGTGTCACGGCCGGCACGATTGCCGATGCCCTCCGCACCCAACTCGAAGTCACCCTCGACAAGCGGAAGATTCATCTGGAGAAGCCGATCCATTCGCTCGGGGAAACTGATGTCGAACTGCGCCTGCACCCCGACGTTCGTTCCAGCGTGAAGATCATCGTCGTGAGTAGCAATCCGAAGCCCGAGGTGGTTGCGGATGCCGCTGCCGAGCCTGCCAAGGGCGAGAAGCGTTCCTCACGGAACGCCCTCAATCGTAAGGGCGGTTCAGGGTCCGAGAGCGCCTAGTCCTTCGGACGGATTCTGCTGGTTGCAAGGGCTCGGACGACTCGTCCCGAGCCCTTTTTGGCATCGACGCCCGGGGAGCGGCTTGGAGTGCCGGCGTCCCGCGCCGCTTGGGCGTGGGCTGGAAAAGGGAGGGCAAAGACGCCTGCAGTCCGGGGCGGGGCTGTTTCGAGACTTCCCTGGGCTGTCGGTCCGTCTGGTCCGGGCTGGCCGTCGGCCACTTGATGCGGGTTTATTGTTCCCAGGCTTCATGGATGGACGGCATTGCGCTAGGAATGGTCCGTGGCGCGGATCGTGGTACGTTTCTTTGTCCGCAGCTGAATTTTTCCCTGACCCATGGCTGACGAATACTCCGAATCCGACGGTTTGCCGTCCGAGAACCTTCCCGTTCCGCCCGAAGCGGAAGCGCACGTGGAGAAGGTGCGTCCAGACCTGAAGCGGGGCGGGAGGAAGAAGCCGACGGTCAACCTTTCCCGCGTGAACCGATTGCCGCCGCACTCACTGGAGGCGGAACAGGGGGTTCTCGGGTGCGCCCTGCTTGCACCCAATGATTGCATCGGCCAATGCGTCGAGCGGTTGAAGACCGGGCCCGAGGTCTTCTATGACCTGCGGCACCAGACCCTGTATGAGGTGATGGTCGGGATGTACGATCGCAAGGATGCCATCGATCTGATTACTCTGGGCCAGAAGCTCAAGGACGCGGGGCAACTCGATGGGATTGGTGGGCTTGCCTACCTGTCCCAGTTGATGGATGCGGTCCCGAGTGCGGCCAACTTGGCGTACTACCTCGACATCGTCCGCGAGAAGCATGTTCTCCGGCGGATCCTGGCGACTTGCACCGAGGTGTTGGGAAAGCTGCACGGTCACGAAGGGACCGTGGACTCGCTTCTCGATGAGGTGGAACGGGACATCCTCAAGATCAGCGAGGACCGCGAGGAAGTCGGCGGCCGGACCATGAAGGAGTTGGTTCGCAGCGCGGTGGACATGATCCAAGAGTACCATCAGCGAAAAGGGGGCCTGACCGGGTTGCCGACCGGCTTTGCTGATTTCGATAAGATGACCAGCGGATTGCAGCCGGCGGACATGGTGGTCATCGCGGCGCGGCCCTCGATGGGGAAGACTTCGCTGGCGATGAACATTGCCGAGCACGTGGCGGTGGAGGTTGGCCTGCCGGTGGGTGTGTTCAGCCTGGAAATGACTTCCGAGTCCCTGGTGATGCGGATGCTGACCTCCCTCGCTCGGGTCAATGGGCGCATGATTCGTGACGGGTTCCTTTCGGAAGGCGATTTCCGCCGATTGACAGCCGCCGCCTCAAAGCTGAGCCGGGCTCCGCTTCACATCGACGATACGCCGGGTCTCTCGATCCTGCAGCTCCGCGCACGGGCACGCCGGATGTGGCAGCAGCACGGCGTGAAGCTGTTCATCATCGACTACCTCCAGCTGATGCACTCGACTTCCAAGAAGGCGGCGGACAGCCGCCAACAGGAGGTCGCTGAGTTGTCGAACGGCGTGAAGGCGTTGGCGAAGGAGTTGAAGGTTCCGATCATTGTCCTCTGTCAGTTGAACCGCGAGTTGGAGAAGGACAAGGATCGCAAACCCAAGCTCTCCGACCTGCGAGAATCAGGAGCCATCGAGCAGGATGCCGATCTGGTGGGCTTGCTCTACAAGCCTGCGCAGGAAGACGATGACCAGCGTCGGGAAGACCCGGAAGCCCGGGACGACGGCATGGCGGCCACACCGGTAAATTTGCTGATCGCAAAGCAACGCAACGGCCCCACGGGGGACGTCTGCCTGACGTTCCTCAAGGGCATCACCCGATACGAGAGCGCCTCCAAGATCGCCCAGGCTGACTGAAAGACTCCGCGATTGGGTGTTGCACGGGCATCCATCGATTGGGTTTCATCCCCCAGGCAGAGTCCGTTGAAGTCCGTCATGAAACCAGCTTCCCACCGGTGGAACCAAATCTGTGCCGTCCTGGTCGCCTGTCTCCATCTGTCGGCACTTGCCCAGGAGGTGGCGACCGTCCAGAAGGTCGTCATCGTCCATGTCGGGCCGGCCACCGTGTCGGATGACCTGATCCGGGCGAACATGCGGGTCAAGGAAGGATCCGCCTTCTCTCAGGATGCCGTCGACGCCGATGTTCAGAGCCTCCACAAGACCGGGTTCTTCCAGAACATCCGGGTGGGACAGGAACGGGATGCCCGTGGTGTGACGCTGACCTACCGGTTGCAATCCAAGCCGGTCCTCACGGAAATCCGCTTCAGCGGGAACAAGAAATACCGCGCCAGCAAGCTCCGCAAGAAGCTGACGTCGAAGGTGGGTGAACCTCTGGATCAGTTGAAGCTCTTCAATGATTCGCAGGAGATCCTCAAGATGTACCAGAAGGCCGGCCTCCAGAAGACGGAGGTGGTGCCGGTGCCGGCGATCAACGAGGAACTCGGGCGTGGCATTGTGACCTTTGAGGTCCGTGAGGCACCGAAGGTACGCGTCACGGAAGTCACCTTTGAGGGGGCCAAGGACATGAAGACCCGCAAGCTTCGCCGGGTGGTGAAGACTCGACGTTGGTGGATGTTTTCCTGGATCACGGGTTCTGGGAAGCTCAAGGACGATGTCTTCGAGGAGGACAAGGAACGGTTGCGGGATTTCTACACGGAGCAGGGGTACATCGATTTCGAGTTGAAGGACGTCAAGCTCGACCGCCTCACGACCAACCGGATGGTGGTCCGGTTCCAGATTGAGGAGGGAACCCCTTACCGGGTCGGCGGCGTCCGGTTCGAGGGCAATGAGCTGTTTTCCCGGGATGAGATCGTCGGCAACCTCCGCACCCGCGAGGGGGACAAGATCAAGTACGGCCTAGTCCTCAAGGACGGCGAGAAGTTTACCCCCAAGGGTCTGCAACGGGATGTTGATTCGATCCGGGATTTCTACACCTCCCGCGGTTACATCGACGTCGATATCCAGTCCGAAAAGATTCCAAATGTTGAAAAGGGGACCCTCGACCTGAACTACCGGGTGGTGGAGGGCGAGAAATCCTACGTCGAGAAAATCGAGATCAAGGGAAATATCCGCACCAAGGACAAGGTGATCCGCCGCGAGTTGGCGATCACCCCGGGCGAGACCTTCGACATGGTCCGGGTCAAGCTGAGCAAGAGTCGGTTGGAGCAGATGCAGTATTTCGAGAAGGTCGATACGACCCCGGAGGATACCGAGATTCCGAATCGGAAAAACTTGGTCATCGGGGTGGAAGAAAAGCGCACCGGCAACGCGATCATCGGCGCTGGATTCAGTTCGATCGATTCCCTCGTCGGTTTTGTTGAGGTCAGCCAGGGCAACTTCGACCTCTTCAATCCGCCCACCTTTACGGGTGGCGGACAGAAGGCCCGGCTGCGTCTGCAGGCCGGAACACGCCGTCAGGATTACGTGGCGACCTTCATCGAGCCCTGGTTCCTCGGTCGCCGGCTGTCCCTCAGCACCGAGTTGTTCCATCGGCAGTTGAACTTCCTTTCTGACAACTACGAACAGAGTCAGACCGGAGGTCGCGTGGGTCTGACCCGGCAATTGCCGTTCAATTTGATCGGCGGGATCAACTACACGCTGGAATCCATTGCCCTCACGTTCGACGACAATTACCGCAATTCCTTCCCGGACTCGGTGGTCCTGCAGGAGTCAGGGCGCCGCCTGGTTTCACGGTTGGGCGCGACTCTGGCCTACGACACGCGGAATTCCTTTCAGCTGCCGACCAAGGGACATCGAATCGAACTGTTGCCCGAGTTGGCCGGTGGCCCGTTCGGGGGTGACTCCGATTACTATCGGGTCGAGTTGAGGGCGTCCCAGTACTGGAACCCGGGTCGGCTCTTCACCGAGACCAGCTTCTGGCAGG
>JBDNHZ010000256.1:0-2708 GCA_041688515.1 Verrucomicrobiota bacterium
CGCACAGGCCGTTGTCGAACGGCAGTCCGCCGTCCGTGCGATCGTCGGGAATCCAATTCGCGGCAGCGCATGGCGATGTCCCTGCTCATTCAAGCAGGCTCCTCGGACACAGGGTGAATTTTTCTTCGCCGACTGCACATCACGACGCTGGTGAGCCAAAGGACGGCTCCGAGAGGAGTGGCAATGGAATAGAAGATCAGATTGGTGGGCAGTCGCAGGTCGTTGGCCAGTGCAAGAAAGTAAATGGAAGCGGCCACGAGCGGGATGGCGAAGAGAGCCATATAGTTGAGTGGCCTGACTCTTTCAGGGAACGCCACGATGGCGTCGGGGCGCGTTTCGGCGCGGCGGTGATTGAACAGCGCCAAAAATGTCACACCCATCAGCGGTGGGAGAACCCAGAGAGCCTTTGTCGCAGCGGGCACAGTGACGAACGCGTAATAGAGCAGCACGAGCACGCCGAGGGTCCACAGCTCGATCTTCGAGGGCTTGAACTTGGTGGGTTGCATGCGCTGGTAGAGCCAATGGGCGAGCACCAGGAGCGCGGTCGTTCCAAACGCAAAAAGAGCAAAATGGATGAACAACACGTCCTTCCGGCCAGCATCAAGAAGAAGCTTCATGGGGGGCGGCGGTTCGGCCAACCAAAAGATCCCCCAGAGGCCGTAGAAAAGGCCGATGCTGCAGGTGAGCGCGAGGGTTGCGAGAGGCCCGTTTTGCGCCAAGACACGGCGCACCAGATACCAGCCGATCCAGACATCAATGGGCGCGTGCCATGCAAGACCCGTGAACGAGATGGACATCGGGAACGGGGTGTCGGGCGTGCCATAGGTCGTTTGGACGACGATGCCCTCCTCGAACCAGCCGTAAAACGCACCCGCCAGAAAAATGGCCCACGGATCACGCACTTTGAAGGAGCTGACCACGCAGAGAAATGGGTAAGCCATGGTCGAGTACAGCAGCCAGACTGCGATGATCCCGGCTAAGTTCATACCCTCCCGATCTGGCGTAGCCCAGAACACGAACTCACCATAAAAGACAATGATGTAGCCGCTGCAGAGCGTCACCGTCACACGTTGTAAGAAGGATCTCATCGGCCAATTTCAGCCATTCAAAAACCCAGTCCCGCCGCTCCGGGTGGATCGTCGATCTTGCGCGGTTCCATCAGTGCGCTCCCAACACCCTCGGGCACCCGAATCATGGGTTGTGGCTACTTCACCGCATCTACGAACGCAAGCCCTGGGGTTCGGTATCCCTCCGGGATAACGGGCAGCGCGCGGATCCATCCAACCGCGATGCAGATCGGGAGGGCAGAGCCCGCGGTGATCACGAGTGTGGGCGTGGATGTAAACCGGACCCGAATGGGGCACATCGTCCACGTTCGTGCCCAGTTCGGAGGGTGCTCCTTCGCACGGAATGTCTATCTGCCCCGGACAAACTCGACGTAGCGGGTTTCGCCGGGCGGGATCTCGACAGACACGGTGCCGTTTGTGGCAAGATCCTTTCCCGTGACCCATTCCCGCGCCTGCGTGAACGGAAAACGCGCCTTGAGCTCGACCTTGGCAATCACCTCGGGATGCACCCTGGCCGGTGTGCGTCCTGTCTTCACCACGCCATCGTTGTTTATCAGTTCGATCACCCAGCCCACCTGGTTCCGGTTGATCGCATATTGCACGGGCGAGCCCGTCACCGCGAACGGCAGCAGTTCCTCAGCGATCTGCGCCAGTTTCTTATCAGGGATCGCCGCATCACGTTCGGTCTCCGGATTGATCCAGGAATCCAGTACTTCGATGGTCCCCGCGGCCCGAAGTTGCTTCCAGATTTCGGGAGGCAAACCCGCGACGTGCCGCGGATGGACCAGTACGCGGCTGCCGCCCTCCAGAGCTGCCTGAAGCTCGTGGATGAACGGGGTCGGAAACTCCAGGTCGCCGGCCAGCAGCACCACCGGATACCGGCGCATCAGCGCTCCAGGGACCGTCGAGAGCATCACGTCGGCGAGTTCGCCGAAACGGGTGGGATGAAGGTAGCGCGCCTCGGGATTCTCGGGATTGCCGGGGACGGGGAGGCGCTTGAGACTGTGGTAGAGCTGCACTTCGAGGAGGTCGGCCACCTGCTGGTCGCCCGCTGTGCGCGGCAGGAGGCCCCACGTGAGCCCCTGGAAGGCGTTGTAGCCGGAGTAATGATCCAGGACGACAAGCAGTGGTGTGTGCGGATTGCCCCGGTCATGCGACCTCATGAAACGGAAGGTTTCGGCCGCGGCCACGCCGTGGGACGTGAGTTCCCAAGGAGGTTTCCCGGTCGTGAAGAAGCTGTTGAAACTGTTCTCTGGAGTGACCATTGCCGCCCCAGCGAACCACGCATGCAGCCAGAGTCGCCGGTAAAGGCTCAGCGAATGCCCGGCGTCGAGTCCCTGCGCCGTCGGTCCGTTGGTGTTGAGTTCCCCTCGTGTCGTCACCGCATTGCCGAACCAAGGGCTCACCTGCACCGTCCACGGCACGTTCCATTGCCGGGATGCCCCGCGCGCGAAGGCGAACTTTGACTGGGTGAACCCGATGTTCTCACCGACCTCCAACCCGACCACGGAGGCGCCCCATTCGGCCGCATACGCTTCGTAGTGGGAGTGGCCGGTGACGCTGATCAAACGGCCGCCCTTCGCCTGACGATGCCACAGGAAGTAGTCGCGCAACTGTTCGAAGCACTCGCGCCGGGTGTTC
>JBDNHZ010000257.1:0-2357 GCA_041688515.1 Verrucomicrobiota bacterium
CGCCGCCCAACTGATCGGGGGCAGTGTCGAGATGCGCCCCCTCCTGCCCCTTCCGGGGGCTTCAGAGGCAGGAGGACGAGGCGGGCGAGGACGCCCGCGGCCCCGGGAGGGTCGCGTCAGGATGTTCGCCAAACGGGTAGACCGGAGCCATCCCTGTGGCAGAGTGTCATCCGAACGCCGGTCCATGAACATTGCACGTCGAATGAAATTTCCTGTCTTCCAGCCCTGGCTCAGGTGCGCCGCGCTCCTCGGCCTTTGCCTGCTGTCGTCCCTTTCCCTGAGCGCGGCCTCGCCCCGGGCCGTTCCCAACTTCGCCCTGCTGGATCTCCACGGCCGCAACGTCGAACTCGCCCGTGCCGAGGGAAAGGCAGTGGTCCTGTTCTTTACCGGCGTCGGATGTCCGATCGCCCGGAAGAG
Source organism: Verrucomicrobiota bacterium (assembly GCA_041688515.1). GTDB lineage: Bacteria > Verrucomicrobiota > Verrucomicrobiia > Limisphaerales > UBA9464 > UBA6176. The sequence continues at coordinate 418 of JBDNHZ010000257.1, forward strand.
CACTCCCAAACTGCAGGCGCTCGCCGACCAGTTCCGATCCAAGGGCGTTTCCTTCTGGATCATCAACACCTACCCCGACGATTCCCTGAAGGACGCCTCCAGCGAGGCCTGGGAGCTGGGCCTGCGCAACTTCACTTACCTGCGCGACCCGCGGCAGATGGTCGCCCTGGCATTGAACGTCGAACGGACGGCCGAGGTGGTGGTCATCGAACTCGCGAAGCAGAAGGTCGTCTATCAGGGAGCCATCGATGACCAGTTCACCGAGGGCGCGGAACGGCCTCAGCCACAGACGAAGTTTCTGGAGACCGCTCTGGACGAATTCCTCGATGGCCGCCCCGTGTCGCTCGCACAGACTCCTGCCCGCGGATGTCGCATCGCCTATTCCACGGCGGCCGAAGCCTCCAAGCCCCCCTCGTATGCCGGAGAGATCGCTCCGTTGCTGCGCCGCAGTTGCGTCGAGTGCCATCGCGAGGGCGGCATCGGTCCCTGGGCCATGGACAGCCACGGCCGGGTTCGGAACCAGGCACGCATGATTGAGGAGGTCCTGCTCACCCGCCGGATGCCGCCCTACGATGTCGATCCGGACATCGGCCGCTTCGCCAATGCCCACCGGTTGACCCGGGACGAAACCCAGTCCCTCCTGCGCTGGATCGCCGCCGGTGCCCCGCGCGGGGACGGTCCGGATCCCTTGGCCAATCCCCTTCCCCCGCGACCCGACTGGCCGATGGGTCGCCCCGACTTCGTCTTGCGCCTTCCCAAGCCCGAGGAGATTCCCGCAACCGGAGTCCTGGAGTACCGCCACATCCCCCTGCCCGCTCCGAGCACCAACGAACTCTGGTTGTCGGGGGTCGATATCCAGCCGGGAAACCGGCGCGTGGTGCATCATGCCATTCTGTACGCGCAATGGCCGGGATGCCCGGATGACGGTTCCGGCCACGGGGTTCATGTCTTTGGTTGGGCTCCAGGGGCCACGCCAGCGAGCTACCCCGCGGGGGTCGGCAAACGCATTCCCGCCGGGGCCACCTACACGCTGGAGATGCACTACACCCCCAATGGTTCCCCGCAGACCGATCAAACCGAGGTGGCGCTCTACCTGCGCCCCGGCCCGCAGGAGCGGAACACCGAGATCCGCCATGCGACGCAGTACGCGATCCAGATCCTTCCTGGCGACAGCGATTCCAGTCACCTCGCCACCTACGCCTTCGAGAAGCCGGCCACGCTCTACAGCCTCTCGCCCCACATGCCCGTCCGCGGAAAGTGGATGAAGTACGAACTGCTGTCCCCGGACGGACGTCGCAAGCCCCTGCTGCTGGTGCCCCGGTACGATTTCAAATGGCAGCAGACCTATCGCCTTGCCGAACCCCTCCAGGTCCCGGCGGGATCCTGGCTGATGGTGACCGGTGCCTTCGACAACTCCGCCGGCAACCCCTCCAATCCCGACCCCACCCGGACCGTCGCGTTCGGCCTTCAATCCTGGGAAGAGATGTTCATCGGCTTTTTTGAAGCCGCCGACGAACCCACCCACTCCGGCGCACCCAGCGGCGGAGGCCACTGAGCCGCATTCATTCCAAGGGACGAGGAGGAAAAGCAGCGGACGAGGACGCCCGCCGTCCCAGGGGGGATGGCCCAGGTCCCCGAACTTCGCGGAGCGTCCTGGGGTGCGCGTGGCGTCAGCCACCGCTTTGCCGACATCTGCTGGATGCCGATCCCGCCAGTAACACGCTCGGATGGCGCTGGGTCGCAGGACTCCAGACCCGGGGCAAGACCTACCTCCCACGGCGCTCCAATCTGGAAAAATTCTGCGCCGCGGAATGGCTTTCGGACGTCACCGGGCTCGACCGCATCGATGACGCCCACGTGACTGCCAGCCCTCCCCCCGAAGAGCCGCAGCCAGCACGCGTTGGCGGGCAATCCCTGCCGGAGTTGCCCGATCTTCCCGC
>JBDNHZ010000258.1:0-2167 GCA_041688515.1 Verrucomicrobiota bacterium
CGGCAGGTCGTACTCGGTGGGCTTCGGGGTGCGATGAGCGGTGAACACGTGGCCATAGAATCCGCCCGGCTTCATCCAGTTCACCCGACTGGCGGGAACCCAGTTGCCTTCGTTGTCGCTGGTGGTGATCTGGTCGGCCGGACCCATGCCGATCCCGTTGGGTGCCCGAAGCCCGTTGGCGACGATCGACTGCTGACGCCCGTCGGGCGTGACCTTCAGGAGCGTGCCGTGATGCGGCACGGTGGCTTCCCCGAGATTGCCGCCCTTGTTGAAGTAGAAATTGCCGGCGCGATCCGTTTCCAGCCCGAGACAGAACTCGTGGTAGTTGTCGGTGATCGTCGTGTCGTTGTTGAAGTTCTCGTAGAAGTCCGCCTCGCCATCCCGGTTGGTGTCATGGAGACGGGTGATCTGGTCGCGTCCCAGGACGTAAACCTGGTCCTGGACGATGCGCAGGCCCAGCGGTTGGAACAGACCGCTCGCGAAGCGTTGCCAACGCACATTCTGGAGCCCGGCATCCAGGCCCGACACAATCCACACGTCCCCCGACACCGAGCAGATGGCCGCCTTGGAGGCGTCCTTGAAGAAGTCGAATCCTCCAAAGCGCAGCCAGGATTTCTGGGGATTGTCCTCGGGCCAGGTGATGGCATCGACCACGTACGGGCCGTCGCCGCCACTGGTGGCCAGCTTCCCCTGGGTGACCAACGCTTCGCCCCAGATCTTCGGGCCGGGCTTGAGGTCCGCACGCAGGTCGGCCGGCTTGCCCAGACTGGGCGGGGTCGCGGTGGCCGGGAAATAGGCGAGCCGGAACGGCCGGTGTGCCTGGTGCGCCGGGACGCGAAGCCAGAGGTCGGAGCGCCGCAGTTCGAAGGCCGCATCCTTGCCCAGACCCTCGACCTGGACCCGCACGGCGACGCCATTGCTCCCGGCGACGAACGTGGTGCCGGTGGCGCTGGTGTCGTTCAGGTTCCCTCCGGTGACTCGCCCGATCCGAAGCATCCGCGCCGGAGAATCCTGATTGAACTGGATCGTTCGCGTGAAGGTGCCGGCGTTGTAACCGGGTTGCTCCAGGACCTCGACGCCCGCCAGGTCATAGCGCAGGACGACGCGCTCCCCGTGTCGGGACAGCCCCCGCCAGTGGCCCCATGCGTCGGGGAGACGTTCGAATCGGGTGGGACGCGGATCCTTCAGGTTGTCGGCCGTGGCCCACCCGGGGCCGTTGTCGTTGCGGAACAGGACTTCGCCCCAGGGTTCCGGCAGCCCTTCCAACCCGTCGCGGCCGCGGGGCAGATGCAGGAATCCGCCCGACCACGCGGCATTCCAACGAAGGGTCATGGTGTCGAAATTGACGGCCGCCGGGGCGTCGTCGGAGCCGAGGCGCAGGGTGATCGTCTTGAGCGCCGCGGAGGATCCCTTGAGGTTGGAGGAAAAGAACGGCCCCTGATCCATCTGCTCCCATTTCCAGCGGCCGGCGGCATCGGTGGGGATGGGGGGCTTGGCCTTCTGGGCGAGGGCGATGGATCCGGGGATGAGGATTCCGGCGAGCGCGAGTGAAACGAGACGGGGCACGATCTGAGGATGACCCGGTTGGGGTGGCCTGTGGCAAGGGTGCAATGGGGGTTGCACGGTGCGGATGGGACTTTGTGAAAGAATTCACAAAAGCGGCTTGCAGGCCCGAAAGGCCAACCATAGTTTGCGGAAGTTCGTTGCCCGTTGCCTGTCGGCCCGGGCCCTTTTTCCTATGGAAACCACCGCGCTGACGCCTTCCGCACGCCTGCAGACCGAGTTCGGTTACAACTCGAAGATCGAGGGCGAAGTCGTCCACACTCAGTTGGATTCGGCGCTGAACTGGTTTCGCAAGAATTCGTTGTGGCCCATGCCGATGGGCCTTGCCTGCTGCGCGATCGAGTTGATGGCCGCCGGAGCCAGCCGTTTCGACATCAGCCGGTTTGGTTCAGAGGTGATGCGGTTTTCTCCACGGCAATCCGACGTGATGATTGTCGCCGGTACAGTGACCTACAAGATGGCTCTCGCCCTCCGGCGGATTTACGAGCAGATGGTGGAACCGAAGTGGGTGATCGCCATGGGAGCCTGCGCCTCGACGGGCGGGATGTACCGCTCGTATTCGGTGCTTCAGGGAGTGGACAACATTGTTCCGGTGGACGTGTAC
>JBDNHZ010000259.1:0-3487 GCA_041688515.1 Verrucomicrobiota bacterium
AGCGCCGGTTCACGTCGAACGCCTCACCGATGGCATGCGGAAGTTTGCGGCCAGCCACAGCGCTTATCGATGTCCGGATCTGGATGCCCTGCTGGCGCTCGCCCGTCCGGGAGCGCCCACGGAGCGATGGTTGAAGGCGCAAAAGGTGCTGTTCACCCCGTTTCAACACGATTCCCCGGCGGAGTTGGTGGTGCTGCACCTGGAGATCCCACTCTCCGGGAGTTCAGGTTCCAGCCGCGCCTCGGCCCTGGCCTACCCCTTGACCAAGGGCGAGTTGACGGTGATGCCGTAGTGAAACGCCTCCGGCGTAGCGGGGATGGTTTCGCCCCGGAGTTTTCGTGATTGGTGGGTACCCGCGCTCGATTCCTACACGTCGTAGTTCAACCAGGGGCCGAGCCAACGTTCCAGTTCAGACAGCGGCATGCCCTTGCGCACGGCTAGATCGGCGACCTGATCGCGGTCGAGCTTGTCCACGCCGAAGAATCGCGACCGCGGATGTGCGAAGTAGAAGCCGCTGACGCTCGACCCGGGCCACATGGCGCAACTCTCCGTCAGGGTGATCCCGGCGCGTTGGTCGGCCCCGAGCAGCTTCCAGAGGATCCGTTTTTCCGTGTGATCCGGGCACGCCGGATATCCCGGGGCAGGGCGGATGCCGCGGTACTCTTCCTCGTGGATCTGTTCGACGGTGAGGTTCTCGGTTGTGCCGTAGCCCCACTCGCGCCGGACGCGCTGATGCAGGTACTCGGCGAAGGCCTCGGCGAGACGATCGGCCAATGCCTCGGCCATGATGGCGCTGTAGTCGTCGTGGTCCTGCTTGTAACGCGTGACCAGTTCCTTGAGGCCGATGCCGGTCGTGACCGCGAAGCCACCGATGTGATCCGCCGGCGAGGCCCCCGCGGAGGCCTTCGGTGCGATGAGGTCGGCGAGCGACCAGTTGCCGCTGCCATCCTCCTTGGGCATCTGCTGGCGGAGGAAGTGCAGGCGCGTGGTCACGGTGGACCGGGAGGCGTCGGTGTAGATCTCGACATCCTCCACGCCGGGAATGCGATTGGCCGGGAAGAATCCATAGACCGCACGGGCACGGAGAAGCCGGCGCGACACCAGTTCCTTCAGGAGCGCCTGCGCGTCCGCGTACAGCTTGCGGGCTTCCTCGCCGTGCTTCGGGTGATCGAGGATCGAGGGGAAGCGTCCGCGCAATTCCCAGGTGTGGAAGAACGGCGACCAATCGATGAACGGCACCAGGTCATCCAACCGCATGGCTTCGGTCGGCGCGGTGTGGTCGCCGGCACCGGACATGCCCGGCGTGCGGGGTGCCGGGGCGGTATCGAGGCAACGAAGCCCGAGGAACGAGGGCTGTGGAAGATCGTCGTAGGTGAACTGCGGGGCGCGGTTCCGGGCTTCTTCGAGGGACAGAAGCGGGCGACGGTTCCCGGCGTGCTGGTTGCGTGCGGATTCCTGGTCGAGCCGGAGCTGGGCGACGAACCCGGGCTTCTGTTCAGACGACAGCAGGGCGGACACGACGGGGACGGCGCGGCTGGCATCGAGCACGTGGACGACGGGTTCGCGGTAGCCCGGAGCGATCTTCACCGCGGTGTGGGCCTTCGACGTGGTGGCACCGCCGACGAGCAGGGGCAGGCGCATCCCGCGACGTTCCATCTCGCGGGCGACATGCTGCATCTCGTCGAGGGACGGGGTGATCAGTCCGGACAGGCCGACGATGTCCACCCGTTCCTGAAGGGCGGTGTCGAGGATCTTGTCAGTGGACACCATGACGCCGAGGTCGATCACCTCGTAGTTGTTACAGCCGAGCACGACCCCGACGATGTTCTTGCCGATGTCGTGGACGTCGCCCTTGACGGTGGCGAGGAGGATCTTTCCCTGGGCCTGGGTGGCGTGGCCGGCGGCGGCGGCGGCCTGCTTCTCCGCCTCCATGAACGGCGTGAGATAGGCGACCGCCTTCTTCATGACGCGGGCGGACTTCACCACCTGCGGAAGGAACATCTTCCCGGCACCGAACAGGTCGCCGACGACGTTCATTCCATCCATCAGCGGCCCTTCGATCACCAGCAACGGACGCCCGAGCTTGGCCCGGGCCTCCTCGGTGTCGCCATCGACGAAGGCGTCGATGCCCTTGATCAGGGCGTGCTGGAGACGCTCCTCGACGGTGCCGGAACGCCAGGCTTCATCCACCGGACCGGCGGTGGTGGTCGTTTGTCCGGCGGAACGTTTCTTGAGTTCTTCCCCGAAGTTGACCAACCGCTCGGTTGAGTCCGCACGCCGGTTGAGGAGCACGTCCTCGACCAGTTCGAGCAGGTCCTTGGGAATCTCCTCGTACACCTCGAGCATGCCCGCATTGACGATGCCAATGTCCATCCCGGCGCGAATGGCGTGGTAGAGGAAGACCGAGTGCATCGCCTCGCGGACGTGGTTGTTGCCGCGGAAGCTGAAAGAGATGTTTGAGACCCCGCCGGAGACCTTGGCGAGCGGGAGGTTGGCCTTGATCCAACGCGCGGTCTCGAGGTAGTCGACCGCGTAGTTGTTGTGCTCCTCGATGCCGGTGGCAACGGTCAGGATGTTCGGGTCGAAGATGATGTCCTCGGGCGGGAAGGCCGCCTGTTCCGTCAGCAGTTTGTAGGAACGCGCGCAGATCTCGGTCTTGCGCTGGAAGCTGTCGGCCTGGCCGCGTTCATCGAAGGCCATGACCACCACCGCCGCGCCGAACCGACGGACGATCCGCGCCTGTTCCAGGAACTTTTCCTCGCCTTCCTTGAGCGAGATCGAGTTGACGATGCCCTTGCCTTGCCAACAGCGCAGGCCCGCCTCGATCACCGTCCACTTGGACGAATCAATCATCACCGGCACCCGGGCGATGTCCGGTTCAGACGCGATCAGGTTGACGAAGCGCGTCATGGCCGCAGCGCCGTCGAGCATGCCCTCGTCCATGTTGACGTCGATCACCTGCGCGCCGGTCTCGACCTGCTGTCGGGCGACACTGACCGCCTCGTTGTAATTGCCGGCAAGGATGAGCTTCGAGAAGCGCGGGGAACCCGTCACGTTGGTGCGCTCGCCGACGTTCACGAAGTTCGTGTTCGGCGTCAGGTTGAACGCCTCCATTCCCGACAGACGCTGATACGGTGCCACCGTGGGAATCCCCCGCGGCGCGAGGCCCCGCACCGCTTGGGCCATCGCACGGATGTGGTCGGGCGTCGTGCCGCAGCAGCCGCCCAGGACGTTCAGCCAGCCTGCTTCCGCCCACTCGCGGATCTTCGGCGCCATCGTCTCCGGCGTCTCGGGGAAGCCCGTCGGCAGGAGCGGATTCGGCATGCCCGCGTTGGCGTAGATGCAGACGTAGGTGTCGGCCAGCTTCGAAATCTCCTCCACGTACGGACGCAGTTCCTCCGGCCCGAGCGCACAGTTGAATCCGATGGTGATCGGGCGGATGTGGCGGACCGAGTTCCAGAAGGCTTCGACCGTCTGGCCGGTCAGC
>JBDNHZ010000034.1:0-3154 GCA_041688515.1 Verrucomicrobiota bacterium
AGAGGATGGAAAGATCCGTTCAGGGAGCGATCTCGACCGTCATCTGCACCTCGACGGCCGCGTCCAGTGGCAGGCCCGCCACCCCGACGGCAGCCCGGACGTGCCGACCGGCATCGCCAAAGACCTCCACGAGCAGGTCGGAGGCCCCATTGATCACCTTGGGACTCGCGGCGAATCCCGGGACACAATTGACGTAGCCGTTGACCGTCACCACCTGACGGACGCGATCCAGATCTCCGATGGCCGCCTGGAGATTGGCGAGGAGATTGAGGGCACATAACCGGGCGGCCTCATATCCCTGCTCCACCGTGAGGTCCGCGCCCACCTTTCCACGGAATCGCACTTCGCCATTCCAGCTCGAGATGGTCCCCGGAAGGAAAACCAACGAACCCACCACGCGGAAGGGAAGGTAATTGCCGCCCGCCACGGGCAGATCGGGAAGAGTCAGGCCCGCAGCCTGAAGACGTTCGAGAATGACACCCACAATCCCGAGTGAAGCAACCGTTCTGCCAGAATCCGCGCCGGCCGCTCGAAGGGCCACCCGGGCCCATGAATTCTTCCGGACGTCCGGACGCATTCGGGAGAAGGTCCGGATCCAGGTGGAATCGTCGCCAACCCTCTGTCGCAGAATGCCGCCCCTGCGCACATCGCGGCAGGCCGGAATCACCCGGGACTGGCCGTTCCCTCCCTTCGTCCGCATTCTCTTCCCATGCTTCGTCGATCCATCGACTCCCTCAGGGCCGGCCATGAACTCGCCTCCAGCGAGATTCCGGCCGTCATTGATCTCCTGGCCGGTGAATCGGTGGCCGTGGAGGAAAAGGCGGAGTTCCTCACGGCACTGGCGAACAAGGGAGAAACCCCGGACGAGATCGCCGGGTTCGCCCGCGAACTCCGCGCTCGATCCGTCCCACTGCCACTCGATCCCGACTCCATCCCAGGCGGCGTGCTGGACGTCTGCGGGACCGGCGGGGACAAGCTGAACACGTTCAACATCTCCAGCACGGTGGCCTTCGTCTGCGCCGCTGCGGGGGTCACCGTCGCCAAGCACGGCAATCGCGCCGTCACTTCTCAATCGGGTTCCGCCGATGTGCTGGAGGCCCTCGGGATTCCCGTCGAACTCGCACCGGATGAAGCGGCGGCCAGCCTGCGCCAGCATCGGTTCGCCTTTCTCTTTGCCCCGAAGTTCCACCCGGCCTTCCGTCATATCGGCCCCGCCCGACGCCTCTGCGCCGAGCGCGGTCAACGGACCTTGTTCAACTTCCTGGGACCCCTGCTCAACCCGGCGCGACCCACCGCACAACTGCTGGGCGTTTCCCGGCCCGAGCTCACCGAACCCCTGGCCCGGACGCTCCAGCAACTGGGCGTCCGCAGAGGGATGGTCGTCTCGGGAAGGGTTCCCGACGGAGCCTACCTCGACGAACTGTCCACGCTGGGAGAAAACACGGTGGCCGAGTTCTATCAGGACCGCGGATTCAGCACCTCCACCTGGGAGGTCTCGGACTTCCCGCTCCATCCGGCAACCCTCGCCGATCTCGCCGGCGGCGATCGCCACGTCAACGCCGCCATCATCGAAGCCATCCTGCGCGGCCGCGACATCGGCCCCCGGCGGGATGCCGTCCTGCTCAACGCCGGTGCCGCCCTGTTCGTCGCCGGCGCCACCCGCACCATCATCGATGGCTGGGAAAAGGCGGAAGCCATCCTCCGTTCCGGTGCCGCGTGGGACCTGGTGGAATCCCTCCGGAAAACCCGGCCTTGACCGACGAGCTCCTCGACGAGCTCCTCGACGGGCTCCTCGACGAGCTCCTGGAGGGACGAGCTCCGCGAGTCCCCGTCCACGTCCCAAATCTGGGTTCTGGCAACTCGCCGTGCCCGACGGCATGATGCCCCCATGATCCCCGTCCGATTCCTCCGCGTCGCTCCGGCGTTGATCGCCGTCCTGTTGGCGTTCGTCCTTCCAGGTTGCTCCACCCGCCCCTCCGACTCGACAGTAGAACGGGTCCGATCCGATCCGTTTGGCCGCATGGCCGACGGCCGGGAGGTACGGATCCACACCCTGCGCAACCGCTCCGGGATGGAAGTCCGCGTCATGGATCTGGGGGCGACGATCACCGAGATCCTCGCTCCGGATCGCAATGGCCAACGGACCAATGTGCTTCTGGGGACCGATTCACTGGAAGCCTACCAGAAGGGGTTCCCCGGGGCTGCCTCCACCATCGGACGTTTTGCCAACCGGATCCGCAACGGCCGCTTCCCGCTCGACGGCCGGGAGATCCGGGTGACGGTCAACGCGGGGGAACATCACATTCACGGTGGACGGGAGGGCTTCGCCTCGAAGCTCTGGAGTGCCACCACCGGATCGGGCCGTACGGAGGCGTTCGTCCGCTTCCAACGACGCAGTCCGGCCGGGGAAGAAGGCTATCCAGGCAATCTCGAGGTGAGCGTCACCTACACGCTCACCGATTCCAACGAAGTGCGCCTGGACTACGAAGCCACCACGGATGACACGACCGTCGTCAACCTCACCAACCACGCCTATTTCAACCTGGCCGGCACCGGGGACATCCTCGGACATCAACTCCAGATCTTCTCCGACCGGTACACCGTCACCGACAAGGCGCTCATCCCCACGGGACCGGACGCGCCGGTCGCAGGGACCGGACTCGATTTCCAACAACCCCACGCCATCGGCGAACGGATCGCCCAGTACTACAACGGTCCGAATGGGTACGATCACAACTTTGTCCTACGGGACGCCCCCGGGCGGCTGCGTCTGGCGGCGCGGGTCGTCGATCCCCATTCCGGTCGGGTGATGGAATGCCTCACCACCGAACCCGGGGTCCAACTCTACACCGCCAATCACTTTGGCGGCCGACCCTCGGATCCGGCCACCTGGGGCAAACATCCGGCGTTCTGCCTGGAGACCCAGCACAAGCCGGATGCCCCCAACCACCCGGACTTCGCCTCCACGACCCTCCGGCCCGGCCAGAAATTCCAATCCACCACGACCTATCGCTTCTCGGTCCGTTGATAGGCCGGTTCACGGGCGCCGAGGCACATCCGCCCGATGAGATCCCTCCTTCGCAGCATCGGGGCCGGTGCCGCGCTCGCGGTCGCCACCCTTGCCTGCGCGGCTCCGCTTCCTGCGGGGTACCGC
>JBDNHZ010000260.1:0-9447 GCA_041688515.1 Verrucomicrobiota bacterium
GGACTCGTAGAACTCGTCCCTCCGAAGGGAGGTCCCCTCCAGACGGCAGAGATGTCGCGCTGCTGATTCGCGACGGCGATTCTCAGGCCGGGATCTGATCCTTCAATTGGGGGTATTTCACGATCGAAAGAATCAACAGGACCAGCGCGGCAATGCCGGCGAACCAGTTAACGATCGGCACCACACAGGCCACGCCCGTGATGGCGTACCACAGCCCCAATTGTTTGCCGCAGTCTCCCAAGTCCGTCCGGGGATCACGGGCGTCCTCGCCCGCCTCTCTCCGCGCCCCCGCTACCGGCTACCGGAACTCGAAGGGATGATTGGTTTTCCCGCAGGCGGGACAACGGCTGCGGTCGACGTCGGGATCGTCGGTATAAACCAGGGCACACTGCTGACAGCGGAAGATCTGGTCCGGGTCGCGGGGAGGCTCAAAGCTCCGACGCCGACGTTCCTCGAACAGGGCGAGTCCGGCGAAGGTGGCCAGGCCGACCACGACGTAGAGGAAAATCAGGCGTTCGGCGGGCATGGCGTGGTCATCTCAGCGTGGGTTGTGTGGTCCAGTGGATGTCGACGGTGACCCACTCCAATTGGGCGGAACCGAACTCCGGCCGTCGTCCGGCACCTGGAACCGGCTGGAACTGCGCCTTGCGCACCGCCATCAGGGCGAGCCCATCCGCCGCCTTGGCTCCACTCGAATCCGTTACCTGGGAGAGCACCACCCATCCCTGCGGATTCACCGCCACATCCAATCGGGTCGATCCCAGCAACTCGGATCCGGTCCAGGGCCCCAGAGTGGGCGGGATCTTCCATTCCCGGGCCTTGGACCGCCCGCGGACTTCGATCAACGTCTGGGTCGATACCAGGCTGCGCACCGGGGTCGCAGGGACGGAAGGTCTGGCGGCGGACAGTTCCCGATCGCCCCCGACAGCGGTCGGCACCCGGACCGACGGAAAGATCGAGGGATTGGTGAGCCATCGGGTCGGTTCACGCCATTCGGCAAGGCGATACTCAGGCCGGGGAAGCGAGCGCAACGCCACCGTCTGGAAGGCGTCGCCCGGGTCGCGCCCAAAGACGTCCAGACGTGACCTCGGCACGCCGGCAAACAGGTTCTCCACCTGCGCCGCATCCAGCACCAGCATGGCTTCGCCGGTCCGGGCGGCGATGGGACGGGACAGATTCGGGACGCGTCCAACGGACACCACCAGCACCGCCTGGACCGCCGTCAGGACGAGCGCCAGAAGCGCCATCCGCAGCCATGACCATCCCTCGTCAGAGACGGGCGGATTCGGATTCATGGGGCGGTCCGGGCCATGAAGAAGATCCGGTTGAGCCCAGCCTGACGGATGAGATCGCTCAACCGGACCACGTCCTGATAGGCGACCGCGACGTCGGCATGCACCAGCACCACCGGGCTTTCGGGAAGTCGGCTTCTGCGTTCGCGCAATCGGGCGATCACCTCCGCAGGCGGAACGTAAAGGTTGTCGAGGTAAACCCGGCCCTGGGCGTCGAGCGCGAGGACCAACCGGGGCTGGGCGTTATCCAGTCGAAGGTCGGTGGCAACGGCGGGCAACTCGACGGCAACGCCGGGCGGAAGGACGAGTTCCGAGCTGAACACGAGAAAGAACGCGAGGGGGAACAGGACACACAGGAACGGAATGGCGTTCCACTGGCCCTGCAGGATCCGCGTGGTCCGATGAAACCTCATGGCTTGCGCGCGATCCCGCTTTCGGTGACCAGACGGATGGCCTCGGCGCTGGCCTTCTCCATGTCGAGGGCGATGGAGTTGACCCGACCGACGAAAAAGTTGTAGGCCGTCTGGCTGATGATCGCGATCCCGATGCCACCGGAAGCCGAATACAAGGCCTGCCAGAGATGACGAAACAACTGGGCCGGCGCAGCAAAACCACCGCTGGACTGAAGGTCTTCGAACACCCCGATGAACCCGAACAGGGTCCCCAGCAATCCCAACAGCGGCGCGATCTGACCAATGGTGGCCAGGACTCCCAATCGCGCTTCCAATCGCGGCACCTCCACCAGTCCGACCTCGTCAATCGCCTCCTCCACCCGTTCCCGGCCGCCGTCGCGCGCCAGGATCGCCGCCTTCATCAACCGCGCCACCGGACCAGGCGTGGCGTCACAGATGGAAAGGGCCTCCACCACGTTGTCCCGTTTCAGCACGTTTCTCACCCCAGTCAGGAACTCGGCCACATTGATGCGTTCCCGGTGATAGACAAGGTATCGGTCCAGGATCACCACCACCATCGAGCCGCTGACCGCCAGCAGCGGGAGCAGCATCACCCCGAACCGCGCGAGGATTCCCGGCGACACGGAGGTCACCCCCGACGCCAACGAATTGGTGAGCTCCCCCAGCAGTGCAACCGACAACATGCGCGCTTTATAGGCCATGCCGGGCGCGGCCCCAATCCGATTTTCCCAGGAGTGCCGCCTGCCTCCCGGGGCCGCGGGCGTCCTCGCCCGCCCCGCGCTGGAATCTGGAGCGAGCTTCGCAAGTCCGTGAACGTTCCCCGCCCGATTAGACTGAGCTTCGTCACCTGGTCGTCTCACGTAGGAGACGACGTCAGGAGACTCTGACTTCCCTCCGGACGCCAACTCCTCACCGCACCATGACGCCGTCGGCTCCGACGGTCACTTCGCGGAGTTCACCGCTGAGGTCCGCGGTGGTCACTCGTCCCCCGGGCCAGCGCAGTTCGATTCCGGTCGGTGGAGTCGGGGTCGCCAGCACCGGCACGACGGAATCCTGCGATCCGTAGCCCCCTCCTCCGGTCAGCCCCCGCGAGGGTCCCCATCGCGTTCCCCAACGGAGCCGGACGCTCCCGCCCCATCCGGCGGGGTTCCCGGGGGGTCCGGCGACCCGGACGCGCAGGCCGGGGTGCGCGCCTCGATTCTGCAACCAGGCCGTCGAGGCCCCGTTCTGCGCCACGAAAAGATCCGGTCGCCCATCTCCATCCGGGTCGCCGGTGGCCGCGCCGCGCTGTTCCCCGTACAGGCGGATTCCGGAAGCCGTTCCCTCCATCGGATCGAATCCACCCTGACCATCGCCGCGCAACAGCAACCCGCGGCCGGCGTCCTGACGGGCCTCATCCGGACGCACTGCGAAACAATTCTGAGCGAGAAAGAGATCCTCGCGTCCGTCGCCGTCGAAGTCGGCCACCACCATCCCCGACACCGGCGAGCGCTGGGCGATGTCGGGCAGGGCCATTGGTTCCAGCCGATCTCCGCGGTGGATCAGGATCAGGCTGTCCAACGTGTCCACCGCGTGGGGCACGGCCCGTTTCCCCACCCACTCGCGGAGATCCGTCCGAGCGAAGGCGGCGTGAGTGGGAGCGCGGGGGACGAACTCGGGAAGGGCGGACACCACCCGATCCCGGTCCCGCCAGGGCCGCCAAGCCCCGGAAGCGTCGATCCGGGCTTCGAGCCATTCCGGAACGCCGTTCCCGTCGAGATCGCCCAGGAGCAGCGCCGGACGATTCCCACCCCACACCGCCCATTCGGAATTCCGCCCCCAATTGCCGGCCACCAGATCCAGACGTCCGTCCCCGTTGAAATCGCCGACTGCGAGGCTCCGCCACCAACCGGTCACGGCCGGCACCTGGAGGGCGGAAGCCTTGCCGGTGCGTCCATCGGTCACGGCGATCCGTCCCCATTCCCCGGCGGTGACCAATTCAGGAAACCCGTCGCCATCCAGATCGGCCCAGGTGGCAGCACCCATGCCGGGAACCCGGGCGAATCCTGTCGCGACCGTCCTCACCCGCGTCGGCTTTCCCGCATCGACGGACCAGAGCGCCCCGCCGTCGAGATCGCCGACAAAGAGATCGATCCGTCCATCGCCATCGGCATCGGCCGCCGCAAGAACCGGGGCGATCGGACCATTGGCCCCTGCCGCGGTCACGCCACTCATCCAGCCTTCGACGGCTCCGGTCGGCTGGCGCCGCACCAGCACGCCCGGTCCCGAGCCCCGGGGCGGATCGAAATCCACGAGACTTGCCAGGACGAGGGACGGCCCGCGTTCCGCCGGCAAGACCAGGACGCCCACCGCATCCGAAGGGAGCGGACCGAGGTTCCAGGCGGGCGCGGGCTGGAATGCGCCCTTGCCATCGCCCAACCGGGTTTCCACCGCGCCCGGACGACCGGCGGTCACCACGAGGTCCTCCTTCCCGTCGCCATCGACATCGGCGACGGCGACGCCGGGGCCGAGTTGACTCCACCGGTGTGGAAGCAAGGGTTGCTCGGCGAAATCATCGGCGGATTCCTCGACGTGCCGATGCCCGAGACGTTCGGTGAGATCTTCGAACAGCGGGACGGGCGCGCGGGACTCCACCGCAGCGGGCACCCCTGACATCGCCCGTTCCTCATCGATTTCGTAGAGGAAATTCGGTTTCACCTCCCCGACCACGGTCTGGCGTCCGTCGCGCCAGCGAACCTCGATCGTCATCGGACCGGAACCGGCCGCGAACACCCGGAGGGCTTCACTCGACGAAAGGTATTGCCCTCCCAGGATCACCTCCTGCGATTGGATCACCGGACCTCCGCGAAGGGTCAGGCGTGCGCCGATCGCACCGCTGTTCGACGAGCGCCCGCGCACGCGCACGGCGACGCGCGGCATCATCCCGCGGTTGAAGTACACCAGCG
This sequence comes from Verrucomicrobiota bacterium, assembly GCA_041688515.1. Taxonomy (GTDB): domain Bacteria; phylum Verrucomicrobiota; class Verrucomicrobiia; order Limisphaerales; family UBA9464; genus UBA6176. Next base: position 4,651 of record JBDNHZ010000260.1, read on the forward strand.
GCGGGCCTTCGAGGCAGTTCAACACCACGTCGAGATCACCGTCGCCATCCAGGTCCGCCGAGACCATCCCATGGGCGGGTCGCGGGGCATCGAATCCCCAGGATCGCCCCGCCTCCTCAAAGGTCAGGTCACGCCGGTTGCGGAAGGCACACTTGGGAGCAGCAATCGGCGGGTACTCGGCGAGCAGGGCGCGGTCGCCCCGCAGGTTCGATTGACGCCGGGACTTCACCTTCATCCCCACATCCCGGTCGTTCACGTCGTGGAGATGACCGTTGGAAATCAGCAGGTCTTCCCAGCCGTCCAGATCCACGTCCAGGAACAGCGGGGTCCAACTCCAGTCCGACGCCGCCACCCCGGCGAAACAGGCGATCTCTTCCCAGGTGTTGTCCCCCCGGTTTCGATAAAGGCCATTGCGGGCGATGTCCTCCCGATCGACCCCCAGTCCCGGAAGGCGCACCCGGGGTTCCAGCGCCGGCAAGCTCCGCAGATGACGCTCGGGATCCCGGTTGAGCATTTCCACCGTGAAGAAGTCGAGGTGCCCATCCCGGTCGATATCGGCGAAGTCCACGCCCATGCTGGCGTAGCTCATGTTGCGGAGGGCAAAACGCGAAGCGGCCCGGAACCGGCCTCGCCCATCGCCCAGCCAGAGTCGATCCGGCGTCTGAAAATCGTTGCAGACGTAGATGTCGGGATGCCCATCCCCGTTGACATCGCGCACCTGGACCGCCAACCCGAAATCCAGCGGCGCATCGGCCAGTGGCTGCCCCGATTCATCCTGAAAGGTCGTCCGCCAGTCCGCCGGGGTGAACTTTCCCCGACCCTCGTTCCAGAACAGGACGTCCGCTTCGCCCAGTTCCACGTAGCGTCCGTCCACGATCCGCACCCGCTTCGCCCAGCGCCCCGTCACCGTGGGCATTCCGTTCACCCATCGTTCGGACAACTCCACCCCGTCCCGCAGCGGCGAGGTGGTTCCGAAATTGCAAAAGTAGAGATCGAGATCGCCATCGCCATCCAGGTCGGCCAATGCCATCGACGTTCCGCCCGTCTTGGAAGCGATCCCGGACTCGGCGGTCGCATTCTGGAAATGGCCGCGGCCGTCCCCGAGCAGGAGCGCATGCGGCCCGCCGAAGCTGCTGACCAGCAGATCCAGGTGCCGGTCGCCATTGACGTCGGCGAACACCGCACCCGACGCCGTCAGGTGGGTCAGCGCCACGCCTGCGGAGGCGGTGATGGTGGTAAACGTTCCCCCACCGAGATTGCGGTACAGGGCGCTCGCCCCGTCCCGATGAGCGAAGAACAGGTCCACGCGCCCATCGCCATCGACGTCACCCGCCGCGAGCCCGGCGCCGTTCATGAGATTCTTCGCGGCCGAAAGCCGGGCGAAGCGGAGGGAATTGGTGAAATCGATCCCGATGTCGGCGGCCGGACGCAGGACGAAACCCGCTGCCCCACCCGAAACGGACAGCGCACGGGACTGCACCCCCGGCAGGTCGGCGGCCGAGGTCCATGCGCCGTGACCTCCCAGAATCAGCAGGAATACAGGAAGCACGAGGCTGGGAAGGTGCGTTGCCATCGGAGCGGGGAGTGGGAGGAGAGTGATGTGCGCGGTTGAACCCCGTCGAGCGCGTTCCTCCATCTTTCCCTTTGACCATCCATCGGCCTGTGGCACCCAATCAGGTCCATCATGAATCGCAGGGAATTTCTAGTTTCGTCGACCATCGCCGCTGGCGCGCTCGCCGCAGGCGGTTGTGCCTCCTACCAGCCCACCCCCAACCCGCTGACGGGCAGTCGGCCGGCCACCACCCCCTCGGTGTACGAGATGCGCGTGTACACCATCGCGCCGGGGAAGGCGGAAGATCTCCACAACCGTTTTCGGAACCACACCCTGCCCCTGTTCCAGCGCCACGGCATCGAGAGCGTGGGATACTTCATGCCCACCGATCCGACCGATCAACGCCTGCACTTTCTCATCCGTTACCCCAGCCGCGAGCAGCGGGAGATCCGCTGGAAGGCGTTCGGTGCCGATCCCGACTGGCAGGCCGCCTACAAGGCGTCCGAAGCCAAGGGCGGACTCGTCACCAAGGCGGAGAACCCGTTCTTCATCCGGACCGATTACTCGCCCGCGCACCGCACCGGCAATGTGTCCAAGGGCGGCGTGTTCGAGCTCCGCACCTACACGACCCCTCCGGGTCTCCTGCCCAATCTGGACGCCCGGTTCCGCGACCACACGATCAAGCTGTTCGCCAAGCATGGGATGACCAACTGGCTGTACTTCCACAAGACCGCAGACCAGCCGGGGGCCGACGTGACCCTGGCGTACTTCCTGGCCCACGCCTCGCAGGCGGCCGCCAAGGCCTCGTTTGCTTCCTTCGGAGCCGATCCCGCCTGGAAGGCCGCCCGTGAAGCCAGCGAGAAGAACGCCGGCGGTTCGCTGACCGCCCCCGGGGGCGTGAAGTCGGTGTTCCTGGCCGCGACCGATTACTCGCCCACGCGCTAAGCCGTCTTCATGCAGTAGGGAGGGAAGTGGCGGCGCAGCAGATTCTTTCGCAGGCCGAGGAGTGAGCGAGAAGTCCCGCAGGTGCGGGATAACGAGCGAACGACGAAGGCTTTGCAGAAGATCCAGCCGAGACGACCGATCCTGCTCCATGGATACGGCTACGTCCCTCACTTTCCGCCATGCAGCTCATCCCCGTCCGGGCCGGTCCCAGCGCCATCGAGAAGAACGGAATCTTCGCTCTGCAAACCTTCCCGGCGGGGACGCCTGTGGGGCCATTTCAACCCGGGTTCGACCTGGCTTGCAGTCCGTCCGGGTTCGAGGCGCATCCGCGGATCGCCCAGGATCATTCCCACCATTTCGCCATCGTCGCCCGTGCCACCGACCCATTGCGGGGTGGAATTGGACCAAATATCGCCTCGTCGCCCGCCGTCGAAGACCCCAAGTTTTGCCAGATCCCATGTCGGTTATCGAACGTACCATCACGGTCCAATGGCGGCATCAGGTTCACTTCACCGAAAACCTGTTTGATCCCGCCAATCCACTCTTCCACGACGTCATCGCGGAGACGGTCGAGGGAACGGTCCCGCGCCGGGCCAAGGTGCTGGTGGTCGTCGATGAAGCCCTCGCCCACGCCCAACCCGCCCTGATCCCGGCCATCCAGGCCTATTGCGCTGCGAACGCCTGGGCGATCGATCTCGTCTGTCCGCCAGTGGCCATCGTGGGCGGGGAATCGGTGAAGAACGCCTACTTCCGCGTCTCCGAGATCCACGCCCTCATCGACCGTCATCACATCGACCGCCACAACTACGTCGTGGCCGTCGGAGGGGGTGCCCTCCTCGACATGGCCGGACTGGCAGCCGCCACCGCCCATCGCGGCGTCCGCCACGTGCGGGTCCCCACGACCACCCTGGCGCAGGACGACTCCGGCGTGGGCGTGAAGAACGGGATCAACGCCTTCGGGAAAAAGAATTTCATCGGCACCTTCGCGCCGCCATATGCGGTGCTGAACGACTTCACGTTGCTGGCCACCCTTTCGGAGCGCGACAAGCGCGCCGGCTACATCGAGGCGGTCAAGGTGGCGTGCATCCGGGATCACGCCTTCTTCGACTGGCTGGAACAGAACGCCGACGCCCTGGCCCGTTTTGAACCGAGCCCGATGAAGCGCCTGATCCAGCGCAGCGCCGAGCTTCATCTCCATCACATCGCCACCAGCGGCGATGCCTTCGAGATGGGCAGTGCACGACCGCTCGACTTCGGGCACTGGGCCGCCCACAAACTCGAACAACTCTCCGAGTATCGCCTGCGCCACGGGGAAGCCGTCGCCATCGGGATCGCCCTCGACGTGGTCTATGCCCGGCTCCGCGGGCATCTCCCGGCCCCTGCGGCCGAGCGCATCCTCACCCTGCTGGATCGTCTGGGATTTGAGTTGTTCAGCAACGAATTGCTGCATGAAGACCCCGAGAGACAACTCCTGGTGACCTCCGGCCTGGAAGAGTTCCGCGAACACCTCGGCGGCGAACTCACCATCACCCTGCTGCACGACATCGGACACGGCTTCGAGGTCCACGACATGAGCCTGCCGCTCGTCGTTCAGGCCATCCACGAACTCCGCGCCCGCCACGCCCGCTCCCACCAGACCCTCGCGCTCCCCGCCACCGCCGTCTGAGGCGGGACCGAGCGGCGGCCGATGAACTCACGCTCCCGCTTCTCAGAGCGGCTTGGTTCCCTTGCATTCGGGAAACGCGGAGCGACCCCAGAACTCCCCTTTCGCGATTTTACGGGGCGCAGCGGCGGGGCGCACTGCGGGCACTCGGGCGAGGGTTCGCGGCTCTTCTCGCGGGCTTCAAGTCGCTTGGTCATCAGCCGCTCACTGAATCCGCCGGTCGGCTCAAAGGCCGCGCCTTGGGCCTCGATCTGGCTCTTGAGCATGTTCAGCGCGCGGCCGAGAATGATCAGCATCGCGTTCGCCACCATCAACTCGTCGTCTTCGTCGAGCCATCGGGCGCACTTCCGACGCTGATCCAGCGCGTGCCGCGCGGACTGGTGGACCATGTCGTCGGTGAACGGGGCCGCATCCAGCGAGATGGCGTTGAGAATCTTCGCCTCGGGCGAGTGCACCGATCAGGGGAGCTGGCCGCGGTCGAGGATCCAGATTTCGACGTCGCCGATCGCTCCGAGCCCTCGATGATGTTCTGGCGTCCGCTGCGGGCGGCCTGGGTCATCTGGTCGTATTGCCGCCCCTTGGGATCGTAAAACTTAGTGCCGGCCTCGCGGTGATCATGCGTGATGAAGCGGCGGCA
>JBDNHZ010000035.1:0-9866 GCA_041688515.1 Verrucomicrobiota bacterium
CAAGGCGGTTGCCCGAAGCAACCGGAGCGCCGCCCGGGTCTGATCGGTGCCCTTAGCGTCTTCTGAACCATTGCTCAACACCCCGACCCGGGGCGTCGGCAACCCCAGTACCGCCTTGGCGTAAGCCGAACCCATGACGCCGAATTGAAGCAGATGCTCCGGCGTGCATTCGGGATTCGCTCCGCCATCCACCAGCACCCAGGCCCCATGGAAGGAGGGCAGGATACAGGCGATGGTCGGACGGACGACCCCGTCCAACCGACCGAGCCGGATGCAGGCACCGGCGTAGAGTCCGCCGGTGTTCCCCGAAGAAATGGCCGCATCGGCGTGGCCCTCGCGCACCAGTTCCAGGGTGCGGAGGACGGAGGAGTCCTTCTTACGACGCAAGGCCACCGCAGGATCATCCTGCATCGTGATGACCTCGGAAGCGGGGCGCACCTCGACCCGGGGATTGCCCCGCAGTTGCAGACGTTCGAGCAACGGATCCAGTTCGGTCGGCGGACCGACGACATAGACCTGGGTGATGCCCGGCTCGGCCGCGAGGCCGAGCTTCACGCCCTGGAGCAATTCTTCCGGGCCGTGGTCGCCGCCCATGACGTCCACTGCCAGGCGCATAAAGAAAAGCGCGCCGCATCCACGGAAGGACGACGGCGCGCTGTAAAGCGAATCAGGCGATCGTGTTGACGGCAATGACCTGGCGCCCGTTGTAGAAGCCGCAGGCGGGGCAGACCCGGTGTGGCACGAAGGGTGCCGCGCACTGCGGGCAGGTGCTCAGCTGGGGGAGCTTGAGAACGGAGTTGTAGGCGCGCCGCATCCGCTGACGGCTGCGCGAAGGTTTGCGTTTTGGAACGCCCATAAATTCGTCTTGGTTACAGTTTCAACTTGTCCAGTGCCTTCCAAGGATTCCGGACCGGCTCAGAGCCTGTCTTGGGATCCTCCTCAGGAAGCGAATCGCGGGCTGAGGCTTTCGCCGCGAGCCCGCGACAGTCCGGAGTGCACAACGGATTCGTTGGCAGGGCGAGGAAAGTGTCCTCCCGCAAATAAGGCGTCAAGTCAGCAAAATCACCATCTAGCTTTACCGCCTCCTCGCCCTCGGTCGGAAGCAGCGCCGCAAAGTCCGCGATCAGCATCGTCTGGCGGAAGGTCTTCAGGCAACGGCCGCAGTCGCACTCCAACTCCGCCTGCAACGTCCCGATCACCCTCAGATCCGCCCCCTGCATCGCCGCTTCCAGGTCGTAGGAAAGCGGACTGACGAAGCGCACCAGCTCGTCCTGCAGTTCCCCCGCCACCTCTTCCACCGGCAGCGTCCCCTCCAACCGGGCTGATTCCCGTTGGAGCATCCGAATGTTGACCTTTAAAGGCATGTTCTTGAGCGGCAGCATTCCGCTTCGGAGCCTTCTGGCCAAGGGGGAACTTGGCCACCCGTACGGGTGTCTTGAATCGTGCCTCCCCTCACCGCCCGACCACGTATCCCTCCAGCAACCGGATCGGCGGCGCGCCGTGCGACAGCAATTCGTCGTGAAACCGCATCAGATCGAAGCGTGCGCCCTGCTCGCGCCGTGCCTGTTCCCGCAACCGCAGGATCTGGAGCTTGCCCAGGGTGTAGTACAGATAGCCGGGATCAAACGTCCCACGCACCGCCTCGCTCCGGGCCGGCTTCTCCTCGTAGTGACATTGTTCGCGGAAGAACTGCGTCGCCTGATCCACGGTCATGTCCGTGCAATGCAACTGGACGGCGCAACACAGCCGGCACAGTCGCAGGAGCGCCTCGTCCGACTGCGCCAGGCGGTACTTGGCGGCCTTCACCCGTTCCTCCTGGGTTGCCTTCGCTGGGTCCGTTGGTTGCATGAAACCCGCCTCGATCAACATCAACTCGGTGTAATGCGCCCATCCCTCGGCAAACGAGTAGCTCGGGAAGATCTTCTGTACCGGGCTGGCTTTCGAGGCGTTCAAGGCCAGGAACTGCACGTAATGCCCCGGGTACGCCTCGTGGATGCTGACCACGTCGGTCGTGTAGTAGTTGAACGCCGACAACCATTCCTCCGCCTGCGCCGCAGGCCATTCAGGCTCCACCGGCGTGATGTAATAATAGGCCTCGGTCGCCTTCGTCTCGAACGGCCCCGGGGTGTCCATCGAGGCGAAACTGGTGGAGCGAAACGGCGGCAGCGTCTCCGCCACCCGCGCCCGCACCTCGCTCGGGATCGTCACCAACCGCTTCGCGACCACAAACGCACGGATCGCTTCCAGATTCTTGCGCGTGTCCTCCAGCAGACCTGACGCCGTGGGATGGTCCCTCTGGATGGCCTTGTACACCTCGACGGTCGGCCGCGTGGGATCGATCTCGTGGGCCGCCGCATCGAAGCGGGCTTGCTCCACCTTCAACTCCCGGAGTCCGAGCGCGAGGATCTCTTCCGGGCTCATCGTGATGCCCTCCGAGCGCAACATCTCCGCAAAGCCGTCGCGCCCGACGGCGTACGATCCATCAGCCACCGGCAGACGTTCGGTCCGGAGCCAGGTGGCGAACGCGCGGCATTCCTCCACGGCCACTCGATTGGCCTTCTCGAAGGCCCCCAACACCGCCGGGTCCCCGCATTTCCGGGCCACCTGCAACACGTCCTTCTCCAGGAACGACGCCGTCCCCTGCGCGACCGCGATGGCGGTTTCAACGAAGGGCTTCGGCAGGACCACGCCAAGGTTGGTCCGCCCGGCGGCGAACACCGCCGGCGCTTGCACCAGGATGGCGGTCATGTCCGACACCCGTTCACGGAGCGGCTTGAAGTCCCGCTTCAGATAGAAGCTCACGTCCAGCCAACCCGCGTACAGCATCGGATTGCGCGTCCAACCCCGTTGCACCTCCACCACCCAGCGCTCCCGCGCGACCACCAGCTTCAGCAGATCCAGGTCGAGCCGTTCCGACGGCGACAACCACGTTCCATCGATCTCGCGGAACCGGCCGTCGAAGCGTTCCAGGCGCGCCCGCTCAGCCAGGATCAGTTCCCGGGTCGGCACCACGAACTTTCCGTCGTACTCATGCCATCCCAGGGCGACCCCCTCCAAGGGACGCACCGCGTAGTGCGACTTCACGAACTCGTCCGACGCCTGACGGAACCGCGTCCGCTCCGAGCTCCCGACGACACACCCCGAGAGCAGCGCCGCCGCCACCAGAGCCGAAAGCCACCAGAGCCTGTTCATGGGCCGGGAATTTACCTCTGCTTTCCGCGACGGGCGAGCTTCTGGAGGGGGGGCCGAGCTCCGCGGGTCCGTGAATCTCCGCCTCGACGCCACCATCGATGCCTGCGACCTTCCGGTCACACTGGAGAAGCCCCTTATGAATTCTAACACCATTACCGTTGCCACCTTCGCCTACCGCCCTGAAGCCGAACGCGCCCTTCTGCAATTGGAAGCCTCTGGAATCACTGCCGTGCTGCGCGGTGACGACGCCTCCGGATGGGCACCGCACCTCGGCATCGCCAGCGGCGGGATCAAACTGGACGTGCCCAAGGAACAGGAATCCGACGCGCGGGCACTGCTGGCGGTCCTGCCCGGGACGGCGTGAGGAACCTTGATTTGGCTATGTCCGAAAACGAAGCCGCAGTCTGGAAACAGGAGTGCGCCCGGTTGCCGCACGCAGCCGTCCTCCTTACGTCGTCAGCTACGGGGCGGCGGGGTAGCTGACGAGGTCACGAGGCGGATCCCAGACGAAGCGAAGCACGCAGCCGTCCGCCTCCTCACGTCGTCAGCTACGACTGGCGAAGCCCCGTCAACCGCGGCAGAATCGGCTCATGCGTTTCCTCACCGGCCTGTTCCTCCTGACGCTTCTGCTATCGGGAGGTCGGATCCGAGCACAGCTTCCTGCCGAAGGCCTGTTTGCCCGGACCAATCTGGTCGCGTGGTGCATCGTCCCCTTTGATTCGAAAAAGCGCGGGCCGGAAGAACGCGCGGCGATGCTCGCCGGGCTGGGGATCCGACGCCTCGCCTACGATTGGCGCGCTGAACACATCCCGACGTTCGATGCCGAGGTCGACGCGATGCGCGCCCGGAACATCGAGATCAGCGCATGGTGGTTCCCGGCCGACCTGAAGGCGGAGGCGCGGGCGATCCTGGCGAGCATCGAGCGGAAGAAGATCCATCCGCAGCTCTGGATCACGATGGGAACGGAGCCGGAGCCAGATGCCGACCGCCTCCAGCAAAAGATTGCCGGGGCCGTGAAAACGCTCGGACCCATCTGTGACGAGGCGCAGCGACTGGGCTGCACGGTCGCCCTCTACAACCATCTGGGATGGTTCGGCGAGCCTGCCAATCAGGTGGAGATCATCCACCAACTCCACGCGGCGGGGCACACCAACGCCGGCATCGTCTACAACTTTCATCATGCCCACGATCACCTCGCCGACTTCGCCTCCCAATTCCGCATCCTTCAACCGCACCTGCTCGCGCTCAACCTGAATGGCATGGTCTGGGAAGGGGATCGCGCCGGGAAGAAGATCATCCCACTCGGAACCGGCGACGAGGAACTCGATCTGCTTCGCATCGTCCACGCCAGCGGTTGGAAGGGACCCGTGGGCATCATCGGGCACACTGAGGAAGACGCCGAAGTGAAGCTCCGCAAGGAACTGGTCGGACTCGAAAGGCTCGCCCCCCTGACCCAGCAACCGCCGGCGCCCCCACGCGTCCGCAAATCCACGCCGCGTCCGGAACCGCCCGCCACCCGCAAGACCTCGCGCCTTCCGGCCCGAAAGGATTCGGCCCAGGTCGAAGGACGCTTCGGGGCCGCGCTGGACGCCCGCGTGACCGGTCTCGTCGTCGACGTGACGAACGCCTTTCGGCAGCCCCCGTTCACCGTCGAAGCCTGGGTGAAACTCGGCTCCAGCGACGGCTTCAACCTGATCGCTGCCAGCGAAGCCAAGTCGTCCTCCACCCATTGGGAACTCTACACCTTCGCCGGGACCGGAGACCTGAGCTTCCACGCGCCCGGCGGTTCCCCCGACAACGTCCGAGGCGGTGCGGATCTCAGCGATGGCCAATGGCATCATGTCGCCGCCCACTGCGCTCCCGGGCAGGTGAAGCTGTTCGTCGACGGCAAGGTCGTCGCCGATCAGAAGATCCAGCGTTTTGCCCAACCCGACGCCACCGCCTCGCAGTTCGCCATCGGCCGATTGGTCGAGGGCGGCCTCGGCTGCGACGGTTGGATCGATGATGTCCGCGTCAGCCTCGGACTGCGCCCGATCGCCGGTGTTCCCACCAGTCCCGTCCACGCCGACACCACGAGTCTCGCCCACTGGAACCTGGATCAGCCAATGGCGGTCGCGAAAGCCCCCGCCAATCCGGCCAGCGGCGGTTCAAAGAAGACAGCGCTCGATGCTCCCGTCGCCAATCGTGCCCCCGGCGAACCGGCCGTTTCCGGACGTGAACCCGGCGCTCAGGGCGAAGGCGACTGGATGGATAACCGATGGCAGGCGGCGGACATCGGACATCACCTCGCTGCCACGCTCCGCCTTGCCGATGGCTCGACGTTGACCAAGGGATTCGCGGTCCGACTCGGCGGGAAGGGGGTGGAGGGGGGCGTCGCCTACGATCTGGCCAACGGCGCCCTTCGTGCGGCCTGGACGGGTGGGTTCATCCGGTTTGATCCGGCCCGCTTCGGATTGATCGGCGCACCGCGACCCGGGGGCGAACCTGCACTCGACCTCCGGAAGCACGATCCGTGGCCGGGGAGCGCCTTCCGACTGGAAAAGCTTTACCTCGGGAAGGACCAAGTCGTTCTCGAATCCAGCGTGAACGGTATCCGCGTGCTGGAGACCCCGGGTCTCCAGCAAACCCCGGCAGGGCCGGTGTTCACCCGGACCCTCCGCGTCGCGCCTCACGCCGCCCCCCTCTCACTCGCCCTCATTGGATCGGACGGATCCGTCGGATCCGACCCATCCGATGGATCCATCCAATCCACGGCGATCATCGGGCTGGTCGGCTCCGGCGGCGCGACGAACGAAGTCCTGGCGCTTCCCCCCAACAAGAAAGCGCAGGTCTTCACTCTCCATTTCTGGCGCGGTTCCACCACCGAACTGGATGCCTTCAAGGCCTGGTCGAAGCAGCAACGCCGGCCGCAGGATCCGTTGTCCACGCTGACACCGGCCGCGCAGGAACCGGAACTCGTCACCGTCGGTCAACGCGGGCCCGACACGGAGATCCTCGCCGTCGACACACTCACCTTCCCCTACGACAACCCCGCCAAGGCCCTGTTCTTCGCCTCGGGCGTCGATGTCACCCCGGATGGAACCGTCTACGTCAGCACGATCCATGGGGATGTCTGGCGGGTGACCGGGGTGGATGCCGGCCTGAAGCAGCTTCGCTGGCGCCGCTTCGCCACCGGCCTTTACCAACCCCTCGGCCTCAAGGTGCGCAACGGCGAAGTGTTCGTTCTCGGACGCGACCGCATCACCCGCCTGCACGATCGCAACCGCGATGGTCGCGCCGAGGAGTACGAAACGTTCTTCGACGGCATCCAGACTTCCGCCGGCGGACATGACTATGTGACCGCGTTGGAGAAGGACGACGCCGGCCGCTTCTATTACGTCGATCCCAAGGGAGTGCACCGCGTGACTGCGGATGGGTCTTCGATGGCCACGCTGGCCACCGGCTTTCGTAATCCGAACGGCATGGGCGTGCGTCCCGATGGCCGCGTGATCACCGTCGCACCTCAGCAGGGGGATTGGACTCCGTCTTCGGGCATCTGGGAGATCCGCGAAGGCCTGTACGGCGGATGGGGTGGGCCGAAGATCACCGACCAACGGCCGATGGGTTACGACGCGCCGTTGGCCTGGATTCCCCACGGCGTCGACAACTCCAGTGGTTCGCAGGTCTGGATCCCTCAAGGGCGCTGGGGCGCGTTTGGCGGCCAGATGCTGCACCTGCTCTGGGGACGTTGCGGCATGATGCTCGTCCTCCGCGACGAAGACGCCCCGGGCGTCGGGGTGAATGGGGCGGTCGTTCCGTTGCCGGTGAAGTTCCTCAGCGGACCCAACCGCGCCTCGTACAATCCGAAGGATGACAGCCTTCTGGTGGCCGGCAGCACCGGATGGCAAACCAGCGCCGTGAAGGACGGAGCGGTTCAACGGGTGCGCTTCACAGGAAAGCCGCTGTCACTGCCCGAGGCTTGGAAGGGGGTTCCCGGGGGTGTCGAAGTGCGATTCTCGCAACCGCTCGACCCCACCACCGCTCAGGATCCGGGCAGCTACGGCGTGCGCGTCTGGAACTACCGCTATGCCCAGCAATACGGCTCCAAGGACTGGCTCGTCAGCCAACCTGACCAGGAAGGCCGCGAAGAATGGACCGTCAAATCCGCCACCGTCCAACCCGATGGCCGGACCGTGCGCCTGGAGATCCCCGACGTCCGCACCGTCATGCAGGGGGAGCTCAAGTACAATGTGGATGCGAAGGCTGGGGGAAAACCGATGCGGGGCAGCCTTTGGTTTACGATCAATCGGACCAGGGATCAATGACGCGGGCGTCGGGAAAATCGGTGACAGTGCGCGTGGCAACGGTCAACCCGTGCACCTTCGCCGTCGCGACCCAACGGGAAGCTTGAGGATGCCCTTCTCAATCTCACCCAGCGTGATCACGGAGAGGCACAGGTCGGCGTCGTGGATCTCCATCCATCGGAGCACCCGGGCGTCCGGTGTTTTGCGGACCCCTCCAGAGACCACGTTTGCATCCACCAGAAAGCTCACAAGTCTGGGGATCCTGGCCGGTCCCGATCCATCTGGATCTCAAAATCCGGAACTGGACATTCCCGAAGCACGTCCACCAATTTTCGGCGGGCTGCGCCGGACCGCGCCCACTCGGCCATCGAAACAACGAACGTTCTCCAGTGGGACGAGCTCGAAGGCAACATGGTCGTTCGGCGTCTGGGCGGGTTTACGTCGACCCAGATCCATGCGGCCCTGTTTGGTTCACACCCACCCAGGCCTCGGTCCAATGCCGATCTGAAGGAGGGGATTCGGCGGCGGATGAAGGACAAGCATGGTCGCCCTTGACACCAATGTCCTCGTTCGGCTGATCACCCGGGACGATGCGTCCCAGACAGAGGCTGCCGAACGTTACCTGTGGAACGGAGAATGGATCTCCCATCTGGTGCTCGCGGAAGCTTTGTGGGTTCTAGACTCCGTTTACGAACTCGATCCCAAGCGGATCGCCATGGCGGTCGACATGCTGCTGAATCACAGCGAACTCGTTCTTCAGGACCCGGAAGTGATCTCGGCCGCATTGGTCCAGTTCCGGGCGAAGCCATCCCTGAGGTTTTCAGATTGCCTCGTCCTCGAGATTGCTCGCAAGGCAGGACACATCCCCCTGGGAACCTTCGACCGGGCCCTGGGGCGGCGGGAGGGCGCGCAACTGATCCCGCTTCGCGGCGCACCGCGTCCGCATTGAGTTTCGAAAGGCCCTTCGGCTTTCAGCTCGACGGCTGGGACGCCTTTTTCGACGAATTCGCGGCGGTGATGCGGCGGACGAGACGCTCCAGCGGATCCAGCACCTGCTCACGAAGATGCGCGGCGGCGGCAGACCCTTCCTGAACCTGCGTCACCACCCGGACGAGCGCCTTGAGGTCGGCCTGAGAGACCGGACGTGTGGCAGCCTCGAGGTAGGCCACCGCCGCACCGAGGGCCTCCGCTTCCTCCCGGGTGGAGGCTTGGTATTTCCCGAGCGCGAGCAGACTTTTGCGAAGGTCGTTTCGGCGAAGCCCCTTCTCCAAGGCATCGCCCAGCGGACCCTGGGGCCCGATGATCCGGGGATGCACCTGCGGCAGGTAAAAGTCCACGGGAGGTTCGGTGATTTTCTGAAAGGCGAGCGCCAAAGGGCATCCCCGCGACTCATTCACCCGGGCCAGAGCCTCCCGGGGGGAGCCCTCGCCGAACTCCGTCCCGCGAACCCCCGTATCTTCGGTCAGCACCACCCACTGGAGCTGCAACGCAGCCCGGTCCATAGCGGCGTGCACGTAAAGCAGGGACTCAAGCCGGGCTTCGAGATCGAAGGGCAACTGCGGCTGCAATCGCAGCCAGCAGGTGATCCAACGCTCCACGTTCTGTTGATGGGCGGATGCGAGTTCCTCCGTGACCGGGGCATCCGCCGACACCCCCTTCTGCGCCCGGATCTCGTCCATCGTCCAGCCTCCGCGTTCCGCACGCCACTCCTGGAGTCGCCGGAAGGACTCGGACGCCAGGAGCCGGAACGAAGCCAGATCCCCCTGCCTCGCGGCCGTTCCGCGGACCGTTTCCTGGAAGGCACGGATCAAGTCCGCGGGGTCGGCCCCGGGCCGGTGCTCGCAACGGATCCAGGGCGGCGCAGTGATCCCCCGCGGCATCTCGGCGTCGCACAGGGCCATCACCATCCCGTCCTCCAGATGGACATCCAGTTCGAGGACCATTTTCGGTCCGGACTTCGCCAGGGTTGCCCGAATCGTGTGGGTCGGGTCCAACAGGTCGAAGCCGGCGACATTCGGCAAGCCCTGATACTGGCACGCTTCGCCCTCGGTAAAGCCTGCCGCCCGGAGCGCGTCCAGGCGTCGGACCGCTTCAGGCTCCTGAAGCCAGGCGGCGTCCGCGGCCGTTTGACGAATCAGGGAGAGAGGCGGAAGCGTGCGGCGCAGCCGGACCAGATCGTGATGGACGGCCGCCGCCTGTGCGCGCATCCCCTCTTCCATCTCGCCCAAGGCCGAGGCAGCGGCACCACGGATCGAGGAATCGCTGGAGGGCCGCCGGCCCAGCAGACCGCCCGATACCTTTCGGATGAGAAGTCCCAGAAAGCGGAAAATCATGGTGGGGAGGGGTGGCTGACCGCCTGTTTGGTGCCATCGGGGAGCCCTGGGAGACAAG
>JBDNHZ010000261.1:0-20364 GCA_041688515.1 Verrucomicrobiota bacterium
CGCGTGTAGTTCAACCATTGCCCGCCCCCGATCCAACCGAGTTTGTAGTTCACGTCCATCGTCCAGGCGCCCTCCCCGCGGGAAAGGTCAGGGTTGTCGTTGATCGGAACGCGGTTGTCGTTGCGGTAGACCGGGCTGGACCCGTCTGGAGAGCGGTTGAAATCAACCCCCAGAACCCCCTGAAGCCCGGCGTACGCACCGCCGCGGTAAGGCATCACATTGGACGCCGACACCGCCTGCCCTGAGTTGAAATTGAAGTCTTCCCCTTCGATGAGGAATGGCCCGCTCGCTCCTGCCGGCAGGTTCGCCTTGGTGTTCGCCGCGATCAGGTTCGGAGTTTGTGCGCGATCGGGGACGTTGTTGATCGTCAGGGTATAGGTGGTACCGATCGTTACCGAAGCCGTGGTCACGCGGAGGCGACGCGCGTCTGCTCCCTGCACGACCGCACTGACCGCCAGTGCTGGCGACAGGCTGAAACTCGCCGAGGCCGCGCCTGCCGGTGGCCGGATCGCTTCGCTGAAGGTCAGCTCGATCTCCGTTGGCGAAACGAACACAGCCGAAGCAAGGGTCGGCTTGATGACATCGGCCGTCACCGTCAGACGGACATTGGCCGACGTTGCCGTCCCGAGGTTGTTGGTCAGGAACGCCGAGAAAATCGCTCCGTCATCGGCGAGCGTCACCGGACCCACGACCAGGGCCTTCGCAGTCTGCCCCGGGATCACGAGGGTGTTGCGCCGCCAGAGGATCTGGGTGGCTCCTGCGTTGTCGTAGTCGACCTGGAAAGTGGCCGTTCCACCCTCGACCACCGACACCGGGGCGGGTTGCAGGGATATTCTGGGAGGCTGGAGTGTTTGCCCCCAGCCGGTGAACAGGTCCAAGGGAATCGGTCCCTGATCCAACCCGTCAGGCCGCAGCCAGCGCACCGCGAGGTTGTCGCCGCCGCCACCCTCCTTGTGCAGTGCCTCAATGTAATACGTCTGCCCGGCCACCAGCGCGATCGGCGCGCTCTTCTGTTCCGCAGTCTGATCCCACGCCCGGGGGGGGGTCCAACCGGTCACCCGCGCGATCATCCGTCGGTTCGACGGATTGGCATCCGTGCTCAGGAACAGCGCTGAGGCATCGTCACTGGCGATCCAGAAGGTGTAATTGCCCGTCACGGGAGCCGGGAACGTCGCCCGCAGCCGCTGGCCGTAGTTCTCGTCGACGTCCGTCGGAGCCTCGAACAGGGCGGTGAGGAGCGATGTGCTGGTCGGCGAGTTCGGATAGGCTGGGTTGTTGGTCAAATCGGCCAGGCTGGCACCTCCGATATTGTTCCAAACCTCCCTCAACACACTGCCGGCCCGAACCGGAAGCGTGGCCAAGCCGAGAGCGAGGATCAGGGCAAAGATGGATCGTCCTGCTGGGACGAGAAACTTGTTCATGCGGATGGGGCAAAAATAGCATGAACCATGCAATGTTTCCATCGTGCGACCGCTTTGTTGCGGACCCCGGGAGCGCGGGCGTCCTCGCCCGCTGCCTTGCCCCACGAGCCCGAGCGGTCCCGCCACGCGGGACCGCGCCCCCAGGATTCTCCCGGCACGGGCCCGAGAACCCACTTCTTGCATTGGGGGCAGGGTCCAGATGCGCCCTCTGCGACTTGGCCAGACTCCGACGGCTTGACACTGCGGTCTGTAAAACATAGTTTTACTAAATGGTTAAGACGATTTCAAAGATCGGCAACTCGCAGGGATTGATCCTCGATGCGGCGCTGATGGACCTGGCGCACTTGAACACCGGCGATCAGGTAAACGTGGAGGTTCACGAGGGCGGCACCATTACCGTCACGCCGCTCCGGCCCAAGCCGTCGCGAGCGGAGGTATCGCGCGTCCTCAAGGCGACGATGACGGATTACTCCGGGACGATGAAGAAGCTGGCATGAGCGCCCCGCCGGGAAACTGCATTCATCTCACGGTGGAGATCGTCCGGGAGATCCACGCGGAGGCCATCGAACGATTTGGTGGTGCCGATGGCGTGGGGGAGATGGCGTTGCTGGAGTCGGCGGTCGCCGCGCCGCAGGCCAGCTTCGGCGGCAAGTCGCCCTACCAGGACATCGCCGAAGTGGCAGCGGCCTATCTTTTCTATCTGTGCATGAATCATCCGTTCATTGATGGCAACCAGCGGGCGGCACTCGGCGGGTGCATCGTCCTTCTCCGGCTCAACGGCATCGAGCCAAAGACGGACGGGCCGGAGTGGGAGGAACTGACACTGGCGATTGCGGCGAGCGAAATTGATCGCGATGAAGCCACACAGCGGCTGCGGAAACGATTGCCCAAGCGAGCATGAACAACTCACGAAAACCCAGGATATACCAAGGGCTCCCATTCGGGGACGTTTGAATCTGATGACGACTGCCTTCTTGTTTGAGCGATGGATGAGCTTGCTTGCCGTCGGGTGTGCCGTGGTGGGGGTGGCTCGCGCCGAGGAAGCCGCCTATGCGGTGGACGCGACGGGTTTCGCTCAGGTCGTGCAGCCATTCTTGCAGGCGCACTGCGTGAAGTGTCACGGGCCGGAGAAGCAGAAGGCCAAGCTGCGGCTCGATACGTTGCAGAACCAGTTCACCCATCCAGCCGTTGCGGCAAAGTGGGCCGAGGTGGTGACGTCCATCAACGCACACCAAATGCCGCCCGAGGAGGAGGAGCCGCCCGAGTTGGCGGAATCCGGCCGCTTCGTCGATTGGCTGACCACCGAACTCGGCCGCGCGGAAATTGCCCGGCGCTCCACCCGCGTGGTGCTGCGGCGCCTCAATCGTTCGGAATACAACAACACCCTCCGCGATCTGGTCGGCGTTGATTCGTCACCGGCCGACTCATTCCCCGAGGACCCGCCGGCCGGGGGGCTTCGACAACATCGGTCAGGCGCTGTCGATCTCGCCCCTGCAACTCGAGCTCTATTACTCGGCCGCACGCCAGATCCTCGACCGGGCGCTGGTGGAGGGCGCGCAACCGGCGTCGATCAAATGGCGTTTTGAGCCGGAGGAAAACACTCAGGGCACGGACCGGTTGAGGGTGAAGCGCGATGGCAACAACATCCTGCTCAACCCCGGCGAGAATCGCATCACGAACGGTTGGACCTTCGTTCGGCGCGAGTCGTGGAACACGGGCATTGGTTTCCGCGACTTCAAGGTGCCAGCTGAGGGAGAATACATCATCCGCTTTCGCGCGGCGGGCCGGGTGCCTTCCCGTGCCGCGGTTGTGGCCTCCGTTGCAACCGTGCTCGGCCAGCGGCGCGACGAGGAAACGGCGAAACGGCCTGAGCGGAAGACGCAGTTGGAGCAGCGATTCAGAGAGGAACTCCAGCACTTTGAGACGGCGCGGCTTTACGACTACGGCCCACCGCGCGTGAAGATCACCCGGCATCTGGGCGGTACGCCCAGGCCGATTGCGGAGATGGACATCCCCGCATTGGAAACCGCACCGGAAATCTATGAGGTGCGCGCTCAGTTCACCCGGCAGAACGGGGGTTTGGACTTTGACTACGCCTACGTGATCCCGCCCGTCCTGGAGAACTTCAGCCTCCAGCATCAAAAGGAGTTTCCCCGACCCGAGCTGATGATGGATTGGATCGAACTGGAAGGCCCGATCCATCCGGTGTGGCCACCCGCGAGCCATCGGCTCCTCCTTGGAAACGAGACGGGCAATCCGACCAACGAAACGGAGCGGGCCCGGGAGGTCCTTGCTCGCTTCATGGCCCGTGCGTACCGCCGTCCGGTGCAGCCCGGGGAAGTGGACGCGAAGGTCGCGCTCTTCGAGAAACTGCGCGCCGAGAAACCGTCGTTCATCGAGGCGATCAAGACCCCGCTCTCTGCGGTTCTCGCTTCACCGCATTTCCTTTTCCTCGTTGAACCGGAGGCGCCCACCGCCAAGCCGCGCCCGCTCAACGGCTACGAGTTGGCCTCGCGACTCTCGTACTTTCTGTGGTCGTCCATGCCCGATGATGACCTGACCCAGCTCGCCGCCCGTGGTTCATTGGCTCAACCCGCCCAGCTTCGGGCCCAGGTGGACCGGATGATGGCCGACCCGAGGAGCGAGGCGTTCGTGCGGAACTTCACCGGCCAATGGCTGGGCCTGCGGAAGCTCGGGGCGAATCCGCCCGCGAAGAATCTCTACCCGGAATACGACCGGCACCTGGAGATCTCCATCCAGCGAGAGACGGAAGGTTTCTTCGCCGAGATTCTCCGGAGCGACCTCGACGCGCGGAACCTGATCAAGAGCGACTTCGTGACGATCAACGAGCGGTTGGCGCGCTTCTACGGCATATCAGACGTGAAGGGCGACGCCATCCGCCGAGTGCCTGCACCGCCCGAGGCGCATCGCGGAGGACTGGTCACGCAGGCATCGATTCACAGCCTGACCTCGAACGGCACGCGCACGTCGCCGGTTTCGCGCGGAGTCTGGGTGTTGCGCACGCTGCTTGGCACCGACCCCGGCCTGCCCGTGGCGAATGTCGGCGAGATCGCGTCCAAGGTTCCCGGCATCGACAAGGCGACGGTGCGGCAGCGCCTGCAGATTCATCGCGAAGCGCCGTCGTGTGCGCGTTGCCACGACAAGATTGATCCGCTGGGTCTGGCGCTCGAAAACTTCAATGCAGCGGGCGAATGGCGCGACCGCGAAGGCCACGGATACCAGGGTCGCATCGAGAGGAACGACCCCCTCATCGACGCCTCGGCAAAGATGCCGGACGGCCGCGAGTTCAACGGTGTCGAGGGATTGCAGGTGCAGCTTCTGAAACAGGAAGACTTGTTCCTGACCGCACTCGCCAATCAACTCACCACCTACGCGCTGGGACGCGAACTCGGGTTCTCGGACCGATCCACCGTGCGCGCCGCCGTGAACGCGATGAAGCGGGACGGCTATACGATCCGCTCGCTGTTGCTCTCGATTACTGCATCGGAACTTTTCACCACGAAGTAAGCCAGGCTCTCCCATGAACCTCCAATTCATCCGACCCATTTCCCGCCGCACCGTCCTGCGTGGCCTTGGGGCCAGTCTCGCTCTGCCGCTGCTCGAAGCGATGCTCCCGCGTTCGCTCCATGCCGCACCTTCGACCTTCAAGCCGCTGGCGAAATCCGGCGCGAAGCCAATGCCGCGCGCCATCTTCTGTTACGTGCCCAACGGCGTGAACATCCTCGAATGGATGCCCGCGGCACCCGGTGCGGACTACCCCCTCTCGCCCACACTCGCGGCGCTGGCGGAACATCGTGCGCATTTCTCCGTGCTCACGGGGCTCGGTCATCCGCATGCCACAGGCGGTCATTCGGGCGCAGATACCTGGCTGACGGTTGCCGATCTGAAGGCCGTGCCCGGCAAGGACTATTCCAACACCATCTCCGCCGACCAGGTCATCGCCGAAAGGATCGGCCCGCAGACCCGCTTTCCCTCGCTGGAAATCTCGGACAGTTCCGGGACCGGCGGGGCAGGTCACAGCCACACGCTGGCCTTCGACCGCAACGGCACGCCGTTGCCTGCCGAGAACAGCCCCCAACGCATCTTCGAACGTCTCTTCATCCCCGATGACGCGGCTTCGCGCGACGCAACGCTGCGGCGATACGCCGAGAAGCGCAGTATCCTCGACGAGGTGCTTGGAGAGGCAAAAGCCCTCGAGAAGAAGTTGGGCCGCGCCGACCAGGCCAAGCTCGACGAGTATCTGAACTCCGTGCGCG
Source organism: Verrucomicrobiota bacterium (assembly GCA_041688515.1). Classification (GTDB taxonomy): domain Bacteria; phylum Verrucomicrobiota; class Verrucomicrobiia; order Limisphaerales; family UBA9464; genus UBA6176. The sequence goes on from JBDNHZ010000261.1 coordinate 5,699, forward strand.
AAACCGAACTGCGCGTGCAGCGGCAGGTGCAGTGGGTGGATGTACCCAAGCCGAAGGTCGAATCCGCAGGGCTGCAACTGAACAGCAAGTCTGGCGACGGCCACGACCGCCCGATGTGGGTCGATGTAATGATGGAGCTGAGCTACCTCGCCTTCATGACCGACACCACGCGCGTCATCACCTTTGAATGGTCGCGAGAAGCCGGCGGCTACGGCGGCGGCGGCGAGAATCACCACGAACTCTCCCATCACGGCGGCGATGCCGGAATGCTGAAGAAACTCGGCGAGATCGATCGCTTCCATCTGGGCCGTCTGGCGCGTTTCCTCACGTTCCTGAAGTCCACTGAAGAGGCGGGTGGTTCCATGCTGGATCATACGATGGTGGTGTATGGCTCCGGCATGAACTCGGGCGAACGCGGCGATCATTCGCCGAAGAACCTGCCGCTCCTGGTAGCCGGCGGCCAAAAGTTGGGATTGAAACACGGCCAGCACCTCGCACACGACGCCGACAAACATCCGCCGCTCGCCAACGTGCTCCTGACCGTGGTCCAAAAGATGGGCGTCGAGACGGACCATTTCCAGGACGCCTCGGGCACGCTGAAGGGACTGGTGTGAGGTTGGGAGGACAGTGCATCCTTCTTGAACGCGCATCATGATCACGCCTGCAATCCCATCGCTGACGGGAGCGAACCCACCGAGCCGCTGTCTTGAAAACCCTATGAAACGATTCTTCGCCTTCTTCCCTCTGTTGGCCCTGGCCGCGGTCTGCCTGCCGGCTGCCGAGATGCAGTCCTACCCGCCGACGAAGTTTCCCGACCCGGGCGGTTGGGGCAAAAACATCCAGCGCACCATGCGACTGCTGGCGACGAGCACGGCGGAGAAGCGGAACACCGTTCGCATTCTGTTCTACGGGCAGTCCATCACCGAGCAGAAGTGGACGGCGATGGTGGAGGAGGACTTGCGGCGGCGATTTCCCCACGCAAACCTCGTGATCGAGAACCGCGCGCTCGGCGGGTTCGCCTCGCAAATGCTCGTGAAAACGGCGGAGACCGACCTTTATCCGTTCCAGCCTGACCTGCTCATCTTTCACGTCTATGGGGCGCACGACAAATACGAGGACATCCTCCGCCGCACCCGCGAGCGCACCACGGCGGAGATTCTCATGCAGAAGGATCACGTCACCAAAGCGGCAGATTTCACCGAGGAGACCGACGCGGCGAAACTGCCACCGGCGGGCAACCAGTGGGACGCGTTCATGAATCACCACTGGTTGCCGTCGCTGGCGCGAAAGTATGATGCGGAACTGTGCGACCAGCGCGCGTTGTGGAAGGGGTATCTCAAGGAGAACCAGTTGGAGCCGAAGGCGCTCTTGCGCGATAGCGTGCATCTCAACGCGCACGGCGAATGGTTCATGGCCGAGTGCGTGAAGGCCTATCTGCGTTACGATCCGAAGCTCGGTCCGTCGCCCGCCGAGGACTGGGTGAAGACTTATCAGGTCGGCAAGGACGTGCGTTGGGCGGACGGGACGCTGCGTCTCGATTTTGCGGGCAGCCGGGTGGAGTTGATCTGTAAACCAGGCAACGCCGCGCCGGCTGCGGTGCGCATCGATGGACGCAAGCCATCCGAGTTCGCGGAGTTGTCTGGTTTCACACGGGCGGTGACGAAACCCGAGGGCAAATGGCTCGTGAAGTGGCCGGTGATCGCACCGATTCGTTCGGAGAAGCCGCTGCTCGTCGAGGACTGGACACTCGAAGCGCGCAAGGACGCCGCGAACGACAAGAGGTTCACCTTTACCCTCGCCGGTTCCAAGACCGGGCCGGATGGCGAGGGCCGCAGCGATGCACGCTTTGTGTCGAAGTCCGGCCGCGTGGTCATCGAGACGAACGATTGGAACGTGACTTACGCCATGAGTCTCGCGGGCATCAAACCCATGCCGGAACAGTTCACCGTGAAGTGGAAAGTCGAGCCGCGCTTCGTGGATGAATTCGTTTCTCTCGGTGCGACGAACGCAACCACCGAAACCACTGTGACGCTTGCTCAAGGTTTGCCGAACACGAAGCACACGCTGAAGATATCCGGCGATGAAGGGACGCCCATCGTGGCAATCCGCGTCCATAGCCCCGCGCTTCGGACCAAGCTTTAAGGAGACAACTATGAGAGCTTTCACGAAATTCCTATTGTTGGCCGCCAGTCTGTTCGTCGCGACGGCAACCGTCGCGGCGGAGCGCGACCGCAACGTTGCACCGAAGGAACGGCTTTCGCGTTACCGCGCGGAGCTGGACCAGTTTCGCCGCGACTTTGGTGGCGCTCACGATCTGCCGGACGAAAAATTCTTCCTCTTCGGCATGGGGCTTCGCACTAAGCTGCTCTACAAGTCGGGCGCGTTGTTGAACGCGCAGTCCGGCCAGGTGATTCGCCAGTGGGACGTGAGCGAGGAAATCATTTTGCCCGCGGAGTATTCTGTCGTCTTGCGCACCAAGAGCGGAGGCGGGGTGCGTCTGGTGGAAGACGAGGGCGGAGTGTGGATCGAAGAAGCGGCCGGGAGGCGTCTCGCGGTTCCCGACACGAACGGGCGCGTGCGCCTGCCGGATTTTGCAGCGTTCAAATACCCGGCGGTGATGCGCGTGCTCCATCAGGAGTTGCTCGTCAACGTCACGCCGAACGGTCCGGTGCCGAACTTCTTCGTGTATGGCAAACCTTGGTATCGCGATGGGGCGATGATGGCGTTGGCCTTCAAGCAGACGGGTAACCTCGACTGCATCCGCGACTGGATTCTCGGCCTGCGCGAGCCTTACGACCGCAACAACAACGGCGAAACGGAAGCGGACAACCTGGGACAGGCGTTGTTACTCATCTCGCTCGTGTCCGACACGAGTCATCCGCTCGTCGCGAAAGTGCTCGGCGAGGTCCCCAAGTTCGAGCAGCAACGTGACGGGATGAAATTCATCAAAGGCCGTTCTGATTTCGCAGAGCATCCGGTGTATCAGACCAAATGGCTTAAGTATGGCCTGCGCGCCCTCGGGCTGCCCGATCCCTACACGAACCCGAACCAGAAGGACGGTTACTCCGCGCTGTTCTGGATGGATTACAAGGACGCCTACGTGCCGGGGGATTCCAATGATCGTGGCAACTATCCCTATCTCGGCTGGGCCTGCGACCATTTCCACGGAGAGAAGAAAAGCCCCATCAGCAATCGCGATTATCCGCTCACCTGGGAAGCCAAAGCAAGCCAGGCCAGCTATCCAGGAACGCGTCTGGTTTCAGAAGAGTACGTGAAGCAAACGGTTTCCGCGCCGCACACCTGGCACGCGGCGGAAGCCTTCCTGTATCTGCTGGAGATGAAACCATGAGGGCTTTTCTTCGCGAATCCACCTTCGCTGTGTGCTGCCTGCTCTGCGTGGTCTCCGCGTGGGCACAGGGTGAGAATCCGCGCGTCACCGTTCCCATCATTTTCGACACCGACATGGGTGGGGATTGCGATGATGTCGGCGCGCTCTTCATTCTGCACGGTGCCGTTGAGCGCGGTGAAGCGAGGCTTCTCGCGACGATGGGTTGCGTTTCGGCCGACGCGATTGCTCCGGCATTGGATGCGATCAACACCTGGTTTGGCCGGCCCGGGATTCCCGTGGGGACGCTGAAGGATCCTGGGTTCCTCATCGGTCCGCACTACACCGCGGAACTGGCCCTGCGTTTTCCGCATCGGTTCGCAACGGGCAAGGATTACCCGGACGCAATCGCGCTCTACCGGCAGATCCTCGTAAATGAACCCGATGGAAGCGTGGTCATCGTGGCCGTTGGTCCGTTGCGGAATCTGGCGAACTTGCTGAAGTCCACCCCAGACACGGCAAGCCCGCTGGAGGGTCGCGCACTGGTGGCGAAGAAGGTGCGACGGCTCGATGTCATGGGCGGGAACTATCCACCCAGCGCGAACAGGAAGGACGCGGAATGGAACTTCAAACAGGACCCCGCTGCTGCGGCATTGGTTTGCGCCACGTGGCCGACGCCCGTGCTGTTCAACGGGGAAGGTGGCTCGACCATGTCCGGTCGCCGAGTGACCTATGAGATGCCGGAGCACAATCCGCTGAACATGGCGCATCGTCTTTACCCGGGCGTGGGCTTTGCCGGGGATCGATTGAGCTGGGACCCTGTTTCGTGCCTGGTGGCGGTGCGTGGTGCCGCGCCATTCTACTCGGTCATCAGCGGTGGCAGGAACGCGGTGGATGCAACCACGGGGATCAATACCTGGCAGGCCGATGGAAGTACCAATCACTCCTATCTCGTCCTGAATCGAACGTCGCCCAAAGCCGAGGTCGAGACGGCGCTGGAAAACCTGATGGTCGCGGGCAAGGCGCGTCCGACGGGCCTCGAATTCAACACCGCCTATTATGCCACAGCCGGGATGTGCCAGATCACGGGCAGCGTTGGACCGGAGTCCGCTGCAACTGCGATCAAGGCATTCGATCTGGATGACCGGACGGCGTGGGTGAACAAGTCGCCGTCGGGCTGGCTCCAGTGCCAATATGTGGATGGCAGGAAATACCTCGTCACCTCCTATGGGGTCGTGTGCCCAGACCCACAGCGCGTTCCGCGCAGACTGGATCTGGCCGGCTCCAATGATGGCGGCGCCACGTGGACCTCACTGGATGTTCAGGAGGCTCCCGAGTTCAATGCACAGACTCGCCGCCGCGAGTTCATCCTAGCGAAGCCGGCCAAGTGGAACCTCTACCGGTTGAATGTCTCCGCGGCCAATGCGCAGGCAGGCACGGTCGTCGCGACCCTTGAATTGAATGAGGCGATCGACTGCCGGCCCAAGGTGGCCGTCACTGCCGTCCACCTTGATCAGCCACGCCTCAGCCTTGCCGCCAATGCTCGGGCCACGATCAACGCCACGCTGGCACCCATCGATCCCTTTGAGCGGGAGGTTGTCTGGTCGAGCAGCGACCCCGCTGTGGCCGAGGTCCGGAAGATCGGCGAACAGATCGCCGTCGTCGTGGGAAAGAAGACCGGCACCTGTACCGTCACCGCGTCGATCGACAAGGTGCAGCAGACCTGCGCCGTGACCGTGATTCCTTCCACGCTCCCCGCCGGATGGCGCTACGACGAACTCAACGCGCCCATCATCCCGGGGGCAATTTCAGTGGCAGGGGGTGTCTTCACGCTGACGGGTTGCGGTCACGCCATGACCGCGTTCTGGGAACGCGTGCGGGATCAAGGAACCTTCGTCAGCAAGCCGGTGACGGGCGACGTTGCCCTCGCCGGCCGCCTGACCAGTCTGGCTCCCAACGTCGGCGGCCCCGCCTATCAATGGGACCATCGCCCGCCTTCCGTGGCCGGATTGATGATCCGGGAATCGCTCAATGAACGGTGCGGACGCTATCGGCTCATCCAAGTGGAGGCGTCGGGTTCCCTCGTTTGCCGGTGGCGAAACAAGTCAGGAGATCAGGACGACAACCAGAAGAAGGATCTGGGTAAGGTCACTCTCCCGATTTATCTCAAGCTGGTGCAGGCAGGCGGCCAAACGCAGATCTTCACCTCGACCGATGGGCGCGAGTGGGGCGAACCGCGGATGGTTCTTCCTTCAAACTTCGATGATCAGAGCCGGGTCGGTTTCTTTGTCTGTTCGGGCAACACCTTCGCGGCCACCACCGCCAGCTTTGAGTCGGTCCAATGGTCCGAATGAATCTCTGACCTGACCCCTCTCGACAGCGGGAACCGACGGGAAGGCGCGGAGACGCACTCGAAGTGCCCTGATTTTTCCTTGGATGAAAAGGCGGAGATACAAAGCCAGGTTCCATGCGAGGGCTTCATCCGGCGGCCTTCTGTACCCCGAAATCACCCACGCTTCCGTCGGCGATGCCAGACCCCAAACAACCCCAAAGCCACCGCCGTCATCACCACCGTCTCGCCAGCTTCCGGCACGGGCGCAGCCGTGATCACCAATCCCCATTCCCTCAAGGTCGTCGCCCCTCCCCCGCTCACATCCGCCACATGCAGCGTCCACAATCCGTTCGGATCCAACCCAAAAAAAGATCCCAACATCGCAGCCCGAGCCGAGCTAATTCCCACGAGAAACGGATCCACGTTCCGCCCGTCCGGTTGCCAGGTCCCGGCCAATGCCGCCGGCTCATCCGTCAACGACAACGGCACCGTGTGACTCCCGTTCAGCGTCAATCGGTAATTGTGCACGTCCGCCGCAGCTCCATCGCTCAAAATGATGTTCAGCCCACTGTCCCCATACCCCGCTGAAAACCCGTCCCTTCGCCCCACCCGATTCAGCAGTACCGCATAGCCTGAATCGTGGGATAACGTGACGTACAGGTCCCCGTTGAACATCGGCTCCCCATCCCGCGCCTCAAACATCAGCGACACGGCCACGGAGGCCACGGTCCCTGTCATCCCGGCAATCGTCTGCTGGCTGGTCACCCCCACCAAGGAATTGTTCGGGATGTCCAGATTCACCTTGAAAGCCTGCGCATGCGCCATTCCACCCAGAACGGCCATCAGCAGAAGACCCGCGGGCGCACAACCCTTGGCCGGTGCAGTAATGGAAATGGAAGTCATGACGCCTAACCAACCAAGTTTCTAAGGTTCGACCAACCGATAAAAACGAGGATCCAGACGGACGACATCGACGACTTCCATCCTCCCCGTCGCCCCCGCCACCACCGGCCCCAGCACCTGCCATGGCCCCGTGATGGCCTGCGCGGTCTGCACCAGATAGCTGCGACCCGCAATCCCTTGGAACTGGACGCGCACCTGGTTGGAATTTGCCGGATCGGTGGCGATCCCCAGCGCATTCGGCGGGCCATCATAGGGTGGCACGTAACGCACCACCTGAAGCTGTCCCGCAACAGGCGCACCAAACCCATCGGTCACCAGATAGGTGACGGTGTCTGTCTCCGGATCTCCCCCCTCGGGCGGTTGATAGATGAGCCAAGGGCCATCCCGGAAAACCGATCCACCACCCACCGTCGCCCCGGAGAATCCAGCGAAACTCAGCCGATCAAAATCCCCATCAACATCGTTAGCCAACAACCGGCTGATCAGAATCTGCGCTGCATCCCCCGGACGGCGCGTCAAGGTGTCGGAACCCGGTTGTGGAACCGCATTGACCCAACGAGTCACCTGGGTCCAAAAGCCGGTCCGGAGCTTGAAGCCATCCGCTGATTCAAACCCCACCCCGGCCAAAGGCTGACCCACGCTTCCAACCATCGCAAACCGCGGTGATTCCCCCGCCCCACCCCCACCTGAAACCAGCACCGATTGCAGCTCCAATTCGCCCGCAAACAATCCGGCGGCGCCCACAAATGCCACCATCCACCCGACCATGCGCGACGCCGGATTCATTTTCCCGTTCCCCCGTTCGAAGTGGCAGCAATTCCCGGGCGCTCACCGTCCTCCCAGAACTTTTGGTTCACCACCTTGCCTTCTTCCAACTCCACTTCTGCCCGGAGGTGTCCACTGGGGAACCAGGATTTCGAGATGCCATGCGCCACCCCAGCCCGAAGTGTCACCTCCTCAGCCATTCGCCCGTTCGCATGCCAGCGGTGGAACGTCCCCTCCAGCTTCCCTTGACGCGCCACCCCCTCCGAAAGCCGGGTTCCGTCGCTATGCCACTTGCTCACTGACCCCTCGGCAATGCCTTCAACAAAATGCTCCCGCACTTGCACGATCCCATTCGTGAACCATCCCTCCGAAACCCCATGCAGCAGGCCCGACGCAATATGGCTGCGCGACTTCATCCCACCCCCGGCATGCATCTCGGTCATCCAACCTGTGAACGGATGGTTCGTCTCTCCCTTAACCATTAACCGCCCATCGACCATCGCCAACGCTGATACTGGCAACGAAGCCTCATCCACCCGACGGGGTCGCAGGTACCACAGCGTCCCACCCACCACCGCCAAAGCCAAAACAGCCACCGCGACACCGCGGCCAAATCGTCCCCACAACCCTCCATTCTTCACCCCAGTCACCGGATTCTTTGGCTGTGTGGCTTCCATGCAAGGTCTCGGGCCGATCAGTAAACCATCAACTTGAAAAACCGCGGAGTCTCCTCTTCACCCTCGGACGCCCCCACTCGGACCCGCAAAAGTCGCGTGTCTGGAGCCCGGTAAAAAGACCGTGCCGCAACGGTCGCAGAATCCCCGGGAACACTGAATGCCGCCGGCACCCACGTCTGCATGTCCGTCGAGGAAAACACGCTGTAGCTGCGGCCCCGGATCGATACGAACTCCAACTGTGGCCGCCCTGCCAAAGTCGAAACAATCGCCAGGGAAAACCCATGTTCCGGATCAAAGGCGTACGTCCCGGCCAGATACTCCTGCAAATTGGTCATCCCATCCCCATCCGAATCATCCCCAGGGCGGATGTCCGCCAATGTCAAATTCCCGCCCAGGATCTGGATCATGGCCCTCTCCCACCCATCCGGCAGTCCGTCTCCATCCGAATCCACCCCAAGGGTAAGGTTCACCCGCGACCTCTCGCCCGGCCGGGTCAGCAAACTGCTGGCACCGGTCATCTCAATCGGCAGGTAGATCGTGTTGCCGATCTTCACCCGCATCCGGAACGGCACCGTCGGCCTCAGTGCCGTCGGCTTGTAGAGATCCGAGGTCACCGCAGCATCCAGCGGGATGCTCATCGTATAGTTCACCCCCGGCTCTGAGCCATTTGCAATGAAGGCACGGGCAATGGCACGTCCTTCCGCCTCCAGCAGCACCTCGGCTCCGGTCGCGCGAAGCGGGGCTCCTTGTTCGTCCCGGACCGTCCCAAAAACGGTGTGGTGCGGAGCCGGCGGAAACGCCACCAGCACCGCCGCAGCCAGACCTCCCGCGAACCCCGCAATCCTGCGGACCTTCGAAAACGTCGGATGTGAAGCATTCATGATGGTCAATTCTCGAAGGTCAGTTGCCCGAATAGGAATAGGTCACGAAGTGCAGCTTTACATCCTTCACCGTCCGGATGAAGCGCTCCAAACCTTCGTTGGGATTGTTCAACAAAGTGCGACCGGGAATGACCAGCTTCCATTGGCTGTTCCAGACCGATCGGCCAATCAACCGGTTGTTCGTGTACTGGGAACGCAGCAAGTCTCCTCCGTAGTAAATGTCAGGCGTGAAGTAATCCGCGCTCGGCACCGGCCGGAAAGCCTGATGTTTCCGGCGCGCAAACAACACCTCGCTCAGCGAATCAGACGACTGATACAGCCCACCTTGGGAGAAGCCGGAGGCCCCGATGTTGAACGGCAATGGAATCGCCAGATCCTCGACATTCCATGAACGGATCTCGCTCCGGTCACCCAAAGGCGGGCTCCGCATCGAATCCACCCCGACCGGGATCAGATAAACATAGGGCGTGGCCGCCAGGGCGGACGAGTCGAGGAACCAGATGTCCGGCTCGGATGCCGATGAGCCACCGGCGCCGCCCACCGCCCCTGCGTTCGCTGAAGGCGCCCCCATGCCGCGGTACCCTTCAAACGCCGCACCCGCCGCGAAGATTTTCGTCGCAAACGAACTCGGGCTGAAGGTGCTGTCCCCCGCGGCCAAAGGATTTCCGAACAGATTCAATCCATCGGCAATCACGGTGCTGAAGGTCAGCACAATCCCCGGCACAGGCAGACCGTTACCCGCATCCACCTGCAAACAGAACCGTCGGACATCCGCATCGGCAAGAATGTTGTCCATCCGTGCATTGCTCAACATGTCACGCCAAGACGTGTCGCCCTCCGCACCCGGGAGCATCCGAAGCTTCTCGGTCCGCAGCGATACCGTCGTGCTGTAGGCATCGGGATTGTTGAATCCAAGCCGACCCCGAATGACATCCCAGTCCGCCTTCATTTCCGCCAGCGCGCTGGAGAGACCCGGATCACCCGTGTTGCTCCCCGCGAACTGCGGCTCGCCATCCCGCACCACCCCCAGGGCACGCGAATTGATCATCCGTCGCTTGAAAGCCCGCCCGGCATTGGTGTTGAGCAGCCCCGTCTCGTAGTCATACGCATTGGCCGCCAGAAGGGAGTATCGCGCCGCCAGATCGAACAGAGTCTTATACCGCTCCAGCTTTTCATTCCTGAAGATCCGGAATGCCGCGTCACGGGTCCGGTACCCCTGTACCAACGCCGCAGACCGCTTTCTAAAAATCTCCCGCTCGGCTTGGATGGTATCTCCCGAAGCAATCAAACGCCGCACCTCCCGTTGTTTGTCGTCGTACTCACGGATCCGCTCGTTGATCGTCCAGAACCGGCCCTGCATGTCGCCCAGCTTGTTCCCCAGATCTTGGACCGCATTCCTGAGATCCTTGGTACGTTCCTCGGGCTGAACGCCCGAGAACTCAGCCTGCCGTCGCGCCGTATTCACCGCCAACTCCAGGGCACTGAGGATCGTATAGCGCACGAATGAAGCGGTCTCGAATCCGGCCTTCAGGGAAAGGCCCGCCGCATGGATGGCCGCACGGCCCGCAAAAGTCAGGTCACCACCGGCCGCAACACCCGCAATCAGGCTCCTCGGCAGCGAATCCGACGTGCTGTTGCCTGCGATGACAATGTTCTGAATCGTTGAATCCTGAAACTTCTGATAGAGATCGTTGGCAAACTTGGCCTTCTCCAACACCTCATCGGCCACCAACAAGCTCTTGTTGATGTCCCGGATCGTCTTGTAAGTTGCATTGTCGGCTTCAAAAACCTCGATCGCCTTCTGAAGGACCACCAGGTCTCCCGCAGTGTCATTGATCGTCTGGCGCAACCTCATGTGGGACATGATCTGTTCTGAGATCGCCTGCTGGATCCGCCCCGGCGAATACCGTTTCCCTGTCCAATCCGGGGGTTTTCCAGCAAACCCATGCGGCCCGATGTTGAACGTGATGTTGGTGATCTCCGGCAGGTTGATGTGGGTGTAGTGCTTCGAAGGAATGACAGTGGTCACCAAATTCCCAGAACTGTTTGTGGTCACCACCCTCTGCTCCACCCAGTCCTTAGGAATATCCCTGAGTGGAATCGACCATTCCGTGGTGTTGGAATAGCTCCAAACCTCCGGAAACTGAGCCTCCGGCAGATCCACATAGGCGTAATGGATGGTGTCAGGCCCCACATAGCCTTGCTTGTAGAACTTGCCCGGCCCGACATCGTCGGGGTACGGCGTCCCGTACAACTCGATCAACCCCACTTCATACGCCCTCTCCTGCTGGGCGACCTGGGCCTGAAGTCCCGCCAACGAGTCCTGCTCCGAGCGCATCAAACGGGTCACGTCCTTGGCGTCATCAAACGCCGCCACGGCATTGTTGAGAGTTCGCTTGGCCCGCCCATAAATCTGCTCGAAGTGGGTCCCATTCTCGGTACCCACCACCAGATAGGGATTGATATCGAAAGCGAGCCCACCCTCGGGAACACCTAACGGAGACAACCCGCCCTCGGCATTCGCCATCGCCGTCTGCAACCCATCCGCCAACGTCACCAACTCCTGCAACTCCGGCACCGTCGTCCGATCCACCTTCTGAATGCCCTCGTGGGTCGGAATCGGATCCACATCCGGCAAGATGGCATTTCCAACCATCCAGTTCACATAGGCCCCCTGACCCACCCTGCTGGCCCAATGGTCCATCCCCCAGAACCGCTCCGGATTCTTATCGCCATCTGCCGCCGCATACGTTCGCTGGCTGTTGACCCGGGCGGTGGCAAAGTGTCCCCAACCTTTCTGCAACACGGATTCGTAGTCCTTGCGCCAGGTCAGATCGAAGATCTGCCGTCCTGACCGGGCGACTGCCGCCGCTGCTGCCGCAAATTTTCTTTCATCCTGATAATCCACCGAAACCGGCTTCCCCAGTACGTTGACCGCCTCGATGCGCGGCACCCAGTCGAACTGGTTGTTCATCAGCAACGAGTAGTAGCCCTTCAATGCCGTCAGGAAATGCCCATACGCATCCCCATGACCCTGTGGAAACATCCGGGCCGCATCCTCGGCATTGATCGCACCATCGGGCGACTGGTCCGGGTTTTCCTGAATGTTGTAGTTCAGTGCATAGATCACCTCGCCTGAATCAATCCCGCGGGTGTAATTCCAGATCAACCGGTTGTACACGGGCGTCACCTCGACTCCCGGTTGGAAGACGTCATCCCGTCCGCGCAACAGGGCCAGTTCCTCCTCGAGCAGCGACGGCATCTGGCCGCGGAAGGCGAACAGCGACGTTGCAATGTCCCCGTACGTGTTGTCCGCCGTGCCAATCCCGATGGTCGGGTTGGCCGCATCCGCCCAGGCTTCGTTGCCCAGCATCATGTACAGGTCATTCAAATATCCTGCCGCAAGCAGAAGTGCATCATTGGCCGGCCCATAATTGAACCCGGACTCGATGCTGAGCGACCTCCCCCTGCGCAACACCGTCTCATAAACCTCGATCAACCCGTAGTTGTTGATCGTGTCGATGTTCAATGCCACATCCCCCTCCCAACGCCGCCCGGCCTGGGTGAGGATGCTCACGTCCGTGTTCACCCGGTTGTTGAACAGGTCGCTAATCCGCTGGTTGAACGGATTGATTCCCGCCAAAACCCGCTTGATCCAGCCTTCCGCCAATGCCGGCTGCGTCCACTCCGACCAGTTCGCATCGTTCGGCACGCTCACGTACAGAGGATGGGTCGGATCCAACGGCCGATACCTCATCACGACATAATTGTCACCCAAGGCCTGAATTCCCGCCCCACCAAGCGTATATCGCGGCAGGTCCGCCACCTTGGACAGCATCAGGTACTGGGACATGCTGGCATCGATCACCGGTGGAAACCCATCCACGGGCGCCGCAATCTTCCACTCGTACTCGTATTCATCGAACCGCCCGGCCAGGTCCGCCGTATGCTGGAAGGTAATGAGTTCGCTCAGGGGATTCTCCGCCGGAATGATCTTCAATTCCCCCGTGTGGAGCCGGCCGCCCACCTTGAACACGTGCATCGCCACCGGATCACCCGGCCGCGTGAATGCCGTGCCACTGGCCTCCAGCACCGTGACATAGCCGCTTCCGGGTCCGGTCGCACTCAGCGCATAACCCACCACTGCGGTATTGTCATCTCCCACCACCGCCATCCCACCCACGTCAACGGACCGGTCCAACTGCGCGCGTGGAGCATAGGTGCCGGGCTTCGAAGGAAGATCCTCCCGGAAGGTTCTCACCACCGTCTGTAACGATCCCGCCAGGTTGGTCCACTTCGGATAGTTTTCCGTGTCAGCGGTCGGACACAGCGCAAACACCGAATTGAGATCCGACCCCCGCAGAACGTTCAACTGGATGTAGCTGGCGCCCAGCAACTCCTTCTTGTACTCCCCAATCAAAACCAGACTTCCTTTGGGTCCGACATTGGGATCGATATAGACCCGCTTCCCGATGTGGGGTGGCAATCCAGGAAAATAGATCTTGCCCTGATGATACTCGGTCCGGATCCCGGCCGGGAGGTCGCCTTGAAACTCCGTGTCGATCCCGATGGCCTTTGCCCGGAACGGATCGTGCAACACCGCACTGTCCCTCGGGGCATTGATGTTCCCCGCAATGGACTGTTGGTAGAGGACGTGCGCGGTCTTGAAATCCATGACGCCTGGCAGATCAAAGCCCGGCTCCGCCAGGGTCGCCCCATAGGGCAGGGTCGCGATCGGCTTCTTCTCATCCTTCGGATCCCGAACCGGCCAGAACGGGCGGTAAACGATGTCGAGCGATGCCGTTGTCTTGGAATCCGCCTGGCCCACATAGGTGGTCTGGTCCGGATTCAGCGGCCGGAGGTAGGGAACAATGCTTCCCGGTACTGGGGGGCTGCTGTTTCCGGGCCAGGCAAAGCTGGGTTCTGTCTTGTAGTAGTAGCGAAGCGTAAAGCTGTTCGACGGCTTGGGCGAATGCGCCATGAACGGGGCGCGATTGGTGAAATCGATGATGCTGCCCGTATACTCGTTGGTGCTCCGTATCGAAAGGGGTGCCTGGCTCACCACGGCCACGGTGTTGTTTCGGACCCTGAGCACGGTGCTGTTGGTCGTCCGAGTCTGGTCGTACACATCCCGCACCACCAGCTGGATCGGACTGCTCTGATTCAACGCAGCAGCAGGCGGCGTCCCCGATATTGTCAAACCGTTGATCCCGGCCCATGAGGGCAGACCGGTGGCCGACAGATCCAGATACTCACCCTGACGCAGGGTGTGCAGCGTGAAGCTGAAAAGCTCATTGGTCCGGGCTACCAACTCGCCCGGTATGGCACCCATGCTACGAGTGACCGTGTTGTAGGTCCCCACCTGCATGGCCGGCAGCCCTGAATGAGGGCCACGGAACACCCAGAAATCATTCTTGCGATCCTTATAAGTAAAGCGGTTGTAGTGCCCGTACTTGCCGACGGCATTCGTGGTATTCCAACCCCCCGGCAAATCCCCGTCGCCTCCGGTCGGCTCGGAGTTGTAGTTGATCGCCAAGTCCCCACTGCCTTCCACCGGGGACGCCAGAAAGTTCAACGGAGGCGGCGGTTGGATCTTCTGACCCGCCGGCACCAGATAGTCGAACACCCAACCCGCCTCCGGCTTCTCCCGAAGCACCTTGAACACCGCCAGGGCCGGCCGCCTATCCGGATGCAGGTATTCCACCAGGACAAATGGATGGGACGAATAGTTGGCATTGGGGGTGATGATGTTCAGGTCATCCCGGGTGGCGAAGGGGATGCCG
>JBDNHZ010000262.1:0-2757 GCA_041688515.1 Verrucomicrobiota bacterium
AAACATCTGTTCGCCCAGGGCCATGCCGCCGGCGAACAGGAAGATTGTTCCCCAGTCGATCTTCACCGCGTCCCGCCATTCGAGGACAAACCTTCCCGACTTCCAGTCCACCGGCCAAGCGAACAGCACCCCCGCCGCCATCAACGCCACGATGCTCTCGGGCATCCGCGCCCCCAGCAGTTTCACCCGGGCCGAGTCCGCCCCCTCCACCAGCGCCAGCACCCCGGGCAGGATCCATCCGAGGATCGCCAGCCCGAAGACCCACAGGATCACCCGCTGCGCCCGCGTCCAGGCCCCCAGATGAACCGCTTCCCGCTCCAGCCACGCCGCACTGCCGCGCAATGATTCCACCGCCACCGGACACCGCCGGTGGAAGTTGAAGACCAGAAACGTGCCCAGCACGACCGACACCGGCAGTCCCACCCGCATCCACTCGAAAAAGCTGATCCGGCGTCCCAGGGTTTTCTCGATCAGCCCGATGCCAATCAGGTTCGGCGGGGTGCCGATCGGTGTGGCCAATCCGCCAACCGACGCACCGAAGGCGGTCAACAGCATCAGCCCGGTGGCCAACGGCAGCGCGGTGAAGTGAATCTCGCGACCGGTCCGCGCGGATTCCCGGCGCGCCACCTCCGCACCGATGGCGATGCCGATGGGCAACATCATGGCGGTGGTGGCGGCATTGGACACCCACATCGAGAGGAAGGTGGTAATGAATCCGAAGGCGGCGTACAGGCCGAGCGGGCTGTCGCCAACCCCGGGCAATCGTAGGATCCCGAAGGCGATCCGACGGTTCAACCCGTGGCGCATCATCGCCTCGACCAACATGAAGCTCCCGACGAAGAGGAAGATGATCGGGTCGGCGAAGCTGCGGTACGCCTCCTTTGCCGGTGCCACCCCGCACAGGACTGCCAGCCCGGGGGCCACCAGCGCAGTGGCTCCCATCGGGATCGCCTCGGTCATCCACAGCACCACCGCCACCGACATCACCGCGAGCAGGCGGTGGGCGGACTCGTTCAGTCCGGCAATCGGCAGGAACCAGACCATCAGGAAGGCCGCCGGGGCGAGCACCAGCCCCGAGCGACGTCGCCATCGTTCAAAGGCTTCTTCCGCCGGCGTCAGCCGCGCCTCGATCTGTTCCGGGGTCACCCATCCAGTGGACGCTGCCACGAACCCACCCGGCAAGCGTGCGCTCAGAAGATTGGGGGCGCTCGGGGCGAGCTCCGCGGCCGTCCACGGCCGCTCGGAGGGCAGGGAGGAGAGAGGGCGGCGAGGATGCCCGCGGTCCCGGGAGGGACCATCATGCTTCCAGCACGACCCGCTCCCGCAACTGCCCGACATCCGCCGTTCCCGTGGTGCCCAGTTGATGGATCACGCAATGGGCGGCAGCCATGGCCAGTTCCATGGCCTCCGGGATCTCCGCACCGGCCGCCAGGCTGGCCGCGAGATTGGCCGTGACGGAGTCTCCCGCTCCCACGATGTCGATCGGGCCGCGCACGCCCAGGGCCGGACGATGATGGCTGGTGCCATCCGAAGTCGCCCCGACGATTCCGCGCTCGGCCAGCGTGATGAAAACCGGGCGTTGATTGGCGCGCGCCAGTTCGCCAGCGGCGGTGCGGATCTCGTCCAGGGCCTCCACCGGTCGTCCGGCGAAGCGGGCGAGTTCCGCTGCGTTCATCTTGAAGATCACCTGGGGAAATCCTCGGAGCGACCGACGCGAATCGGCGAGGATCGGCAGGTTCGGATGTCGCTCCACCACGCGTCGGACGGCTTCGAGGACCGGACGGGTGACCACGCCGGTGCCCTCGATGTCCACCTGGTCCATGAGGATGACCGCATCCAGGGCCGAAGCGATCGCCTCGAAATGGGCGGCAATCCGCTGCGAGACGGCGTCGGGGGTGGGATCCCAGTTCTTCAGGTCGAGCCGGCTGAGTTCCCGGGGCGGTTCCCCCGGTGTATGAACCAGGGGTTTGGTGTAGGTGAAGGTATGGCGATCGGCGGATTGGACGAACCGGTCGAGTTGAACTCCCGCCTGCGCGCGCAACGCCCGGAGCAGTTGCCAGCCTTCCCCATCGTCCCCGGCGACCCCGACCGGATGCAGGCTCCCGATGCCGAGCGCGACCAGGTTGTTGAGGATCGTTCCGGCGGCACCGGGCTGACACCGGACCCGGGTGATGTTGTGGACCACCAGACCGGTCTCGATCGAGACCTCTGCCCGCGCTGGATCAATGTCGAAGTAGCGGTCGAGACAGAAGTCGCCGACGACGGCGAGACGGAGTCCCGGGTAACGCACGGTAACCGTGTTGAAGCGGAGGGTGTTCATGCCAGTTGCTTCCACAGATGATGGATGAAGGCCAGGTTGTCGGACTGCACGTAGCGCATCTCGCCGCCCATCCGGGAGAAACTTTTGCAGAATCGCAGGTAGTACGCCGGGTTGGTCTTGGGCGGTTCTCCGTGAGCCCAGTCCCATCCGCCGCCGTCCTGCAGGTCCACCACATAGATGCTGTGGCCTGAGACCGGAGGGCGGCCGTCCTGAAACCGGAGGTTGTGGACGCAGCTCAGCGATTTCTCGAACACCTGCGGTGCCATGATCGCCGAGCCGACCGACAGCACGACCCCGTTGTCCAACCCCTCGACCGCGCCCGCGAACAACCTGAAATCCGTGCCTGCCCCACGTCCGATGGCGGCTCCATTGAACATCGGGTGGCAGGCAATGATGTCGTAGCCAATCCCCGGGTGAACGGTGACAGGGACTCCGAG
>JBDNHZ010000263.1:0-31049 GCA_041688515.1 Verrucomicrobiota bacterium
CGCGCTCTCGCAGGGTGTCTTTGACCACCCGTGCATGGTGGGGGTCAAGGCCGACCATCGGTTCATCAATCACGAAGACCTCGGGGTCGTGCAGTAGGGCTGAGGCAATCGCGACGCGTTGCCGCGTGCCGTGGGAGAGGGCTTCGATCGGCTTGTGGAGCCATTCCTCCAATTGAAATCTCGGCACGAGGTCCGACGCCGCCCTTCCGATGGCCTCGTCCTCCATGAGGAACAGTTGGCCTGTGAAGCGCAGGAACTCCCACGGAGTCAACTTTTCGTAGAGGAACGGGAAATCCGGGACGTACGCCAGCCTTCGCCTGGCTTCCAGGGGCTCGGACTGCACATCGAATCCTGCGATCCGCGCGGATCCACTTGTGGGTCGGATCAATCCCACAAGCATCTTGATGGTGGTCGTTTTGCCGGCGGCGTTCGGCCCCAGAACGCAGAAGAACTCGCCGCGTGGAACCGTTAACCGGATCCCGTCCACCGCGCGCACATCGCCGAAGTGTTTGACCACATCAATGAGTTCGATCATCCGCGGTTGGACAGTGTCTGGCTATGGGCGGTTGCGCCAGTCTCGGCTCATCTGGCAAACGGGTCTTGAGACCCGAAGCGGGGAAACGTTTACTTCCTGGCAGGCCATGATTCTCCCTCAATTGCTTTGGCGATTCGCGAAACACCAGGACGACCCGGTGTTCTATGCCATGCAGGCGACCGACGCCCTTCGATGGCTCCGGTGCAAGGGGGTTCGTTTCGGAGCGGGGGTACGGGTCCTTGATCTCGGATGCGGTCACGGGGTGTTCGGTGGGGAGTTGAGAAAGTTGGGCTGCGAAGTGGTCTTTGCCGATGAATCGAACTATCTGCTTGCAGAACACCGGGATGCCCCGTTTCTCACCGTCAACTTGGACCGCGACTGTTTTGAATCTTTGGGCGAGTACGATTTGGTCATCTGTTCGAATGTGCTGGAGCACCTTGCCCAACCGCGGCGTTTTCTGGCATCGGCGGACCGTTTGCTGAAGCCGGGCGGCAGGTTCTACCTCAGTTGGACCAACTGGTTGTCCCCATGGGGGGGGCATGAGTTCTCTCCGCTCCATTTCCTCGGCCCCCAACTGGGGCCATGCCTCTTCGATGCACTGGGCAAAAAGCGCTTTCATCGGCCCGGTGAAAACCTATTCGTCACCCACATCGGTCGGACGCTCGGTTGGCTGAAATCCGACGGTGTCCTGGAGGTCGAGGCGATGGCACCGCGCTATTACACGGAGTTTTCCTGGTTGTTGAAACTTCCCGGCATCCGGGAGTTCGTGGTTTGGAACTGCGGCCTGCTCCTGCGTTCCCGGCGGCCGGCAGGTTGAACGGTCGGTCGCAGTTCCCGGCTTGGTTTGGCACCCATCCTCCAGCATCCTTCTTGAATGACCGACGCCGTCAACGCCGGTGCTGGGCTCCGCCTGAACATCGGGTGTGGTCTGGACATCCGCCCGGGCTGGATAAACCTCGATATGGTCGATTACGGCGGAAATACCGTCGTCGACCTCATGCGGTATCCTTGGCCCTTCCCCGACTCACAGTTCGACGAGGTTCTGGCGAGCCACATTCTCGAACACCTGCCCAACTTCAATGCCGTGATCACCGAGATCTGGCGTGTCTCAAAGCCGGGGGCATCGGTTGTCGTGCGCGTCCCCTTCTTTCTGAGTACCAAATACTATTCGGAGCCGGATCACCGGACCCCATTTGGGATCCGTTCGTTTGACAACTACGAGGATGTCCGCGGGAAATCACTCCGGTTCTATGAGCGGTGGAAACTCGGACATCGGACGAACTACAACTCCCCGGCTCGATTCCGGGTCGAGGAGCAGCGTTTCCATGTCTCCAACTTTTCCCTGCTCCGCTGGTTGGGTGGGCTGATCAATCTGGAACCGGTCCTCTACGAGCGGTTCTTTGCAACCTGGTTCACCCCGGAGGAGGTCTGGTTTCGTCTCCGGGTCGTCAAGGAGCCTCCGGTCAAGGCATGAAGTAGCGAGTCCAGGGAATCAGGATCAGCGCGGAGGCCGCCACCCATCCCCCGCGGTCGAGCCATCCGAGATGACGTTCCGGCCAGAGGGCGGCCAGCATTCCGACCGGGATTCCGAAGGCAAACCCGAGGGAATGCACCAGAATATCGCTCTGCGGGCTGGTGCCGACGTGGAGGAAAAGAACGGCTGCCGCCATCAAACCCGGGGCGATCCAGCGGGTGGCTCGCCACCCGTGGCGCCATAGACCCACCAGATTTGCCGCCAGCATTCCAATGGCCGCCATCACCACACCGGATGCGCCGAGACCGGTGTAGTCCGTTTGTCGGATCGAAGCCGCAACGGTGTTGGCCAGTGCGCCGGCCGCCAGGGTGCCTGCGGTGGCAATTCCCGCCCCATAGCGGCCCATCGCCAGACCAAGGACCGGCCCGCCCAGAACTGCGTTCATCGCCAGGTGTCCTGCGTCGGCGTGGATCCACGTCGCCGTGAAAGCCCGCCACCACTCTCCGTGCCGGGCGGCATCGCTCTCGTAGACCGCACGACGCAAGTCCGGTCCTCCGGCCGCCTGAAGGAGGGCAATCAGGAAGACCCACAGAATCGCAACCCAATGCAGATTGACGGTCGAACCGGGAACCTGAACCCGCCATTCCCAACCCTGGTTTTCCCTCAAGAACTGCCGCAGGACTTCCCTCGCCCTGGATCGGTCTTTTGCAGCCACTACCAACTGCCACCTTCCATTGTCCACTCGTTGGTCCAAGCTGACTTCAATTTGTTGACTGGCCAGGACGAGGCTCCAGTCCATCGCCTGTCGTTCGGACCGTGCGGGGATGGTGGCCGTGGCCTCGGTGGCTGTCTCCGTCATGGACGGGGATCTTCGGCGATCAGTGCAGGGAGGCAAGTTTCTCTCCCGTCGCGGAGAGCCCGCACAAGATCGGGATCTAGGCCGAGGGACGTTGGAACAGTTGCCGTATGATGTCTTCGATCGGGACTTCCTGAATGTCGATATCCAGCACCGTCAGTTCATCGAGCAACGCCTTGCAGGCGGAGATCACCCGGTCACGCTTCACCTTGAGCTTGAGGGTGCCCAGACTGGACTCCACGACTTCGCCATAGTGCGAGGGATTGAAGGCTTTCGGAACTGCCGCCGCCTGGAATTGGACGGTCACCACCTTGAAGTCGGCGAATCGGTCGAGGATGTCGGTCAATCGTCCGTCAAAGAAAAGACGGCCGTGGTCGATGATGATGACGCGGTCGCACAGTTCCTGGATGTCCGCCATGTAATGGCTGGTCAGGATAATGGTGGTCCGGCGCTTCTGATTGTGCTCGCGGAGGAAATCCCGGACGACCCGCTGGGAGACCACATCGAGACCGATGGTGGGTTCGTCGAGGAAAAGGACCCTTGGCTGGTGAAGCAATGCAGCGATCAGCTCGCATTTCATTCGCTCCCCCAATGACAGTTCGCGGACGGCGGTGGAGAGTTTGTCGCCCACGGAAAGCATCCCGGCCAGTTCGTCGACCGTCTTTCGGAATTGTTCGGGAGCCAATCCGTAGATGCGGGCGTTCAATTCCAAAGAATCCCGGGCGGGCAAGTCCCACCACAATTGGTTCTTCTGGCCGAGTAGCAGGGCAAACTGCCGCCGGTATTCATCCTTCCGCTCCCAGGGGACACAGCCAAGGACCCGAGCTGTCCCGGACGTCGGATGGAGGAGTCCCGAGAGCATCTTGAGTGTGGTGGTCTTGCCGGCACCGTTGGGACCGAGAAAACCTACCAACTCTCCTTCCTCGATCTGAAAGCTGACGTCCTTGACTGCGTCAGTGGTGTCGTACTGGCGGCGGAACAATCCGCGGATTGCACCCTTCAGCCCCGGGGCCTTCTTGTAGGTCCGAAATGACTTGGTCAGCCCTTGAACTTGGATGGCAGACATGAGTTCAGCGTTTCAGCCCGATGCGGACTACCGCCAGTTTGACGATCCAAGACTCTGCCTCAAGGGCCACCCGTGACTGATCAGCATCCACACCGGTCAGTTCGGAGACGATCCGAACGGCCCGGTCCCGGAGTTTCACATTGGAGGGATTCAGATCAACCATGAGGTTTCCCATCACTTTCCCCAGACGCACCATCGAAAGAGTGGTGAGGATGTTGAGCACCAGTTTCGTTGCGGTCCCCGCCTTGAGCCGGGTCGATCCGGTCAGCAATTCCGGACCGGTGTTCATGGCGATAAGAAGATCCGGTGGACCAGTCCTCGATCGGGTCAGGTAGGGATTGAAGCACAGCAGCGCGGTGAAGGCCTTGTGCCGTCGGGCTTCGTGCAAGGCTCCCCAGACAAACGGCGTCCGTCCGCTGGCTGCAATCCCCAGAACCACATCCTTGGGGCCAATTCCTCTTCCAATCATCGCGGCTCCCCCTGCGGCCCCGTCGTCCTCGGCACCCTCGACTGCTGAGTACAACGCCTTTGAGCCGCCAGCCATTATGCCTTGGATCCATTCGGGGGGGGTCCGAAACGTGGGCGGACACTCACTGGCATCCAGTACCCCGAGGCGTCCACTCGTCCCGGCCCCGACATAGAAGAGCCGTCCGCCTTCCTCCAAGGCGCGGCTCACCTCGCGGATCAGCCTCTCAAGTTGGGCCCGATGCGCCCGGATTCGGGCGGACAGGTTCGATTCCTCGTCGATCATCAGGTCGATCGCCTTTCGCAGGGACAACCGATCCAGTCGCAGGCTGCGCGGGTTCCGCTCTTCGGTGGGCGAGAGTTGCGTGGACGATGGGATGACGAGTCCGGCTTCGCGGGTGGCAGGAGAAACTGAGCCCGGCGATGTCACCCCGGGTCCCTGCTTGCTTGTCCTCCCTTCCGCGCGTTTGGCCATCATTACCGCGCCCCAGGCCGATTCCCTCTGAAGGGAGTGAACGCGGGCATCAGGGAGCGCTTTCCGGATCCGCCGTCCGATCCGCCGTGCGAAGGTTTGTTGGCGGAGGACGACACTCCCAGCGAAGACGATGTCGGCCGGGGTAGTCCCCAGTTTCCGGGCGCAGGCAACGGCGTCGGCCGCTAACGCTTCTTCGGTTTCCTCGAGGACGCGCCGGGCGACTGGGTCGCCACCCGAGGCTGCTGCAAAGACTTCCGGAGCCAATGCCGCGATCTCGGACTTCGATGCACCCTGAATCCAGCCGATCAGGTCGTTAGGGGTATTCAGCAGCGTCACTCTCAATGCACGTCGTCCGAACCCACACCATTTACCGGTGTGATCCAGATGGAGCGCGGCAGCGCGGAGGGCCTTGTGGGCGATGTCGTAGGCGCTGCCGCGGTCTCCTAGGTGATGTCCCCAGCCGCCAACCTTGGCCGTTTTTCCCGTGGGGGAGCGTCCGTAGCAGCAGGAACCCGTACCACTGAGTACGATGACTTTCGTTCGTGTGGAGTCGGCACCGTCGAGATCGGCGGCTGAGAGCGCCGACTCCAGATCATGATCCACCGAGGAGGGGGCGTCAGGCCAGACACGGCGGATCACGGCTTGAACCCGATCGACATCGCTCGCGTCCCGGATTCCGGCCATTCCGACGCCAATGGATAGGGCCGGCGGAAGTTGGGCGGCGAGGTCGCGGAAATGCCGCTCGAGTTCAGCATCCGACACCAATCGTAGGTTGCAGGCCCCTGATTGGATCCGTGCGACACGCTTCAGAGTCTGGGTCGCTGCAATCGCGATGGTCTTCGTTCCGCCACATTCCAGACCGATCAGGACGGAGGACGGTGTCGAAAGGGCCTTCACTCGGTGACGGGACTGCTTCGAATGCCGGGTTTCAAAGTGTGACCACCTTGACGTTGGAAATGGCCGAGTCCGAGCTCAGTTCATCCAGACAGGCTTGGGGTGGTACGCTGTCAAGAACGAGGACGGTAAGAGCTTCGCCACCCTGATCTTCCCGCCCCAGGCTCATGCTGGCGATATTGACCTGATGGCGGGCGAGGACGGTCCCGAGCTTGCCCACGATCCCGGGGCGGTCCTGATTGTGCAGGAGGAGGAGAGTGCCGCTGATGGGAATCTCCACCGGCGTCGAATAGAGCCGGACGATCCGTGGATTGTTTGGGGAACCGAAGAAGGTTCCACCGGCCGAGAGCACCTTTTCGGCACCATTGAACAACTGGACATGCAACCATTCGTTGAAGGTGACGGGTTCGTCCGAGCGTTTCTCCTCCACCCCCAACCCGAGAGATGCCGCTGCACTGCGGACGTTGATGTTGTTGATGTCGGGCACCGACCCATGTCTCAGATACCCACGGAGCACCGCGCGGGTAATGGGGTCGGTCTGTGGCAATTCACGAGCCCGTCCACCGAAAGTGATGTGTACCCGGTCCACCGGCGTCTGGACCAATTGGCCAAGCAGCGAACCAAGCTTCTCGCCAAGGGTCAGGTAGGGCTTGACGAGTTCATAGGTCTCGGCATCCACCCCGGGGAGATTGACGGCATTTCGGACCTCCCCGGTGAGCAAAAACGCACTGATGATCTCGGCAACTTCGAGTCCGCACTTTTCCTGCGCTTCTTCCGTGGATGCACCCAGATGGGGGGTCAGGATGACATTTGGAAGAGCCCGCAGCGGGTGGTCTGCGGCGAGCGGTTCGACCACGAAAACATCCAAGGCCGCGCCGGCCACCCGCCCGCTTCGGAGTGCAGCCACCAAGTCGTCCTCCTGGATGATTTCGCCGCGAGCACAGTTGATCAGGCGGACACCCGGCTTCATGCGGGCGAACGCGTCGGCGTTTAGCATCCCCCGCGTTTCCGCCGTGACTGGCATGTGCACGGTAATGAAGTCCGAGTCACGGTAGACCCCGTCCGGATCGGACACCGCTTCAATGCCCAGTTGCTTCGCCCGGGAGTCGTTGAGGAACGGGTCGTAGGCAATGACCCGCATCCCAAAGGCAATCGCCCGCTTGGCCACCTCGGTGCCGATGCGGCCAGCGCCCAGCACCCCCAATGTCTTCCCGGCCAGTTCCGATCCCTGAAACAGCTTTCGATCCCATTTTCCAGCGACCATGGAGGCATGGGCGGCGGGGATCCTGCGCGCGAGGGAACCGAGCATGAAGAAGGTCAATTCCGCAGTCGTAATCGTGTTTCCGCCGGGCGTGTTCATCACCACTACCCCGCGTTGGGTGGCTGCCTCGACATCGACATTATCGACCCCGACCCCGGCCCGGCCCACGACCTTCAGATTCGGAGCGGTCTCGATCAACTTCCGGGTCACCTTGGTCTCCGAGCGCACGACCATGGCCTCCACATCCCCGAGCAGGGGGATCAATTCGGCTTCGGAAAGCCGTTTGGGCAGGACGGTGACCTTGAATTCCGGGCGGGCATGGAAGAACTCGATGCCTCGCGGCGAGATGGGATCGCAGACTAGGACGTGCATAAATACGGGGCCGCACGTTAGGAACGCGCCGGGGCAGGGTCAACAACCTCCCGGCACCTTTGACGGGGTCGGGGGTAGCCTATTCCCCTTGAGAGAAGTCCAGCAGGACCGGAACCGGCGGTGGGGCGGGGATGACCCGACCGCTAATCACCCGCTCCTGTCCCGGCGCGATCACCGGTGCAGACCCTGCCCCCGAGGAGCCAGGGCCATCGGTTCGTTGCCGTCGGGAGGGGAGGACTGGGTAGGAACCCGAAGAGGAGGTTGCCATGCTTGGATCAGCGAATGCCTGCATAGGAACTGCTCCGGAAGTCATTGCCCCTGGGGACTCCGAAACTCCGCCTCGGCCGATCACCGTCGGTCCACTCGCTCCTCGGTTCAGGATGGGGTTCGCCAGACCGGCGGTCACAGGGGCGGGAATTGATCCAGGTGGCTGTCCCGGGACGGGAGTTGCAGAACCCTTCGCGCCGTTCTCCTTGAAATTCAGGGTGAACTCCTGCCCGGCATTCCGGATCCTTGCGGTTTCGTGCTTCTCGTCGATGGCCAGAATTTCAATGTCATCCTGGACATCGCCCTCTTCCATGTCCCGGTAGGCAGGAGCCTTGGACCCGGGAGCCGCAATCTGGAGGTAGACCTTCTTGCGTCCCTGCCACAGCGAAAAACCCGTCAGCGTGACGCTGGAAGGCACTGGGGGAGGCAGCGGCGGGGTTTCTGGGACCGGGGGAGGAGGAAGGACTGGTTCTCTAATCCCGAAGGCATTCCGGACGGAGATCGGCCGAAAGGGATTCGCCGGCGGGGAGTTCGACGGGCCTGCCGTTACCACCAAAGGTACTTCGGGAGCAGCGGGAGCTGCCACTGGGGCCTCACCTGAGACCGCGGCCAAAGCCCTGACTCCCACCGCGAGCAATGCGGTGAACGTCAGCGGATTTAGGACTCGACGCATGATGACCGCAGGATGAAGCACACCAGATGAAACGCCATTCGGAATTCGCGGTTGCGTCAAAACTGAACATCCATGCGTCCGGTGTCCTTAGGGGACGGATCTCAAAATAGTTTTCACAATCCCTGAAATACCAATTGACGTTCGCGTGGGTCCTTCGGCACCGTGGTTGCACACACGGAAGTTATTAGCCAATCCATGAGAACTAACGCTCTTCTCCTCGCGGTCGCTGTTGCGGCCAGTGGTTCTCTGCTCGCGCAGACGACCTCGAAGAATATCGTGGGTTACGTCAACAAGACGGTGCCCAAGGGTCAGTTCCTGATGATCGCCAATCCCCTCAACAACGGTGGCAACACTGTTGAAGAGGTGATCAAGATCAGCAGCGATCTCGCTCTCTACCACTTTATCGGTGGTAGTTTCGTCGGTTCCACGGCCCTCGGTGGTGCCTGGATCGAAGGTAATGATGTGGTGGTTGCTCCCGGCGGCGGATTCTTCGCCTTCGGTCTCGACGCTGCTGATGTCAAGATCACCTTTGTTGGTGAGGTTGCTGTCGGCAAGGTCGTTTCCATCCCGGCCGGCCTTTCCATCCGCTCCTCGGCTCTCCCGCAGGCTGGCAAGCTCGACGCTCTCGAGTATCCGGTTGGCGATGAGACCGTCTACCAGTTCGCCGCTGGAAACTACGTTGGCTCCGACGCTCTCGGTGGCACGTGGCTCGGCGACGCTCCCACGGTGGGCGTTGCTGAATCCTTCTTCGTGCTCAACAACGAGCCCTCGAAGAACTGGACCCGCAGCTTCACGATTAACTGATCCTACGATCCTATAACTATTCACTGCACATGAACAAAGCTCATCTGTTCGCGGGTGTCGTTGGTGTCTTCGCTGCCGCTTCGGTGCTGGCGCAGGGCCAAATCGACTTCTCCAACATCAAGACCGCCGGTCGTCCGAAGATTTTCGACAAGGACGGCACGACGGCGATCGCGGGTGCCAACTTCCTGGTCGACATTCTCGTCAAGAACCCGGCAACGGGTAACTACGAGGGCGTCACCAAGGCTGGTGCTGCTTACAACGGTTCCGCTCCCCTGTCTGGCGTCAACGCCGGTCTGTTCTCGGGCGGTGTCTTGACCGTCCCCTTCCTTGCCGGTGATGCGAAGGCTGACGTCATGGTCCGCGCTTGGGACGTGACCTCGGGTGCGACCTACGCCTCGGCTCTGTACAAGGGCGAGATCTCCTTCTCGATCGACAAGCTCGGTGGCGCGGGCAACCCGCCCACGCTTCCGGCCGTTATCGCGAACTTCACGAGCTTCGCTCTGGTTCCCGAGCCCTCCACCTATGCGCTCGCCGCGTTGGGTCTCGGTGGCCTGCTGCTGTTCCGCCGCAAGTAATCGGATTGGCAAATCAAGGGTCGCCTTCTTCGGAAGGCGACCCTTTTTGCTTTCGAACCGTGAGTAGATTGCGGATCGCTGGTCAACCGGCCCTCGTGGTTCCTGGATCTGACTCGAAATGTTTTTCCCCCGCTTTTCTCAGTAGTCTTGACGGGCGACGGTCCGCTCGGTATCTAAGGTCCTCAGTTGTGGCGTGTTCGTCTATCGGTTAGGACACGGCCCTCTCAAGGCTGAAAGATGGGTTCGATTCCCATACGCGCTACCAATCATCGCCGCTGGATTTCCAGCGGCGTTTGTCTTTTTGCGAGGCTTCTCATGCGAATCCGTACCGCTCTTTGCCCGCTTTGCATCCCAGTTCCATGGTGTCTTGCAGGGCTGGTTCTGGTGCTGCTGCTTTCCAGCCTGAAGGCGGACGATGCCGCTTTGCTGGCGGTTGAGGCCGTCCGACGGCTCAAGGGGACCGATCTGGGCACCAACCCGGCCCTCAGAGCGGCCGTTGAAAGAGTGGTGGATCAGGTTCGAGGGCAGTCGGTGATGGTGGAGGTTGTTCGTGACTTTGATCTTCAGGATCGGATCCCAGATCTTCTGGCCTTTTTAAAGAAGCATCCGGACGACGATGCGGCCGCCGAGGCGATCCGATACGTGGCAAAAGTGGACCCCCGACGTTTGGAGGTCCTGATCCGTGAACCGGAGACATCGGCGGAGTTCCTCGCCGCGATCGGCAGGTCCGGGGTGGGGGAATGGTCTGACCGTTTGGCTTGGATTGCTTCCGCAGGGGATCGAAAGCCGGCGCAGAGAGAAGCCGCGATCCGCGCTCTGTGTGCGACCGAGGCCGGCGCCAAGGCGCTTGTGCAGCTGCTTCAGGGCTCGAGTCTGCCGGTGCCCCTTCGTGAGATTGCCGTGGAGGGATTGAAGGGGGGGCGATGGCCGTCAATTCGAGCGGCATCTGCTGGGCTCGAGTCCGGGCGAAGGGAAACGAGCGTCGGAATCCCTCCCAAAGACGGGTTGCTGCGACTTGCTGGTGATGTGGGGCGTGGCTTGCAAATCTTTCGCCGAGGATCGGCATCGTGTTTGACGTGCCATCAGGTAGGGCGTGAGGGAGTGAGTTTTGGGCCCAACCTGACAGAGATCGGTGCGAAGTTGGGCAAGGAAGCCTTGTACGATGCCATCGTGGATCCCAGCGCAGGGATCAGCTTTGGCTTCGAGGCCTGGCTGCTCACATTCCGGGATGGCGAAGAGGTGCTTGGGCTGATTTCAAGTGAGACGGAACGGGAGATCGTGATGAAGGTGCCGGGAGGTCAAACTTTCAGGTATCCCACGAAGGATGTGCTCCGGCGTGAGAAGCAGGCCCAATCGATCATGCCCTCAGGGCTCTACGAAGGGCTGTCGACCCAGGATTTTGCCGATTTGCTCGCGTACCTTGCTTCGCTCAAACCGGCCGCGCCCTGAACGCATCACCAATCGATCCCAATGATCGCCCGGGTGACTCTTGAGATCGCCGTTCGGAAGGAGTTCGACTATTCGGTTCCTGCGGAGTGGGCCGAGCGGATCGAGGTGGGAACACGGGTCAAAGTCCCGTTTGGCCCTCGGTTGGTGATGGGGGTTGTGACAGCTGTGGTGGAGACATCGCCCCACACGAACCTGCGGCCGATCTCCAGCGTTGTGGGCATCAGTGGAATGCTCACTCCACGGGTTTTGGATCTGGCGCGTTGGATGGCCGGGTACTACTGCTGCCCGGTTGAGACTGCGCTGAAGAGCGTCCTCCCCGACTCCGTTCGGAAAGAGGGTGCCAAGTGGAGGGAACGCCTGCACGTCCAGGTTCTTCCTGTAATGGGCGAAATGCCAAAGCTGACGGCGCGTCAGTTAGAGGTATGGCGCATCCTGGAAGAGTGGCGTGAATTGCCGCTTCAGGAGTTGTTGGCGCTTGCCGAAACTACCCTGGAGATGGTTCGACGCCTCGAAGACAAGGGGTTGGTGCGGGTGGCACCCAAAGTGGACGAGCGGGATCCCTATGCGCGGGAGGAGATCCTCCCAACTCAAGCCCTGAAGATGAATCCGGAGCAGGAGAAGGCGCTGGCTGCGATTCAGGAAGCCATGGACCGGATGACCCCGAAGGCTGAGACGGAGCCGCACGCCAGTGAAACCGCCGAGATGGCAGGCGGCCCCGTCCCCCCCCTCTTGCTGCATGGTGTGACCGGATCCGGAAAGACGGAGGTCTATCTCCAGGCGATCGCGGTGGCGCTGGAACGTGGATTGGGTGCCATCGTCCTGGTACCCGAGATCTCGCTGACTCCGCAGACGGTCGAGCGTTTCAAGGCGCGATTCAGTAGTGGTCCCAAAGGTACGCTGGTGGCCGTGCTTCATTCGCATCTTTCCGCCGGCGAACGACACGACGAATGGCATAAGATCCGGCAAGGCAGGGCTCGGATCGTCATCGGTGCCCGTTCTGCGGTGTTCGCGCCGGTCGATCGGCTTGGGCTGATCGTGGTCGATGAGGAACACGAGCATTCTTATAAGCAGGAGGAGGCACCTCGTTACCATGCCCGTGACGTCGCCGTGGTGCGTGGAGCGAAGGAGCGGGCGGTGGTGGTGCTGGGCTCGGCCACTCCCTCGATGGAGAGCTATTACAACGCCAAGCGCGGGAAGTACTCCCTGCTGGAGATGCCGTCCCGGGCGACCGACCAGAAGTTGCCGGTCGTGCGGGTAGTAGATCTGCGGGTGGATTCGCGACGTGGAGAGAAGGGGACGCCCGGGGTGTTCTCCGAGCCGCTGAAGGACGGGATCCACCGTCGTTTGGAAAAGGGGGAACAAACGATCCTGTTTTTGAACCGACGGGGCTACTCCAGTTCGTTGCAGTGTCCCAAGTGTGGATACGTAGCGGGCTGTCCGAATTGCAGTGTCTCGTTGACCTACCATCGCGCCCTGCAACGCCTGATGTGTCATGTCTGCGGGCACTCGGCTGCGGCTCCGGTCCGATGTCCCCAGGACGGGTGTGGGGACGGCGCGATCCGCTACGCCGGTTTGGTCACAGAGCGGGTGGAGGAGACGTTGGTGAAGCTTTTTCCAAAGGCCCGTGTTGCCCGGATGGACCGGGATACCCTGCAGAAGAAGGAAGACTATCGTCGAATCCTGACGGAGTTCCGCACCGGGCGGATCGATATCCTGGTGGGGACCCAGATGATCGCCAAGGGATTGCACTTTCCCAACGTCACTCTGGTCGGGGTGTTGTACGCGGACTTGAGTTTGCACGTGCCTGACTTCAGGGCCGGGGAGCGGACCTTCCAATTGCTGACTCAAGTGAGTGGACGGGCAGGGCGTGGCGACGTGGAAGGGGAAGTGTTCGTTCAAAGCTTCACCCCGTTCCACCCGGCCATCCAGTTCGCCCGACGTCATGACTATGCCGGGTTCTTCGAGGCCGAGGTCGAATTTCGGGAGCAATTGAAGTATCCGCCGTTCTCGCGAATTGCCCTCCTGACGCTCAAGGGAAGGAACGAGGACAAGGTCAAGCTGTCGGCAGAGCACCTGCGCAAGCAACTGGACCTTCGGGTGGGGAGTTGGCCGGGATTGGTTCTGGCGGGGCCGGCCCCGGCCCCGTTGGTGAAGGCGGAAACGTTCTATCGATACCAGATCATGATTCGATGCCGGGCGATGTCCCGGATGAGTCGGGCGCTGGCGGAATTGGAGGCGGCGTTGAAATTGCCGGAAGACGTCCACCTGGTGATCGATATCGACCCGGTGAACCTCGTCTGAGCGCCAACTTGAAACTGGGAACTTCCGCCCGGAAGCCTAGATTCCCGGTTCGTGGATCCTTCTGCTCCAGTTCCAGCGTCGCCTGCGGATCGGCCCGAGAGAGGTGTCCTGCGCTGGATCCGGAGTTCACTGGGTCTGGCGGGGCATTGGGTGCTGGACGGCGTTCGGTCGAGTCGCCGAATCGGGGCCTTCACCCTGATTGCGCTGGGGACGCTGGTGACCAAGTTTGGCACCTCGCCCCGGGTCATCCGTCCGAGAGCGCAGTACGAGATCCTACGGGCGGGGGTCAACGTGCTTCCCATCGTCTGCTTTCTCGGTATGGCCCTGGGGGTTGTGATCGTGGGGCAGACGGTGCTCCTGCTGGTTCAAGTGGGGCAGACGAAGCTGATGGGGCCGTTGATGGTGACCGTGGTCGTCCGGGAATTGGCCCCGCTGACGGCGGCGATGGTGGTCTTGGCACGGGTGGGAACGGCAGCAGTGACCGAGTTGGGGACGGCGCGGGCAGTGGGCGAAGTCGAGGCCTTGGAAGCCTTGGGGATTGATCCGATCCACTACTTGGTGGTGCCGAGGCTGATCGGCTTCACCGTCTCCATCGTCTGCCTCACCGTCTACATGATCTTGTCGGCATTGGTGGCCGGGTATGCGGTCGCGTTCTTTCGTGGGCTTTCCATGGGGCCGATGGAGTTTTTCCAGGTGGTGGCGGATGCCCTGAGTTGGGTGGATTTCCCCCTGCTGGCGCTCAAGACCCTGGCCTTTGGGGTGCTGACTTCGATGATCATCTGTTATCACGGATTGGCGGATCCCCTGCGCCTCGAGGATATCGGGCGTGCCACCACGCGAACGGTGGCCCGCACTCTGATCGCCAGCCTGTTGGTCGATGCCTTGTTCCTTCCGGTTTATCTCCTTCTCTGACCTGTGCCTGAGACCATCATCCACATGTCCGATGTCACTGTGGTGCATTCGCGTTCGCCGCGATTGCCGCTCGTGAGCGGTGTCAACTGGGAGGTGCTCTCGGGCGAATGCTGGGTCGTAACGGGGCTTCAGGGATCTGGAAAGACAGCGCTGTTGGAGACGGCGGCCGGACTCCAGCCCTACTTGCAGGGGCAGGTGCAGGTGTTCGGCACCCATGTCCAGGGGGCGGGAGGTGACGAATTGCTGCGGATACGACGCAGGATTGGCCTGGTCTTCGACGGGCACGGTCGATTGTTCGGAGCAGAAACCGTGTTCGAGAACGTCGCGCTGCCGCTGTGTTACCACGGCAACAAGAGCTTGGAGGATGTCTTCGAAGAAGTGACCTCTTTCCTGAAGTTGCTGGGATTGGATGGGCTATCCAATCAGACGGCGGGGCGGATCGCCCGTCCGTGGGCACATCGGGTCGCCCTGGCTCGCGCTTTGATCCTTCGGCCGGAACTTTTGTTGGTGGACAACCCTCTCTCGGCGCTCGATGCCACGCATGTGCGTTGGTGGCGGACGTTCCTGATGCGCCTTCTGGAGGGCCACCCCGCCTTCGGGGGAAAGCCGGTGACGTTGGTCCTCGCCACCGACGAACCTCGTCCGTTGCTGGGAATCGGCCGGAAATTTGCAGTGACGCACGACGGCAAATGGCGTTGCTTTGGCACACGGGCCGAGTTTGAGCACTGTGACGACCCCGATTTGCGGGAGTTGTTGGATGGCATGGATTGAGAGGACTGTTCATGGGTTTGCAGGATCTGACACCGCAGTTGAGGACTCGCCTGAGCCGGGTTGAGTGGTACGTGGGCCTGTTCCTCGGTGTGACGGGTCTGCTCATGCTGATCGGCTTCGCCTCCTTTCTTCGGCGAACCGCCGAGGTTCGTGGATGGTTCGTGGTTGAAGTTCCCTATTTCACCTACCTACCGGATGCATCGGGGCTGAAGCCGGGATCTCCGGTCAATCTGATGGGATTCAACGTGGGTGAGGTCACCGAGGTGACCGCCATTGATCTGTCCGAGCGTCTCGCCTGGGATCATCACGTGACGAATCAGTTCAACGTCTTCGTCCGTTTTGTGATCCGCGCGGATGGGAAGTCCCAATTCCCGGGCTACGTCAACAGTGACGCACGGGTGCGATTGAGCGGCCTGCCGATCGACCTTCTTGGAGGATCCTTCCTTGAAGTCACGCAGGGAACGACCAATGGCGTTGTCACCTTCAGCGAGGCTCCGAATGGCCAGCCAGGAGTGTTGATGAGCAAGTTTGCCATCCTCAGCCCGGGGTTGGATCGCACGAACAAGTTCCTGAAGTACGAACCGGTGAAGACTGCGGGTGGATATTATCTTCAACTCGACCGGGGCGAGACGCTCCTCGCCCAGGCCGAGCGGGTCATGTCGCGTCTGGATCATATCGCCGGCACGGTCGACAATCGGTTGCCGGCCATGCTGGAGGAGTTGCAGGGTACCCTTGAGACGATGAACAAGGCGCTGCCGGGGATCACCAATCAGGTCGGGCAGGTCCTGGAGACGGCGCGACAGACGCTTCCGGGTCTCACCAACAATCTGGATGCGGTACTCCTCAATACCCGTGAACTCACGGCGCAGCTCCGGGATGCATGGCCGATGTTGACCAACAACCTCGACCTGACCCTTGCCACCACCCGGGAGTTGGCGTCGAACATCAATTTCGTGATTCCGACCCTGGCGTCGAATGTGAACCTGACGTTGACCAACGTGAATGTCCTGCTGGTGCGCGACACCAACGTAACCGCCAATGCCAGCATGCTGGTCTCCAACGTCAATCAGGTCATCACCCGCCACTGGTTGTTCAAATCGGTGTTCAAGACGAAGGAAGACGAGGCCCCGAAATCTCCCCGGGGTGAGCGGGTTCCGTTTCTTCGGCCGCCCCGGGGTTGGTGAAGCCTGAACGTCGTTGCCCTTCTTGCGTGCCGCGGATCCGTTGAGGCTACGGCCGTTTCGACGCCAACTCCCGCAGTGGCAATCCTCCGCATTCAGTGCAGGTCGTGGCTTGCACGGTGCTTTGCGAGTGACACCGCGGACAATAGCGGGTGTGGGAAGCATCCGATGCCGCCGGCGCGGCGTCCCACTCATCGGGGTTCAATCCGTTTCTGCGCGCACAGTCCCGAAAGGCTGAAAGCAGGCGGGAGCGCCAGGACTGCTCGACTGCGGCTGCGGCGCCGCCCATTTCTGGCAGTGGGAGACAGGGATGCATCAGGTCACGCCAGAGGGCGGCGCAGAGGGCGCTGGCGGTCTCTTTGGGCAGGCACGCGAGCGCGAATGCCGCAGGCTGAAACTCCTCGAAGCGCGGGCGACCGAGCAGATCGGCAGCGCGGATGGCGGTGACGGGAGAAAGGCCGGTCAGGAGCATCAGACGGAATCGGTCGTGAGCCGCGTATGGGAACCATTCCCGGTGGATCTTCGCCGTTTGCCAACCGGTCCAGGCGCTGGCGGCAAAGACGATGGGAAGCCCCCACCAAAGGGTGGGAGTCCAGCCCCACTTCCAGACGGCGGCCGGCAGGACGGCAAAGAGCATCAACCAGAGCAGGCTCCCGACCTGCCGCAGGGGCTTCAATCGGGCGCGATTGACATCGAGACGGGACCGGATCGCCACCTCATCAAAGCTGGTCTTGCAGATCTTCTCCATCCAAGCGACGCGCTGCTCAGGGCTCAATGCGGCGACGCTCCGCAGTTCCTGGGCCAGTCGGCCCGCCTCCACCGGCGTGTCGGCCAGCCAGAAGGCGCGTCCATTGGCCATCAAGTTCTCGTTCTCCGCCGTCGTCTCGGTCAGCAACGTCCATGGAATCCATTGGGCTGGCTGTGAGGGTCGGCCATCGGTGTGGAGGGTTCCCGCGGTAAAGGTGAGAATGCCGTGCTCACCGGCCGAGAACGGGAACCCCCGTGCGACGTGGAATTCCCCGAAAGGCGGCAGAGGCCAGGCCGCGTAGGCATCTCCCCTCTGGTTGTGGAGCAGGGGGGATTTACGCCACACCCGTAGATCCGGCGCGGCATTGAAGAGCACACCGCCACGGCGCACCCAGCGCACGCATTCGGAGAGATAGACGAGGGCCAGGATCCCGAGCAATTGCTGACGTTCGGTCACTTCAGGTCAATCGCGGCGGGCGCGGGTGAAGAGCTTCTTGAGGGCGGCACCCAGAGCTGCAACCCCGAGGATGATCAGCTTGAAGCCCTTCTTGAAAAAGATCGCCAGCTTGGCAAACAGACCCAGCTTGGCGGCACCGAGTGCAGCGCCACCCGCGACCAAGGCGGTGAGCCCGTACTTGGCGATCTTGTCCCCCGGCCGATACTCCGCATACGACTCGCCGGTTTGGAACTTGAAGGTGCCCATGGCGGTGCGGAAGGCGGGAAGGGTCTTCTCGAGGTTCTCCATGTCCTCCACGAGCACGACCTTCATGAGGCCGTTACGTCCGAGGACCCGGACGTTGTGGTTCACATACTTTTCGCCGGTGGTCTCGAAGACGATCGCCCACTCCAGATTGTGGCTGGTCTCGTCGTAGCGCGGGGGCGTGTGCCAGCCGATCACCTTGGTGGGAGATCCGTCGCGGCGCTCATTGTCCTGTTCGACTCCTTCCTTGTAGGACTCGAGCAGCTCGTCGGCCTTGAGGTCATTCTTTTCGTCGTCTTTGACGTAGCCGACGTCATCAAACTGGAAGACAACCCACCATTTGCCCGTGACGTTTTCCAGCATGCCGAGGACTTCGTCGCCATCGACCCGGTTGCCGGACATTTCCAACCGGTGGACGGCATCCTTGCCGCGGAGGAAACGGAACTCACTGCCGTAGGGAATGGTGGCCTTGTCTCCAAGCTGAGCCTCTCCGGGGCCGTTCGACCAAGGGAGCTTACTGATGGCCGCATCGTACTTGGCCTTCAATTCTGCTTCGGACGGTTCCTTGGCCTCGCCACCGGCATTCTGGGCGGTGAGGTGGAGGCTAAGACCGAGGAAGAACAGGATCCGCAAGACAACGCCGGCGATCGGGAGACGACGCAACATGCAGGGAGGCTGGCGCGGCTGCCGTCCGGGTGAAAGCGCAGAATGCAGGGCCGTGAGCATCTCCTTCAATGCACCCATTTCAAAAGGAGGTTGCCGAGAAACAATCCGATCATGGCGATGGAACAGGCCACCTTTCCGATTGCCCCGGCAAGCATCCCCAGCACCGCTCCGACGCCTGCCTTGCCAGCCTCGCGCCACTCGCGACCCCCGATCATTTCGAAGACGGTGGCTCCGAGCAGGGGGCCCAGCACCAGGCCGAAAGGCATCCACAGAAGTCCCAAGATGGCTCCCACCGCAGCTCCGACGGCTCCGCGCCAGGTGGCTCCCATCTGTTTGGCTCCAATGGAGGTGGCGACGAAGTCGAGTCCAAGGGAGAGCAACGTCAGCACCGCCAGCACGCCGACGACCCACCAATCGGCGCCGGCATCGGCACGGACCAGTTTATGGAGGAATGCCGCTGCCAGAATCAGCGGCGGACCGGGTAATCCGGGAAGCACGGAGCCGAGCAGCCCGACCAACATCACCAGAAGTGCGGTTACCAGCGCCGTCAGATCCACTGCAGTCATGGGGGGCAGGGTAGAGGGCGAGGCCGACGGGGGGAAGGGGGGCGTCGACGCGCTTCGGGCGAGGCAAAACTCCCGTTCTTGAAACTTCAAACTTCCGCCGGCCCGCGGCACCTTGCGGGGGCCTCGATGCTTTTCAACAGCTGGACCTTTGCCGTCTTCCTGCCGCTGGTATTTGCGTTGCACTACGTGAGCCGTCGTGCGGCGTGGCAGGTGGGCGTGTTGACGGTGGCGTCCTTCGCCTTCTACGGATGGCACACGCCCTGGCTGGTCTTCCTTCTCATTTTTTCCACCGGCGTCAACGCGCTGGCGGCACAGGGGTTGATGTCGGCGCACATCACCCGGAGCCGGCGCCGGGGGATCCTGGTGCTTGCCCTCGGATTCAATCTGGGGGCGCTGGCCTTCTTCAAATACGCCGGGTTGCTGGTGCGGACCCTCGTGCCGGAATCGTGGCGGGCTTCCATGCCCGGTTGGTTCGCCGAGATCCCTCTGCCCATCGGCATTTCGTTCTACACCTTCCAGGGAATCAGCCTGGTCATGGAATCATGGCGGGCGGGCACCGCTGGATTCCCGGGCCTGTTGCCTCCCCGTGGACCGCGGGAGATTGGTTGGTTCCATGCGCGGATCTGGTTCTTCAAGGCCTTCTTCCCCCAGTTGATCGCGGGACCCATCGTCAAGGCCGGCGAGTTCTTCCATCAGATCGGCCCGAAGCGTTTGTCCCAGGTGAACTGGGCGGGGGCGGTCCGCAAGCTGATCCTCGGCTTCTTTCTCAAGATGGTGGTGGCGGACAATCTCAAGGAAGCGACCGCCGTGCTGTCCTATCCCCAGTTCCTGGAGTTACCGCGGGCCAACCTCTGGCTGTTGCTCTATGGATTCTCGTTTCAGATTTTCGCCGACTTCGCCGGCTACTCGCTCATCGCCCAGGGATTGGCCCGATTGTTCGGGTACGAACTCCCCCTGAACTTCGATCATCCCTATCTCTCCGCGAGCATCACCGAGTTCTGGAGACGTTGGCATTTGTCCCTGTCGAGCTGGCTTCGGGAATACCTCTACATCCCGCTTGGAGGGAGCCGGCACGGCGAAGTGCGGACGTATCTGAACCTCTTCCTGGTCATGTTCCTCGGCGGGCTCTGGCACGGAGCGGCCTGGAGTTATGCCATCTGGGGAACTGCGCACGGACTGCTGCTGGCGCTGGAGCGTCTGACGGGGATTGGGCGAACCGCCCCCGCCCAGCTCCCGCCCTGGCGTCGGGCGGTGGGGGTGCTGGTCACCTTCCATCTGGTCTCGCTGCTCTGGCTGTTGTTCCAGTTACCCGACATCCGTCACGTCGCGGCCTATTTCCGCTGCCTGTTGACCAATCCGGGCGGGCTGTTGCCCCAGTACTTTTTCGTGATCGTCCTGTTCGGGATGCCGGTTGCGCTTCATCACCTGTGGGGAGCCACTGCCGATTGGCGGGAGCGTCTCGGTCCGCGCTGGGCCACCCGTCTGGAGATCTTCCTCTATGCCGTTCTCTTGTTTCTGGTTGTGGCCAACGCTGGAACGCCGGGGGACTTCATCTATTTCCAGTTCTAGGCCATGATGCGTCCCACCTCACGCCAGGCTCTCGCCATCCTCCTGACCTCCCTCGCCCTCGCCCTCGGTTGGCAGGCGGTCACGGCAGTTGGGGGATGGCGCGCCCGCTTCGGTGAGTCCAACTACATCGCCAATCGGATCCGCCTGGAAGACTACCTGCTGCTGCCCGCCGCGCCGCGGCAGGTGCTGGTGGGTTCATCCCTCAGCGGTCGGTTGCTCCCGGAGTTTTTCGTTGGAACCGCCCTCGCAGACTTCGCGACCCTGGGCCTCGACGGATCGATTCCGCTCGTGGGCCTGGAAGCGCTGGCGCATCGCCCCGACCTTCCCTCGGTGGTCTTCGTCGAAACCTACCTGATGGAGAAGCCCTGGAGCGCCAATGACCAGGTGTTGGTCGATGGTCTGCGTTCGCCTGGCACCGCGTTGGCCCGGCGCGTGCCCGTGACCCGGGCGGCGAATCGCCCCTCCAGCATCCTCTATTCTGCCGTGAAAGCCCGACGCGACAGGGCAGGCGCGGGAAGCATCGTGACCAACGAACCCGCCGTCCGTGAGCCGGGACCGACCGTGACTCCGGCACCGGTGGCACCGGCCGTGGTCGACCGCTGGCGCACGATGCTGGCATCGCTCGCCCAGCGCGGGGTGAAGGTGGTGTTCGTTGACCTTCCTTCGGGCGAAGACCGAATGCCGGGCCCGCTGGCCTCGCCGGATCTTGCCGGGAAGTTGGCCGGGGATTTCAAGCTCGCGCGGATTGATCTCCGCGCCGAGTGGTTCAGTCGTGGGTGGCGGCCCACTTATACCGATGGACGTCATCTCGACGCCGCTTCCGCCAGGGCAACGGCCCGGATGTTGGCCGAGGCGAAGTTCTGAACCGTGTCCATGCAGGAGAACGGGGAAGTGCACGCTCGCCAGTCCCGCGCTGCCGGTGCTTGGATGCCGGCATGCGTTCCAGCCTGAAGCGATGGATACCGATCCTGTTGGGGACGGTACTGGTGGCGACCGGGGGCTCGTTGTTTGCGGCCCCACCGCTCCAGGGCGAAGCCCTGTTGAAGACGGATCTCCTCGGCGTGTTTGCCCACCCGGATGACGAGACGGGAGTCGCTCCCCTGATTTCCCACTACGCATTGGGATCGGGCAAGGTGGTGTCGCATGTCTACTGCACCCGGGGCGAGGGGGGGGGCAACATGGTGGGACGACAGGGCGGCGCGGCGCTGGGTGTGCTTCGGGAAGCGGAACTGCGCGACTGCCTGGCGCGGTTGGGTGTGAGGCACTGCTACTTTCTGGATTGCGAGGATTTCGCCTATACCGAGAGCCTCGGGATCACCCTGGAAAAGTGGGGGCACGAGGCAACCCTGGGCCGTCTGGTGCGCCTGGTGCGTGCCCTGCGTCCAGAGGTCATCGTCACCATGAACCCGGCTCCGACCCCCGGACAGCATGGCAACCATCAGGCAGCCGGTTGGCTGGCGGTGGAAGCGTTCGACGCGGCGGCCGATCCGGCGCGATACCCCGAGCAGATCGAGTTGGAAGGCCTTTCGCCCTGGCGTCCCCGCAAACTCTACTTCGGCGGCGCGGGTCCTTATGCTGCCACGATTGTGACCACCAACGCCCTCCCGGATGGCCGGGTGCCGTCGGTGGTGGCCGGCGAAGCACTCTCCAACCATCGGTCGCAGGCCTTTGGAAACTTCGGGGCCTCGCCCTGGTTCCGACGTCCCCAGGTCCTGCAATTGGTCAAGTCGGTGGTGCCCTTCGAAGCCGACGAATCCGATCTGTTTCGCGGACTCCCCGTCGAAGGCACTCTGCTCCCCCGGGCCATCGCCCCGAGGGCGCCCAGCGAGCCGACTGTTGTGAG
Source organism: Verrucomicrobiota bacterium (assembly GCA_041688515.1). Taxonomy (GTDB): domain Bacteria; phylum Verrucomicrobiota; class Verrucomicrobiia; order Limisphaerales; family UBA9464; genus UBA6176. Next base: position 22,423 of record JBDNHZ010000263.1, read on the forward strand.
CCTTCGGTTCCTGCCGCGTCCCGCCGTGTCCCGCTATCAGGAGTGGTTGATGGAACAGAAAATCGAATCCGCCGCGGTGACGTTCGATCCCGACGTGCCCGTGGTCGCCGGTGAGGCCACGCCCGTCCCGTTCGAGGTCCTCGATTTTCCTGGGACACCCCCGGGACGGTTGCGCCTTTCGGTCCCGGAAGGTTGGACCGTGACTCCTCCTGAAGTGGAGGTGGGTGCGCCGGGACGGCCTCCGACCTATTTCCGGATTCTCCAGGTGCAGGCACCCGCTGGGGGTGGGGATGGAGAGTTGAAGGCCGCAGGCAAGGTGGGCGAAAGCAACGTGTCGTCTCGGGTCCGGTTGCATGTGGTTCCCCGTCTGAGCGTGTCGAAGCAAAGTGGGCTGGTGCTGGGCGCACCGGCTTCCGATCCAGCCTGGTCTTCACTTCCGCCCATCCCGATTCCGCCTGCCAACACCTGGCAGGGAACCGTCACCAACGCCGCGGATGTCTCGGCGGTCTTCCGCGTCGCCCACGATGGGGACTTCCTCTGGGTCGAGGTCCGGGTGCGGGACGATGTCGTCGTCTCCAATATCGAACCCGACGACATTCGCGGGCATTGGCGGAGTGATTCGGTCGAGGTGTGCATCGATCCGACCGCCGGTGCCGAACACACGCTTGAAACTTACAAGATCGGGATCTTCCCCTTCGATCGCGCTGGCAAGGTGCGGGGCGCGCGCGACGCCGATGCAAGTCCGGGTGCCATCGAGCGGGGATCGCCCGGGACACGCCTGCATTCCGAGCGATTGCCGGACGGATATCTGATCCGCACGCGGATTCCATGGTCCGAGGCAGGGGTTGATCCCACCAAGGTTTCCCGCATCGGGTTCAATGTCCTGATCTATGACGGCGACAAGGCGGACGCGGCCCCGGGCGAGAACATCAACAAGTCGCGCCTCGCCTGGGCTCCGCGCTCGGGAGTTCAAGGAAGGCCGGAAGACTGGGGTCGCGCGGATCTGGCGAGATCAGCATCCGTGCCCAGTCGGACGAGTTCCGCGAGTCCGTGACCTTGGATTCGTAGAACTCGTCCCTCCAGGGCCCGCACACCCGGCCCACGTCCCTGAGGGCGGTCTATTCCACCAGCACCCGGTAGAAGCGGGTGTCGGACGGTTGGCTGGGATCGACGACCTCGAGCGAACCCCCGCTTCCGGTGACGCGAGCGACGGACATCCAGCCCTCGCCAAAGGCATCGACGGACTCGAGCCGATACCGCACGCCGTCGGCTCCCATCCATCCAATGACCAGACCGGTGGTTGTCCAGCGCGCTCCCAGGGCGGGAGCCGCGATCGTGGCAGTGGGGTTGGGCTTGCCGGGTGTCGGGGGAGTCCATTCGCGGGCGAACGATTGGCCTTCCGGGATCGCGCTCAGGCTGCTGTTGGCGATCGGTGCGCCGTAGGTCAGGAAGTCGACCACCCCGGATCCAACGCTGGCCGGGCGGGCGAGCGAGAGCCATCCGCCGCTGGCGTCGGGACGGAACGAGGCGTGCAGTTCCGCGGCGGAACCCTCCCCGGGCTCGCCGTCGAGGAACACGAGTCGGCGTTCGCCGGGTTGCATCGGGGCGCTGCCGGCCGGAAAGCTCCTTGGCGTGGCTGTCCCCGAAGCATCCAGCATCCATCCGCTGATGGGGATTGGCTCCATGCCGCTGTTGATGATTTCGATCCACGGCTCCGCCTCTCCCAGGGCATCGCGAAGCGTTCCGGCGACGGGCGAAAACTCGTTCAGGAACACGGCGGGGAACTCGGGGATGTTGGACGCGACGTTGTTGGGGGCTCCCGGGGTGAGGCCGGGAAGGCTGCCTCCGAGCAAATCGAGTTGGGCACCAAACACGATGTCGGAGCTGGTGAGGTTGATCTGGTGAACCTCGGCGGCGAAGACGTTGGTTCCGGCCTGGAGCAGGTTGACGGGCAGGGGCACCGGACCCACGAGGGCGGCATCACCCACCGAGACATCGGAAAAGGTGGTGGGAGTGACGACGGTGCCGGGGTTGAAATTGAACCGGGTCAGTTCCTGGCCGTTGAGGTAGAACACGGCGCCATCATCAATGATGTGCGAGAGCGCGAGGGTGGCTCCGGTGGGCACGGCCGGCAGGACGAAGCTGGTCCGGAAGTAGTAGCTCGCCTGTCCGAGAGGCAGAGTGGTGCGCTTGGGGGCGGGCAGTTCGGCACTTTCGTTGTAGAGCAGACCGGCTCCGAGCTTCCATCCGCGGTCATCGAACAAGACCGAGTTCCAGCTGGCGTTGGGAGTTCCCGATTCGAGGTATCGCCACTCCGAGCCGTAGGCCACGGGTTGACGGGGTCCATTGTACGCGCCGACCGCCGACCAGTTCCCCGGGCGTGCGTTGTCGTCGAGCGGATCAATCAACTGCAACGCCACCCCGCCGCCGGCGGATTGTTGCGGCCAGGGCGCAGCCGACGTGAAGGCCACGCGATCCAGCAGTTCGCCCGTCACCGCCCGCAGTCGAAGATCGTCGCCGTCCGTCCCAATGCTGCCGGTCCACGGGCCGGCGACCGCGATGACGTTTCCATGGGCCGATTGGAACCGCGGCAGGTTGCCGGCGACGCACAGGTTACGACCCGGTTGAACGATGGAACCGGGAGGGAATATGAAGCTGAACTGCCGCCCCGACAGTTGGACCCCGGACAGATCCCAGGCGGTGAACGCCGATGGATTGAGCAGCTCGACATAGGCGCTGCCGGTCGCCAGCGGACGATTCATGATCTCAGAAATCATCACTCTGAACCGCGGCAGGACGCGCACGTTCAGGGTTTGATCCGAGGGCAATGGCGGAAAGGCGTCATCGGTGACGCGAACCTGAAGACTCAGGTTGGTCTCGCCGATGTCGGCCGGCAGACGCCATCGGATCCGCCCGGATTGGGCATCGATCGTGGTGACGCCTGGGACGGTGTTCTCCAGCGAGTAGAAGAGGTTTTGTCTCGGAAGATCCGAGTCGGAGGCGGAGGCCGTGAGCTCGATCAGATCGTCCTCAAGCCGGACCAGTGCGGGCAACGGGGCGAGCGAGGGTGGCTGATTTGCCTCGCGAACCAGAATCGAAAAGGTCGCTTGAGCGGTCTGGGCGAGGGCTGATTGCTCGGTCACCTGGATGATCAACGGGTACGACCCCGGGCCCTGCTCCTCGGTGGGAGTCCATCGGATGACCCCGGTCACGGCGTCCAGGGTGAGGCCGGCCGGCGGTGCCGCCTGCAAGGCGAAGCGGACCGGCGCTCCGTCGGGATCACTCGCGATCAGGGTCATCACCAAAGTGTCTCCCTCGTCGATGACCTGCGGCTTGGGTTGGGCGATGATCGGCGGATTGTCGCGTTCCTCGACGATCACCCGGAACAGTCGGGACGCACTGGCGGCGGGAGCGCCATGATCGGACACCTCCACCGTCACGTCGTACACTCCCGGGCCCTGTGCTTCGGACGGGATCCACGAGATCTGGCCGGTGGTGGCGTCGATGTTCATTCCCTCTGGCACCGGGCCGGTCAGGCTGAACGAACGCAGTTGAGGCGGAATATCCTCATCGGTCGCGACGGGATTCAAAGTCAGGAGGGAACCCTCGCCGATCGTCGATTCCGGAATGACGGCCAGAGCCGGCGGGCGATTGACCTCGGTCACCTGCACCTGCACGCGGAGATTGCTGCTGCGGGGAGGCGTCCCGTTGTCGGTCGCCCGGACCGTCACCAGGAAACTTCCCGGTCCCTGGGTTTCATCCGGCGTCCAGGACAAGGCCCCGGTGTTGGGTTGGACGTCCACCCCCGCAGGCGCATCGGCCCCGAGCGAGAAATGAATCGTCTGGCCCGGGTCCGGATCGGTCGCCGTCAATTGGAGTGTCCAGCGGGTGTCCTCGGGAATCACCTGCAGCGGCACCACGGAGAATCGCGGTGGGAGATTGCCTCCGGGAACGAAGTTCAACGCCTCGGGCGTTGGGTTTTCCAGCACGGTCCAGTCGCCATCCGGCCCGTCCGGGTAACGTCCCATGGAGATGTTGGCGGACTGTTCCCCGAAGGTGTAGCCATCGACCAACGCGCCATCCGGAGCATACAGTCCCACCTGTTCCCCGGAGCGGGAGAGATTGAAACGGGCGTGGAACCGGCCCTTCGCCACGTCGATCTGCTGGGGCTCGTTGTCGGCCCAGACCAGCAGGAATCCGCCGGCGGGAATGAGGGTTCCCGGAGGGAGGATCGACGCGGTCTTGTTGGTCAGGTTGTCGGTCAGGAAGTAGCCCGAGAGATCGGCCGGGGCGGCACCCGGATTGTAGAGCTCGATCCAGTCATCGAAATCCCCGTCTGCCGGATCGGTGATCCCGGTGGTGTTCTGGGCGAGGAATTCGTTGATCACGACTTCGATCGTCGGAACGAAGGCGTCGTTGGTCGCACCCGGCGTGGGAACGTACAGCGGTCGTCGGGTGAAGGGATTGCCGTCGGGAATCGAGCCGAAGCCGCGCCCGGCGAGGAGCGTGCTGTACTCGATCCAATCGAGGACAGCAGGGGCGGCCGGCGAACCCTGAGTTCGAGAAAGCACGACCCGTCCGCCTCCATTGGGGATGCGGAATCCCGCGTGGAGATGGCCGGGTGCCGTCTCGCCGGGTTCGTTGTCCAGCCAGACGCGGAGGAACCCCCCGGGAGCGATCTCGGTTCCGGCGGGAAATGTCCAGAGGGACAGATTGATGAGCGAGTCGGAAAGCCAGAGGCCAGAGAGATCCGCAGTGACCTCGGAGGGATTGTGCAGTTCCACGAAGGGATCCGCATCGCCTGCGTTGTCCACCACGCCATGGGCGGGTTGCGGGAACACCTCGTTGAGCCAGACCCCGGGGAACGTCGCCAGGGTGGTGCGGGTGGCATTGACCGCTCCGGGTGTGACCCGGTTCGACGCGTTGGTGGCAGTGGCAGCCCAGTTGGCCGGGCGACGGGTGTCCTGAGACGGGTCGAGCAACTGGAGGGATGGCCCGGATCCGTCGGCGTCGGCCGGCCACGGCGCTCGGTCGGAGTAGCGGACTTCGCTGAAGGCATTGGTCGATCCCGAGGGAAGCAGGCGGAGCCGTTCCCCATCATTGTCGAGACCTCCGGTGAACTGGTCGAAGACCGCGATCCCGGCACCGTAGCGAGTGCCGAAGGCCGCGCGATCGCCGGCAAGAACCAGGTATCCATTGGCGGCGATGTTGGCGTTCGCAGGAAAGGAATAGCCAACGCCGTCGAGGCGGTAGCCCGCCAGATTGAATGGGACGCTGGAATTCCGATTGTGCAGTTCGACGAAGGAGGTTCCGGGTTCCGCCGGGTTGTAGTGGATCTCATTGATGACCACCCAATCGCGGGCCACGGGGATGGCTCCGGGATAGACGACCCGCACCGTGTCGAAGTCGGCCAACGGGCTTCCATTTCGGTCGAGCCCGACCAGACGCAGGTCGTTGGTCGCTGCCGTCAGGGGAATGCTGATCGAGAAGGTCGTGGGCCCGGTCCAGGTGGTCGGCAAGGTCACGCCGTTCACCGCGATTTCCGCCACCCGGAACGGGGCTGTACCGACCAGGTTCACCGTGGGGGTACTGGCGGTGAAATCGGCTCCACCATTCGACGTGATGGCCAGATTGGCTGCATCCGCAGCCCGTTGGCGGGACTGGATATAGGATCGCCGGCCGTTGATGTAGTTCGTCACGGGAGAGATGGAGGCCAGGCTGCCGACGTTGTTCTGGAGTTGAACCGCACGGTAAGCCTCGATCACCGGGAGATAATTCTGGGGAACCATCGGTCCCTCGGCCGCCCGGGCGAGCGCACGCCAGAGCATCCGGACGAAGGTCGGATTGCTGAACACCCGATTGTTCATGACCGAGTCCTGGCCGCCGCCCCAGAGGGCAGAGTTGGTCCCATCGCCCAGGCCCAGGACGAAGTCGATGTCCCACGGGAACAGCACCGCCTTCCGTCCCGGTTGCCGGTACAGGTACATGTTCTGTCCGACGTTATACGTCCAGGAGTCCCAGTTGCCGGTGACCCGGTGGAAGGCGAAGACGTGCATCCACTGGTCCATGTCCGCCTGTTGCATCACTCGCGCCACATAGTTCGCGTCGGCAGTTGAGTTGATGGCGTTGACGAGGTCGAAGATCGTCTGGTAGTTGCTTTCGGGAAACTGCTGGGCGCGCCGTTCCCAGTTCCACCGATAGCGGGCGAGCTTCAGTTGCCCCTCGGAAAGGAACCGGCTCAGCGTGGCATGGTTGGCATTGAACTGGGTGTTGCCGTCGGCGAACTCGAACCAGATCGAGATCTTGTACAGGTCACCGTCCACGTTGTCCGGTTGATGATGCTCGGCATAACGGTGATCGGGTTCCTCCAGATCCTCGACCAGGTTCGCGAAGCTCGCGCCGTTGAGGTAGAAGAACTGGTACTTGCCGCTGAGCGAGGGGACTCCCATCTGTCCGGCCAGCCAGGCCGCAACCCGACCGCGAAGCGCGGTGTCTTCCGGGCCTCCGTTTCCGGTCTTCGAGAAGAGCCGTTCGCTGACCCCGTGCAACTTCTCGTCGTCGGGTGCCCTCGCCGTGATGTCGCCACCGCCGCTATGGAACGGACTGCCCTTGTCCCGGAATACCGAGTTGTAGATGACCCGGGTGTTTCCATAAACCAGCGTGCAACGACGGTAGGCGTTGTTGAGTGCCGTGCCGCCCGTGGCGTTCCGGTTCGCCGCCGTCGCCCACAGATGGACGTGCGGAAACGTTCCGAACGGGGCCGGGTCACCCCAGCGGATCAAGGCTTCGTCCAACGGCGCGTTGCGCGGCCAGAGAGATGTGCCGCCCGAGCCATCCGTTCCGGCAAGGGTGTAGGCGAGAAGGGTGCCGGATCCCTGGCCCGGAATCCGGACGGTATAGATCCCGTCATTTGCCAGCAGATCGCCTTCGAGGCCGTCGTCACGCAGGGCGGCTTGAGTCAGCGCGGTTCCCGGGTCCGTGCGGCGCCTCACCACCAGTCCGCTCACGGAATCCGGATCGGATGCGCGGGCGGTGATCAGCACGGCTTCCCCGGCGCGAGGGACTGCCGGCGAGTGGGTCACTTCGTAGATCGCCGGACCGGCGTTGTTCACGCGCCGGCTGTTGGCCTTGCCTGGCGTTCCCAGATTCGTCGGCACCGGCAGCGGCGCCGCGTAGTCGGCAAAATTTCCGCGGAAGCGGAAAAGCAGTTCCGGCCACCCGGCGATCCACCGGACCGAGGCGCGGAGGGTGATGACATTGCCCGAGGCGAGGCCGGTTCCCAGGTTGCCGCGGATCGAGTTGATGCCGGTATCGAGGCCGCCCTGGGCGCGGAGGTGGAGGCCCCGGTCGCCGTTGCGGGCTCCGGAGGCATCGATGGTGGAACCCGCATGATTGCCGCCCAGCACCCAGATGGGGGAAGCCAGTTCAAATCCTGGGTTGGCAACGAAGTTGGTGCTGGCACCGCGCAACACTTCGATGTCGTCCACCAGGCACTCGCCATCGTTCAGCAATCCAAGGAAAAGCCGGCTCACTCCGTAGGTGCCGTCGCCGTTGTCCATCCGCCCGGTCCATTCGACCGTGGACCAGGTGGCCTTTTGCGATTCATCCGAGTCCGCCCAGCTCGCTGCCAAGGCGGGGTCGGCATCGGGGTCGATCAGTTCCAGGCTCGACCCGCCGCCGTCGGACCATTTGCCCCAGGCTCCACCGTCCACATACCGCACCTCAACCACCGGAATGTGGAAGGTGTCCACGGTGACGTCCCCCAGTTGGTTGGTGGAGCGGATTTCGTCGGGCTTCGTGAGTCGGACGACATCCGACCCGTTGTTCAACGTTCCGGAGAAATTGCCCAGGACGAGAGTGGGCGAGAGGTCGGGATGATTGGCCTTCAGCCGGGTCTGGTTGGCGGCAATCACCAGGAAACCGCCCGGTTGAAGCGCGGATCCCGCCGGGAAATCGAAGGAGATGCCACCCCGGAGCCGCCAGCCCGTCAGGTCGACTGCGACCGTTCCCCGATGATGGATTTCGACGAGCTCGTCGTCGTCGCCGCCCGGTGGGTTGTAGAAGATTTCGTTGAGCACGATCTCCTCCGCCCGACGCCGGGCGTTCAAACTTCCGGGGGTTGGCACCGCCAGCCGACGGAAGGCGCTCGATCCATCCGGGGATCGCCCGGTGGAAACCCCGTTTTCCTGAGCGGCGAATCGGACTGAATCGACCACCCGGGTTGCATCCGGTGTCAGCAGCGACACCGTCTCGCCCGCGGCACTCAATCGGTACCCGAGGGATCTTTCCTCGAAGACCATCGCCGCACCCGCCTCCAACACGGTGCCCGCGGGAATGCGGAACCGGTTGGTGCTGGCGTCGTCGGTCAGGATCCAGCCGGACAGATCAACGGCAGCAATCGATCGGTTGAACAGTTCAATGAAGTCCACCTGCGGCAGATCGGTGTGGGCGAGGATTTCGTTGATTACCACTGGTTCCAAGGGGGCCGCCGAGAGCGGGTCCCTTCGGCCCGGGGATCCCCCCCGCCGCCAACTGGCCGCCCAGGCCCGGGAATCCTCCTCGCCGTAGCTGGGCGAGATCAGGACCAAGGAATGGCCTGCGCCGTCGGCTGCCGTTGGCCAGGGAGC
>JBDNHZ010000264.1:0-12622 GCA_041688515.1 Verrucomicrobiota bacterium
CCCGGAGACAGCGGGTCGGGGCGGAGATGTCGGAGGTGCGGGCCACGGGCGACTACTGGGTGGCGATGTCGGAGCTGTTGTTGTGTTGCGGGTTGGAAGACCTCGAGACGGTTCGGGAACTGTTGGCGGAGGGAAAAGCGGGGATGGAAGGAGAAATGAAGCGATGAAGGCGATGAATTGGATTCTGGGTTTGATGGTTCTTGGGGCGGGAATGGGTGCGGGCTGGTGGTGGCGCGGCCGGTCGGGCCACGAGGCGCACTCCACCCCCGCAGCCTCCGCCCGAAAGGTCCGGGTGTATCAGTCGCCCATGCACCCGTGGATCACCTCGCCGGAACCCGGCAACTGCACACTGTGCGGCATGAAGCTGGTGCCGGTGTACGAGGGCGAAGCCGGGTTCGACTCGGGCGAAGGAACACTCCGGTTGGGCAGCAATTCCATCTCGGTCGTGGGCATTGCCTCGGCACCCGTGGAGCTCCGGCGCCTGACCCGTTCGTTGCGGCTGTCGGGCACCCTCGACGACGACGATTCCCGGCATCGCATCCTGTCGGCTTATGTCGAGGGACGGATCGAATCCCTGTCCGTTCCATCGGAAGGCGCCGAGGTCGTGGAAGGGACGGAGTTGGCGACGATGTACAGTCCGGTGCTGCTCGGTGCGGTCCGTGAATACCTGTCGCTGGCCTCCGGTGGCGAGAGCGGGTCGCTCATGACGGCGGCAGCCCTGCGTCTCCGGCAGATGGGTCTGGGGGAAGCGCAGGTCAACGATCTGTCGAGGAGCTTTACCAACGGCCAGCGCCTGTTGCCGTGGTTGGCACCGATGTCAGGGACGGTGGTCAAGCGCCTGGCGTACGCGGGTCAATGGGTCCGAGAGGGCGATCCGTTGTTCGAGGTGGCTGACTTCTCGGTGATGTGGTTCAAGGCGGAGGCCTATGAGCGGGATCTGCCGTGGTTGCAGGTTGGGCAGGAAGTGGTGATGACGCTGCCTTCGCTGCCGGGACAGGCGTTCACCAACCGCATCACCTTCATTGATCCGAACCTCGACATGATGACCCGCAGCACCCGGGTCCGGGTGGAAGTTCCGAATCCCCCGTCGCGTGACGGACACGGCCGGTTGTTCCGGCATCGGGGCTACGCGGAGGGGAGGGTGCAGGTCGAGAGCGAGCCGGTGCTGGTGGTGCCACGGACGGCCGTATTGAACCCGGGCGGATCTCCGGTGGTCTGGGTGGAACTGGGCATGGGCCACTACCAGCAGCGATCGGTGCGGCTGGGTCGTGTGGGGGATGAAGCCTGGGAAGTGGTGGAGGGGTTGGACGCGGGTGAACGCGTCGTGGTGCAGGGCGGGGTGGTGCTCGACGGACAGGCCCAGATGCGGGGGGGTGGAGGGCCGTCTGTCGTCGGAGCGGGCGGGGACGTCCGCAGCCCTGGGGCGTCAACCCAGGAGGCAGTCCCCCTGCCTCCGGCGGCCTCCTGGCGTCCCGCTTCGCCGGAAGTCGAGGCACGGGCGGCAGGGTTGCTGAAGGTCCTTTCGGATCTCGCCGGAGTCCTCGCACAGGATGACCTGGCCGGGTTCAACCGGGTTCGGTTGGAATGGGCGAAGGCCGCTCAATCCCTGGGTGCGTTGGGCAAGGATGCTCCCCCGGAGGCCTGGCTGAAACCGTTGCCGGAGGCGAAGGATCTGGCCGCCGCACGGAAGGGCTTTCATGGCCTGACCTCCGTGTGGTCGCCGCTCGTCCTGGAGCTGAGGAAGCGCGAGGCCTTCCAGAATCTCAAGGTGTACCGTTGTCCGATGACCGCCCGGGCCTTTCCGGGGGCACCGCCCAAGGCCGTTTGGTGGCAATGGGACGGGCCGAAACGGAATCCGTGGTTTGGCGCCGACATGCTCGATTGCGGAACGGAGGTCCCATGATTCGCCGTCTGATTGAACTGTCGTTGGGGAATCGGTTCCTGGTGTTGTGCGGCGCCTTTCTGGTGGCCGCCTGGGGCCTGCGGGCGCTCCGCAACACCCCGGTCGATGCGATTCCCGACCTGTCGGAGAATCAGGTGCTAGTGTACGCCGACTGGATGGGGCGGCGCCCGCGGGAAGTCGAGGATCAGGTGACCTATCCGCTGAGCGTCAACCTCCAGGGGTTGCGCGGCGTGCGTGCGGTGCGGGCCACGTCCATGTTCGGCTTCTCGTTGGTGACCGTGGTCTTCGCCGACGCCGTGCCTTCCCTCGAAGCGCGGCAACGGGTCACGGAACGTTTCGGTCTGCTTGCGGCCCAGTTGCCCGCGGGGGTGACTCCGTTGCTTGGCCCCGACGCCACCGGACTCGGTTGGGTCTATCAGTACTACCTCCACGTCGATACCAACACGCCCTCGGCCATGACCGATCTCGGGCGGTTGCGTGCCTTGCAGGATTACTTCCTGCGCTACCAGTTGCAGTCGGTGCCTGGCGTCGCCGAGGTCGCGTCGGTGGGCGGATTCGTGAAGCAGTATTCGGTCGAGGTGGACCCATTGAAGCTGCGTTCAACCGGACTGCCGTTGTCGCGGGTGGTGGCTGCCGTTTCCGAGAACCACCTCAACGTCGGTGGCAAGGCGATCGAAGAAAACGGAATGGAATTCGTGATCCGCGGGGTGGGACTCGTCCGCGGCGCGGCCGATCTCGAAGAGATCGTTCTGATGGAGACCAACGGGGTGCCGGTGCGGATCAAGGACGTTGCGGCGGTGGAGATCACCGGGGACTTCCGTCGCGGGGCACTGGATGTGGACGGGCATGAAGTCGTGGGGGGTGTGGTCGTGATGCGGACCGGTGAGAACGCGATGGCGGTGATCGAAAGCGTGAAGGAACGGCTGGAATCCATCCGCGGCAGCCTGCCGCCGGGCGTCTCGGTACGACCGTTCTATGACCGGAGCGACCTGATCAGCCGGACGGTGGCCACCCTGCGCGACGCGCTGATCGAGGAGGTGCTGCTGGTGACGCTGGCGCATGTGATCTTCCTGTTCCATTTCCGCAGCATCCTGATCGTCACGCTGCCTTTGCCGGCGAGCATCCTGATCGCGTTCCTGATGATGCAGGGATTCGGCATCACTTCGAATGTGATGTCCCTCTCAGGCATCGCCATCGCGATCGGCGTGCTGGTCGATGCGGGAATCGTGATGACCGAAAACGTCATCCGACATTGTGAGGAAGCCGAGCGGTTGGCCGGGCGTCGGCTGACGGCGGCCGAGACGATGCACTGCACGCGGGAAGCGGCATTCCAGGTGGGACGCCCGATCTTCTTCGCGATGGCGATCATCGTGCTGGCATTCCTGCCGGTGTTCGCGCTGGCCGGCCGCGAGGGCAAGCTGTTCCATCCACTGGCCTATACCAAGACCTTCGCCTGTGTCGCCGCCACCCTGTTGGCCGTCACGCTCGTGCCGGTGTTGTGTTCGATGCTGGTGCGCGGGCCGTTTCATCGGGAGGAGGACAACCGCGTGATGCGCTGGCTCCTGCGCGGGTATGATCCGCTGTTGCGCTGGGCGCTGGCGAATCGGGGGGCGGTGCTGTGTCTGGCGGGATTGATCCTGGGGTCGGCGGTGACGGTGGCTTTTGGATTGCCGCAGCCGCTGGTCAAACGCCTGCACGACGCCGGGTGGCACGGCACGGCCAAGGTCCTGGCCGGGTTCGGACGCGAGTTCATGCCGCCCCTGGACGAGGGCGCGCTCCTCTTCATGCCGGTGCTGGTTCCCAGCACTTCCCTTAATGAGATCCAGCGGATCATGTCCTGGCAGGATCGGGTCATCCGCAGTGTCCCCGAGGTGGTGAGCGCAGCGGGAAAGCTGGGGCGGGCCGAGGCCCCGACAGATCCCGCGCCCATCGAGATGATCGAGACCACCATCCAATTGAAGCCGCGCTCGGAGTGGCGCAAGGGCATGACCCAGGAGGGGTTGATCGCCGAATTGCAGGAACGGTTGTCGGTCGTTCCCGGGTACGCACCCGGATTCCTCCAGCCGATCGAGAATCGCGTGCTGATGATCTCCACCGGCATCCGCGCGCAGTTGGGCGTCAAACTCCTTGGCGACGATCTCGACGTGTTGCAGAAGTGGGCTTACGAGGCGGAACGCATTCTCCGTGACGTGCCCGGCGCGTCCGGTGTGGCGCCGAGCCGTCTTCAGGGAAAGCCGTACCTCGAAGTCGAGGTCGATCGCGTCGCTGCGGGACGGTACGGAGTGAACGTCCGCGACGTGATGGAAGTCGTCGAAACGGGCATCGGCGGTCTCAACGTCGGGACGGTGATCGAAGGGCGCGAGCGCTTTCCCATCCAGGTGCGGTTGCATCGCGATGCGCGGTCGGACCTCGAACGGTTCGCTGAACTTCCCGTGACCGGGATGAGTGGACGGACCGTTCCTCTGGGGCAGGTGGCGACAATCCGGCGGGTGCTGGGTCCGAGTGAGATCGCCTCGGAGAACGGACGTCTGCGGATGTTCGTCCAGGCGAATGTGCAGGGACGCGACCTGGGTGGGTTCGTGGAAGAGGTGCGCCGCCGGATGGATCGGGACCTCAAACCGCGTCTGCCCACGGGCGTGGTGCTGGAGTACAGCGGTGAGTTCGAGGATCTGCTGCGGGCGGGGAAGACCCTGATGATGGTCGTGCCGGTGTCGTTGCTGGTGATCTTCCTGTTGCTCTATCTCGCTTACCGCGACGCGGTGGAGGCAGCCCACGTGATCCTGGCGGTGCCGTTTGCGCTGAGCGGATCGGTGTTCCTCCAGGCCTGGTACGGATACCCGTTCAGTGTCGCCGTGTGGATCGGTTACATCGCGCTCTTCGGCATCGCCATCCAGACCGGGGTGGTGATGGTCGTGTACCTGGAAGAGGCCGTGGAAAAGAAACGCGCAGAGTTGGGTCGTGCCCTGACCTCGGCGGAACTCGTCGAGGCCGTCATGATGGGGGCACGCCTCCGGTTGCGTCCGAAGGTGATGACCGTGGCCACCACCGTGGCCAGCCTGCTGCCCATCCTGTGGAGCACCCGGCCCGGTGCCGAGGTGATGCGTCCGCTGGCCGTGCCGGTGATTGGGGGAAGCATCAGCAGCCTGCTCCACATCCTGATCGTGACCCCGGTGCTGTTTGCCCTGATTCGGGAGAGGCGGAATGCACGGGTGCTCCGGAGGGACGAGTGATGCAGGGACCCGGAGGGACGAGTTCTACGAGTCCGTGAGCGATCGTCCCTCCAAAGGGGCGACGGACTCGCGGAGCTCGTCCCTCCAGGGGGGAAACAAAAAACCCGGCCGAGAGGCCGGGTACAGTGGGTGCGGCCGTCGAGACGGCCGCGGTCAGGGGAAGCTTACTTCGCCTTGATGGAGGAGACGGTGAGCCACTTCTTGCCGTCGGCTTCGGAGACTTCACCGACGACTTCGACCTTCTTGGTCTCGCCGCAGATTTCCTTGTGGAACTTGTCGGAGGCGGCGCCCTTCAGGTAGTACACGGTGATTTTGTCGCCGTCTTTCACTTCGACCACGTTCTGACACTTGTCAGCCTTCTTGAGCGCGCACTTGGCGCACTTGCCTTCACCGGAGAGGGTGACGTCCTTGGCGAAGGCGGTTCCGGCGAAACCAAGGGCGACGATGGCGGCGAGGATCTGGATGGATTTCTTCATAGAATTTGAACGACTTTAGAGATTGTGGAAGTAAGAAACCCCATTTGATGAACCTCGGCAAGCAGGGAGTGGCAACTCCGGAGTTCCCCACCGCCGGCCTGGTCCTGGCCGGGGGACGATCGCGGCGAATGGGTCGGGACAAGGCGACCTTGATCGTCGGAGGAGAACCCTTGCTGGCGCGCCAGATGCGGCTCCTGAGCGAGATCGGCGTTGCCGAGCTCTGGGTTTCCCTGGGCACCCCAGGCGCCGTGCCGGAACCGGAATGGCCGGGCGCAAGGCCTCGGGTGGTGAGGGACCAGGTTCCCCACGCCGGTCCGGTGGAGGGCTTGCGTCAGGTTCTGGACGGGACCTCGGTGTCGCGGCTTCTGGTGCTGGCGGTGGATCTTCCCGCGCTGAACTCCGGCTTCCTGTTCCGGATGCTGGAGCGCAGTCGCCTGGGAGTTGGGGTGGTCCCGGTGACCGCAGTCGGTCGTGAACCCCTTTGTGCCGTCTTTCCGGTCGGGCCAGCGCGTTTGGCCCTGTCGGGCTGGGGCGATCTGGGAGAGCGGTCCCCCCGTCGATTGGTGGCGGAGGGGGTGGCAGACGGATGGATGGAGGAGTGGAGGTTGGACCCGGCCGACGACGGGGTCCTGACGAATTGGAATGAGCCGGGGGATTGGACGCGTCCGTAACTGCCGACGTGAGGAGGCGGACGTCTGCGTGTTTCGCCTGGTTTGGGATCCGCCTCGTGACCTCGGCAGCGACCCCCTCGGCAGCGACCCGTCTACGAGACCCGTCTACGAGACCCGCCGACAGACCAGGCGCAGGACGTCGCCCCCCTGCGGGGTGGAGAGCGAGCCACGCAGGAAGCGCAGGAAACGTCGGGTAGCGAAGAGAACGCCGCGGGTGCGAAGCTCAGCCCGCCAGAGTCCCAGGGCATGATGCCGGGTGGTGGTCTGCGGCGGAGCCACCGGCTCGAAGCCGTGCCGTCGGACCATGGACACCAGATTGTCGGGGTCGAAGTACCAGAAGTGGTAGGGGTGGGAGAGATGCATCCACTCCTTGCCGTCGGTGACCAAGCGGACCGCGGCACCATTGGGCACGGCGATGTGGAGCCGCCCGCCTGGGACCAGGATCCGATGCAGTTCGCGGAGTTCGGCGTTCGGGTCGGGCACATGCTCCAGGCTGTGGGACATGATGGCCGCATCGAACGATTCCCTGGGCAGTTGGAGATCCACCAGATTGCCTACCCGGACTTCCACCCCGTTTTCGCCCGCCTTGGCGGCAGCCGAGGGACTGAGATCCGTTCCGAGGACGGCGCAGCCTCGCGAACGGAGGTACATCAGGATGTCCCCGTAACCGGACCCGACTTCCAGCACGCGCAGGCCCTGGCGGCCATCGATGCGGACATTGATATCGAAGAGCCATCGGGCGAGGAATGCGGCGATGGGACGGGCGAGGCGGGCTGAAAGCCGTGAGTCCCTGGGACGCGAAAAGGAATCCCGTAGAAAATCCCAGACCGCCTGGGCACGCGCGCTGCGGCGGCGACCCTCGAAGGCGTTATAGCCGGTTTCCTGCTGGTAGTAGTGACCGATGATGTCCGGACCGGGCCTTGGCTGAAGGCGGCGTAGTCCGCACCCGGCGCACTTCCAGACGTGGGACATCCCGCCGGGGGCATCTGGATGGGGGACTTGCAGGACCGACTGGCCCGCGCTCTTACCGCACTGGGCACAGGAGGGGAAGATCCAGCCGGCGGTCCAGGCCGTCGGCTGGGAACTCGGAAGCGGTGCAACCTCAGCGGGCGTCACTGGCGTCATTTCCGGTGACATACTCCTTGGCCTTGCGGACGAAGTCATCCGGCTGGCGGGCGAAGTCGGCGCTATCAGTTTCGATGGCAATGCGGCCGGTATAACCGGAGTCGCGAAGGGCCTTGAAGAGTCCCTTGTAGTTGGCGTCGCCTTCGCCGATGTGGGTGTCGTTGGCGACGTCGTCACCCTTGGCGGTCTTCTGGACCTTTTTGTCCTTCAGATGGATGTCGAAGACCCGGCCCTTGTATTCCTTGTAGATCTGGGCGGCGTCGAAATTGGCGCTGGTGATCCAGCCGACATCCAGGCAGACGCCGAGGTGCGCGTCGCGAGTGAGGACGACCTGGCGAACGACGGCGGGGTTGCCGTAGAGGGATTTGATGCCGTGGTTATGGACGGCAACCTTGATGTCGTACTCCTTGGCCAGTTCTTCGAGGTTGTCCCAGATCCGGAAGTCGCCGGGTTCGACGATCAGGAGTTTCATACCCATGAACTTGGCGAACTCGAACAGTTTTCGGTTCTCTTCCTTGTCCATGGAGGTGCCGGCAACGCCGTAGGTGTAGGCGCGGAGACCGGCGGCTTCGAGGCGGGCCTTCTTGGCGGCCAGCTGTTCCTGGGTCTCCTTCTTGTAATCCAGATGATTGGGAATCAGTTGGAGATCCTTGATTCCGTGGCGCTGGGCGAACTCTACCACCTGGTCGAAGTTGAGGTTGCGCAGCGTCCACGTCTGGATGGCGACTTGGTCGGCGAGACCGGCGGCCTGGGTCAGGCCTGGGGACAGAAGGCCAGCCAACAGCGCGGCGAGACCGCCCCAGCGGGCGAGAGTTTTGCAGGTGATCATGTGCTCAAGATGGTCAAGACCGGCCCGGGCGGGAAGGTTCAAGTTTCAAGACCGACCGCCCTGCGAATCGTCCTCGCGCTTCCGGCCGGGTTCAACCGCGGCACCCGGGCTTTCCGGGAGTGCTCCCCGACGTTCCGGATAGGCGTTTTCGTCGGGACTGAGCGGACGGTGGTAGTACGACGAGTAATAGTACGTGGTGTAGTAGTAGTACGGGTTGTCGATCGGCACGCCGTTGACGATCAGACCGAGGATGGGCGCTCCCCGCTGGTGGATGGTGGCAATTCCCATCTTGGCGAAGCGCATCGAGGTCTTGCCCGCGCGCACCACGAAGAAAAGTCCGTCCAGATAAGCGGCGATCGAGAAGGTGTCGTCGATGGCAGTAAGCGGCGGACAGTCGAAGATGACGTAGTCGAAACGCCCCCGCAGTTCGATGATCAGGTCCTTGGTGGCCGGACCGATGAGGAGCTCCGAAGGATTGGAGGGACGTGCTCCGGCGCGCATGAAGCTCAGGTTGGTTACCCCGGTTTCGCGGATGGCCTCCGCCAGGCCGAGTTTGCCTTCGAGCACTTCGGAGAGGCCGTTCTCCAAGGGTTGCTCAAAGTAGCCGTGGACGTTGCCGCGCCGCAGATCGGCGTCGACCAGGAGGGTTCGGTTTCCGGAGTTCGCCAGGGTAATGGCGAAGTTGGTCGTGAAGGTGGTCTTGCCATCGCCAGGGACGGAGGAGGTGATCGCGATGAGACGCTTGCTGTTGCCTTCCGGAGAAAGGAGCAGGGCCGATCGGATGCCACGGAGGGACTCTGCAAACATCGTATGGGCCTTCATCCGGGTCAGCATCAGGTAGCCTTCCTTGTAGTGCTTCTTCTCGACCTCCGGGAGCTGTCCAAGGATCGGCTCGCCGAGTTCTTCCTCGATCAGTTCCGGATTGTCGAGGCGGTCATCCAGCTTGTGCAGCAGGAACATCAGGCCCAGCCCGATGATGAAGCCGACGCCGGTGCCGGCGACGATCATGGACGGGCGGTTGGGTGCGACCGGTGCGGGATCGCCCGTACCCCGTTCGAGGACGGTGAACTGTTCATCTTCGGTGGCAATGCGGCCCATCGATGAAAGCGTCCGTTCCAGGCTGTCGAGCTGCTCCTTGATGATGGCGATCTTCTGGGTGCGAGCCGTGTACTCCGTTTCCAGAGTGTTCTTCTCGTAGACCTCTTCCGTCAGGGACTCGATCAGCGGGGGATAGGATTCTTCCTGGATACGGAGCTGTCGGATGCGCGCGGCGCGGTTCCCTTCGACCATGCTGAGGACTTCCTCGATCTCCCTTTTTCGGAGGGAGATGTTGCGTGCGAGGTCGCGCATGTAGGGATGATTGGTGCGCAGGGTGGTCTGCTTCTCGTCGAAGAGCTGTTCGAGCTTGAAGATCTCAAACTTGAGGCTGACGTAGGTGGCCGAACTGTTGGCGTCGTCCTGCAATCGTGAATCGGCCTCGCGACGCTTGGCCCCCGGATCGGGCTCGGTGCTGGGTTTGTTGAGGCCGCCCGTCGCCAGTTCCTCGCGGGTGGCGTTCTCCCAGAGCTGCCGCTCGGTCCTGAGTTTGAAGTACTCGTTCTTGCGGTTTTCGAGCTGTTCGCGGGCGCGGGCACCGGCGTCCTTGAAGTCGGCGATGTTGTGCTGGCGCTTGAACTGGTCGAGGTCTTCCTGGGCGGCATTCAGATCCCGCTGGTAAGACAGGATCTCGCGCTGCGTGGCGGCTTCGGCGGTGTTCTTGATGAAGACCCGCTGCTGCTTCTTGTAGTCAATGAATTCGTCCGCCCAGGCGCTGGCGAACCGCTGGCAGAGGTCGAGATTGGTTCCTTTCACCTCCATGCTGTAGGTGTTGCCACGTCCAGCGAGAGCGTTGTAGGAGGGGCGGACCACCTTGTTGGAGGCACCGGCACCCTCCTGGAGCTTGGCCATCACCCGGGCAATGACGATCCCGCTGTGCATGACGCTGAGCTGGTTTTCCGCCATGCGGCTGTCTTCATCGATCAACGCGGTGGCCACGCTGCCGATGCTGACCTTCGGCGTCACCTGAAGCACGGATCGCGCCGCATAGATGTCCGGCTTGCTCATGGCCTGGAACACGGCAATGCCGACGCCCAGCAGGGTGCAGATCACGATCAGCAGCCAGCGCTCGGACAGGATCTTGAAGTACCGGCGGAAATGCAGGTACAGGTTGATGCGGTCAACCAACGACGTGCCATACCCGGGCAGCGGGGTGTTGTAGGAGGAGTACGGGTACTTCATGGAGCAGGGAGAGAGGCCGGTTCAGAGGCCGAAAATGACTTTCTTCGGGACACGGATGCGGTCGCCGTCCTTGAGTTCGACATCCAGCGAGCGGTCGTTCTTGAGGATCAGGTCATCCACGTTCACCCGGATGGGAGGGAGCGGCTTGCCGTCCGCTCCGAGTCGCAGGATCTCCACCTTCGCCCGATTGGCAAAAGGGCTCTGGGGCATCTGGATCATGATGTCGGAGAGCATGAGCCGACGGCCTTCCAGGATCGGGTAGGTGCCCTGATGCTGGTCGAACACGATGACCTTGGGGATATCGGCGAGGGACGATGTTCCTGCGATTCCGCCACCACCCAACCCGCTCGCTGCGACGGATTCCAGGGAGAGATCCACGGTGGCAGTGACGTAATACTCCGCCTCGAGTTGCTTGCGCAGCAGTTCACGGACTTCGCCCACGCGCTTTCCGGCCGCTTTCACGGTGACATAGGTGGAGTCCGCGCGGGTCACGTTGAACAGGGCCTCGCCGGCGTCATTGATGGTGACCCGCAGGCTGTCCACACCGCCGACCGGATCCTGATGGACCCGGTAACGGAAGACGTCTCGGGGTTTGAGCTCGCGCGTTTCCGGATCGATGACCGGTTGGTCCGCCACCGCGGCTGCGTTGGTGCCGGCCGGGGCGTTGGTGGACGTGAGCACCGGCTTGGCCGCTGCGGTGTCCGGTGACTGCGCGAGCCCCGGGTCGAGGTGGCCTGCAAGCGCCAGCGTGCAGGCCAGGAAATGGAATTGGAACCGATGCATGATCAGAAGCGGTAATTGACGGTCAGGGTCACGGTATTCACCCCGAACGATCGTTCGGCGAAGCGGGAGTCGCGCTTCATATAGAAGTAGGCGAGGGACAGGAAGGCACGCTCGGTCAATTGATAGCCGGTCCCGGCGTGGACTCCATACTGGGTCGCCTCATCGTTGGAGATGAAGGATAGGGGAACAATAAAGGTGCCGGTCGGCGTGACGATGATCGCCTGTCCTTGGGAGGCTGCCGACTGTTTGAAGGTGTTGTAGTCGAGCCCGACATTCAGACCCATCCGTTCATGGAACCGCCAGGCGACGTTGTAGAGCACCGAGGTGGTCTCCGTGAAATTGCTGCCCAGACCCGAGTTGACCCCGGAGGAGAAGGTCACGCCATGGGTGATCGTGTCGGTGACCTGATGGTTGATGCTCCCCTGCCAGGTGAGCCCATCGAACTCCCGGGTGTCGGCCACCTGACCTCCTTGATCGAAGCTCATGATGGTGTACTGCACCCCGGCGGTCAGCGTGATGAAGGTCGACGGCCGGAAGGAAATCAACGGGCCCGCGCCATACGTCGTGGATGAATTCTGGAAGCCCTGATCAAAATCAGCTTTCGAAGCTTGCGCACTGACGCCCAGCGTCCAGTAGGGTGAGAGCCGCCGGTAAACGCCGCTACTCACCGTGTGGATGGTTTGATTGAGCACCGCGTAACTGTCGCTGAGGCTGCGGTCGAGCGTGAAACTGTACATCCCGGAGATCGACGTGTCCTCAGTGATGCTCCAGGCCGAGCTCACGCCCAGTTGGTTTTCGATCCGGTTGAAATCCACCCCGGTGGGCGTGCCATTCCCGACGATTTCCTGCCGGATTGCGGGAGGACTGGAGATGCGGTCGAAGAAGGTGATCAACACGTCGCCCACCACGAACGAATAGTTCAGGCTGCCGAGCGGCAGCAGATTGAACTGGGTCAGATCGATGTAGTTCATCGAGTATTGATAGGCGACCCCAATGGTGAAGCTGAGATTCGAGCTCTCCGTGACCTGCTGATACAGATCAATCCCGATCTGGGGCGAGATGATGAAGTCGTCGCCAGACTCGCTGCCCCCAGTCGATTGCAGAGCGTTGTCGATGTATGAAAATGCGACCGAGGTGCTCAGCGAGATTCGTCCGCGTCCCCAGGCAACGCCGAGGCCATTGGGGATCACTCCGGCACCTCCGCCCCCTCCCATGTAGGGGACCCCTGATCCGTTCATGTTCTGCAGGCTCCGGAAGTCATTGGCGACTCCGGCACCCGGCACCGACGGGGTTACATTCCGGTTCGGTGCGGCTGCCGGCCGTAGGCC
>JBDNHZ010000265.1:0-20051 GCA_041688515.1 Verrucomicrobiota bacterium
ATCCGGCGGTGTTCGTCGGCTTCGGCCGTCTGGTGGAGGCCAAGGGCTTCGATGTCGCGCTCCGTGCCTTTGCAACGTTTCTGAAGCACCGGCCCGAAGGCGCCCGACTGGTGATCGCCGGCGAAGGCCCCGCCCGAGCCTCGCTTGAAACTCTGGCGGCGAATCTTGGGCTTCAGCCATCCCAGGTGACCTTCACCGGTTGGATCGCTCCCAAAGACGTCCCCGGTCTTCTCGCCGCCGCCACGGCGGTGGTAGTCCCGTCCGTCTGGGCCGAACCCTTTGGACTGGTGGCCCTCGAGGCAGGCATTGCCGAGCGCCCGATCATTGCCAGTCGGGTTGGAGGACTCCCCGAGTTCGTGATCGACGGCGAGACTGGATGGCTCGTCCCTCCGGGCGACCCGGACGCGCTGGCATTGGCCCTCCAGGAAGTGCAGCAGGATCCGGAACGCGCCGAACGCCTCGGCCGGAACGCCCGTCGCAAGGCCGTCCGGGAATTTTCCATCGAACACTGCCTCGATCGCTACTCGGAAATCTACGGTCGCGCCCAGCACCCCAATTCCGGAATCTTCCCCAATGCCATCCCCACCGAGTCCCGCTGAGGTGCCGCGCCTCCTTCGCACGAGGCCGGATTGCATCTCCGTCATCCTCCCGGTCTTCAACGGGGCGCTTTTCCTGGCCGAGGCTATCACCAGCGTCCTTACCCAGACACGGCCGATCGATGAGATTCTGGTCATCGATGATGGCTCGACCGACGACAGCCCGGCCATCGCCGCGAGCTTTTCCCGGGTTCGGGTCATCCAAAAGGAACATTCCGGCATCGCGCCCACTCAGAATCGGGGTCTGGCGGAGAGCACGGGCGATTGGATCAGCTTTCTCGACCAGGACGACCGATGGCAACCGGGCAAGACGGAGGCCCAGGTTGAATTTCTGCGCAGCCGACCGGAACTGGCCGGAGTCTTTGGCCGGGCCCGGCGCTTCCGGATGACCCGGCCAGAGGCGGGATCCGCCTACGAAATCGCGCTCGACGTCGTGCCTGGCCTGGCCAAGGGCGCAGGGCTCTTCCACCGCCGGACGTTTGATCAGGTGGGCGATTTCTCCACGGACCAGACCCATGACTTCATTGATTGGTACGCCCGCGCGCTGAACGCCGGACTGACGTTTGCAGTGCAGGAGGACGTCGTTCTGGAGCGACGTCTCCATTTCTCAAACTACGGCGTCACCCAACGTTCGGACCAACGCCAGCGCTACCTGATGGCCCTCAAGCGCAAGCTGGATCAACAGCGCTCGGCCAACTCCGCGCCGCCTTCCGCCTCCACCTGAGCTTTTCATGGCGAGCCCGGCACCCCAGCCAACGCAGGAATGGAATTCCGATCGTCCCTGGCGCGATCTCGCCGGCATTCTTCATCCCGCCCGAACGCGCCTCGCCCTGGGCATCTCCATCTCGATCCTGCAATGCGCCACCGCCCTTCCGGTGGTCTGGCTGGTGCGCCAGGTCTTCGACCGGGCTCAACCCCCAGGCGACGACCTCACCCAACCCATCGCCGTCGGTCTGCTCGCGGGTCTGTCGCTCCTGACCGCCGCTCTCGGGAGCTTCGGCCAACTCCTCATTCACCAGTCGATCGCCACCGCCGTGGCCCGGTTCCGACTCCGTCTCTTCGACCGGTTCTACTCGCTGTCCAAGGCCTCCCACGATTCGCAGGAACGAACCCGCCTGCACGATCTCGCCGTCCACGACACCGAGCGCGTCGAGTGGTTGCTGCTCTCGGTCACCGGTCAACTGCTGCCCAATGGGGTCGTGGCGATGGTTCTCGTGGGCGTCCTCGCGTTCCGGTCCCCAACCCTGTTCTTTACGCTGATCGCCATCCTCCCGGTCCTCTACCTGCTCTCGCGAGACTCGCTCCGTCGATTTCAGCGGGCATCCAAGGAAACCCGGACGGCGTTCAACCACTACAGCCGCGGGGTGACCTACGGCCTGCGAAATCTCGAACTCGCCTGGTTCCACGGCGGCCGCGCCGTTGAACTCACCAGCCACGGCCAGCGCATCGACCGCGTCCGCAAGGCCAGTGTCGAATCCAACTCCCGCCTCGTCCTGCATCAGCGCCTGCAAAAGCTTTCCTACCTCGGCATCTCCATCCTGATGCTGGTTCTGGGAAAGAACGCCGTGGACCGCGGCAGCATCACGTCCGGCGAACTGCTCTCCTTCTGCACCCTTGCGGCGCTCGCGCTCAACTACGTCCGCGACGCCGGTCAGGGCATCGGCAACCTGGTCCTCGGTCGTGAGCCGTGGCTGGCCCTCCACCGGCTTCTCCAACAGATCGAACCGCTTCCCTACGCCGGCCAGCGCCCGATCGAGTTCTCCGGTTCCCTCGAAGTCCGTGGCGTGTCGTTCCGGTACGAAACCCCCGGTCGGGAACAGACCGTTCTCAGGAACGTCTCCCTCCGCCTTCAGCCCGGACGGGTCATCGCCCTCACCGGCGCCAATGGATCCGGCAAGAGCACCCTGCTCCATCTCCTCCTCGGGCTCTACCGCCCCCAGGAAGGCCAACTCCTCGCCAACGGCATTCCCTACGACGAACTGGACCTCGCCGATCTCCGCCGTCAGATGGGCGTGGTTCCCCAGGTTCCCGCGCTCATCTCCGGCTCCATCCGCGAAAACATCGCCTACGCCCTCCCCGACGCCACGCTGCCGGAAATCGAGGAAGCCGCCCGCGCCGCGCTCGCCGACCCGTTTATCCGCCTCCTTCCGAAGGGCTACGAAACCGAAGTGGGCGAACACGGCGTCCTGCTCTCCGGCGGACAGCACCAACGACTCGCCCTCGCCCGCGCCCTTCTCGGGCGTCCCCGCCTTCTCATTCTCGACGAACCCACCAATCATGTGGACCAGGAGGGAGTGCACCAACTGCTCGTCCGCCTCCGGACCCTTCATCCCGCCCCCGCCATCCTGGTCATCACCCATGCCCCCGCGGTCATCGGCCTCTCGGACGAATCCTGGATCCTGGCCGACGGGCAACTGACCCGAAGTGAACCCCCGCTCTGATCACCGCCATTCAACCCATGCGAATCCTGTTCTGGAGTGAGAACTACGCCCCCCTCATCGGGGGAGTCGAAATCCTGGCGCGCGCCACCGCTCTCGGCCTGACCCGTCGCGGCCACGAATGCCACATCATCACCAACAAGATCCAACGGGACCAACCCGGGCGTGAGGTCGATGAAGGGATCCTCGTCCACCGATTGCCCCTGCGGCAGTCCGTCCTCCGTCGGGACCTCCAGGCCCTCCACGCCGTCCGCTCGGGCATCGCCAGCATCCGCAACGAGCTGAAGCCCGACGCCGAACAGGTGTACTTCACCGGAGCCTTCCTCCGGTTTCAGACGATGCCCACGCCGCACACCGCCCCCTGTGTGGTGATCAATCTCCAACTGCTCATCGACGACGTGCTCGCTTCCATCCCCATCCGGGAGACGCTCGCCCGGTCCGCGAACCACGTCACGGTCCCCTCCAGGGACGGCCTTCGCCGACTCACCAACCAAGCTCCCGAGCTGGTTCCACGCCTCCGCTTTCTTCCCAACAGCCTGGCCTTACCCGAGGTCCTCCCGACGTCGCTTCCCTTCGACCCACCCGCGATCCTGACCTACGGCCGGCTCGTGCCGGAGAAGGGATTCGACACCGCCCTGCGCGCGTTTCAAGCCATCGCCATGCACCCCTCGCATCCCCGATTGACGGTGGCGGGCGACGGTCCCGAACGTCCCGCGCTGGAGGCGCTCACCTCTTCCCTTGGGATCTCCGGTCAGGTCACCTTTACCGGATGGCAACCCCCGGACCGAGTCGCGGAGTTGATCAACGAATCGACCCTCGTCCTGGTTCCTTCCCGCTGGCAGGAACCCTTCGGACTGGTCGCCCTCGAAGCCGCCCAGATGGGACGCCCCGTCATCTCCACCCGGTCCGGCGGGCTGGTGGACATCGTGGTGGATCACGAAACCGGACGCATCGTTCCCATCGACGACCCGGGTGCCATGGCAGATGCCGTCTCCCAACTGCTCTCCAATCCCGCCATTCTGCACCCCATGGGAACTCGCGCACGGGAACATGCCGTCCGTCACTTTGATTTCGGGAACTTCCTCGATCGCCATCTTGAACTCTATTCCAACCCGTCCCTCGGTTGAGCCCACGCTGCCGCCGGGCGTCCACCCGTCCCGGGAACGCATCAGCGTCATCATCCCGGTGTACAACGGAGCGCTCTACCTCGCCGAGGCGATCGAGAGTGTCCTGTTCCAGACCCATCCCATTGATGAAATCCTGGTCGTGGACGACGGTTCGACCGACGGGAGCGCCGCCATCGCCAGCGGCTTTCATCAGGTGCGACTCCTCCGCAAGGAACACTCCGGGATCACGGGGACTTTGAATCGCGGTCTCCTGGAATCCACGGGCGATCTCATCAGCTTTCTCGACGCCGACGACCGCTGGTTGCCTTCCAAGACCGAACACCAGCTCCGGGCGTTGCGCGAACGACCCGAGTTGTCCGGGGCATTCGGTCAGGCCCGACGCTTCCGCATGACCCAGCCTCAAGCTGGCGCTGCGAACGAAGTGGAACTCGACGTCATCCCCGGAGTCAGCAAGGTCGCCGCCCTCCTCCACCGGCGGGTGTTCGATCAGATCGGATTCTTCGCCACCGACCAAACCCACGAATTCATGGATTGGTACGCCCGTGGGCTGGATGCCGGGATGCAGTTCGAAGTCCTGCCCGAAGTGGTGTTCGAGCGCCGACTCCATTTCTCAAACTGTGGCATCACCGATCGGAGCGATCAGCGCAATCGCTACCTGACCACATTGAAGGCGCACCTCGACCGGCGACGGGCCGCCACGTCCACGTCCAAGCCGCGCTGACCCTCAAAACCGCGATGGCATCCATGGACGAAAATCGGGCATCTCGCTTTGCCGCCCCCGCCTGGCCCACCGCCGCGCAGGAACACTTGCTCCATGCCTGCCTGAACCTCGACGAGACCCTCGCCCGCGATGCTTGGCGGCAATGGCGCGATGCCGTCGAGTTCGATCAGATCGACCAGGCCTCGATGCGGTTCATGCCGCTGCTCCTGCGCCGTCTGGAAACGCTGGGGATCTCCGATCCCAACCTCGGCCGTTACCGGGGTCTGCATCGACGCAGCTGGGTGCGGTCCCAACAACTGTTCCACCTCCTCCGGAGCCTCACCGCCGAACTGAACCACATCGGCATTCCCACGCTCGTCCTCAAGGGTGCCGCCATCGCTGCCCGCTACTACGGCGAGACCGGGCTTCGTCCCATGGGCGACGCCGATCTGCTCGTGCCCCGAATCGACGCCCCACGGACCATCGCGTGGTTCGTGCAGCAGGGATGGAACCCGGAATACAAACAGGACCCGGAACTGCTCCTGCGCTATCACCTCGATCACAACCACGCCTTCGGATTCCAGAACGCCAACGGTCAATCGGTGGACCTCCACTGGAAACTGCTCCACCTGGGGACGTCGCCCACCCTCGATGACCGGTTCTGGCGCGATGCCCGATCGCTCGCGTTGCCAGGCTTCACCCCCCAGACCCTGTCCACCACCCATCACCTCTTTCACGCCCTCGTCCACGGAGTCCCCTTGAACTCCGTCCCCGGGTTCCGCTGGGTGGCCGACGCCCTGATGATCCTGCGGAATGCCGGAAACGAAGTGGACTGGGCCGAGTTCCTGGTCTGCTCCCGGGATTTCCGCGTCACGGTCCTCATGACCCACGCCCTGAGCTACCTGATCGAACGGCATCAGGCTCAGGTCCCGAGCTTCGTCCCCGAACAACTCCGGAGCCATCCCGTTGCCCACTGGGAAGGGGCCGAGTTCAATCATCTCCTCCACCATCCTCCCACCCTGCATCCCGCCTATCTCTGGCACCGGTACCGACGCCAACGGGCCGCCAGCCCGGAGCCACACGCCACCACCTGGCTGGGGGGCTACCTCGACTTCGTCCGCACCCGCTGGTCGCTCCCGTCCCGCTGGGAGCTGCCGGGAGCCTTCCTGCGCAAGGCCGCGGCCACCTCCGGCCTGGGCCGCGGCCCAGCATCACCGCAGAGGCCAAAAGGTCCGTAGAGGGTCCGCCGAGAAGAGGGTTGCCCACGAATCAAACCCATCCCTCCGCTGCCGGCACACCTGATCGAAGGGGGACATTGAGGATCGATCCAAGCTCCGACCTGCCGACGGCGTCCCATCCGCGTTCACCTGCGGTTCCACTGCTGCCAAACTGCTCCTTGGCGACTCCGAAGGCCATCCGTAGGGTCAACCGGATGATCACCCGTTTCACGATCGCCAACTTCAAGAGGCTCGGGTCGGCCACGCTTGAACTCGGCAACACCGTGGTGCTCATCGGCCCCAACAACTCCGGCAAGACCTCCGCCTTGCAGGCCATGACGCTCTGGGATGTCGGTTGGCGGCGGTGGATCGAAAAGCGCGACGACAGTGCCCCCAGCGAGCGTCCGGGCGTGACGATCAACCGGAGGGATCTGTATCCCATTCCCGTCCCCAGCGCGCGCCTGCTTTGGAACGACCTTCACACGCAGGACACCCGGAAATCCGACGGCAAGCAGCGCACTGAGAAGATCTATATCACGCTGACGGCAGAAGGCGTTCACGAGGACAAGCCATGGACGTGTTCAATGGAGTATTACTACGCCAACGAGGAATCCTTCTACTGCCGGTTGAAGGACACCACCGATGGCAAAGTGCCAGAGGGCGCGCGACGCA
This sequence comes from Verrucomicrobiota bacterium, assembly GCA_041688515.1. Classification (GTDB taxonomy): domain Bacteria; phylum Verrucomicrobiota; class Verrucomicrobiia; order Limisphaerales; family UBA9464; genus UBA6176. Next base: position 6,751 of record JBDNHZ010000265.1, read on the forward strand.
CCTCGGTCGTGTTCCTTCCGCCCATGTCCGGACTGACAGAGCGTGAGCACCGCAAGGAAAGCGGCGAGATCAGTGTGCTCATCGGGGAGGGCCGGACCGCAGAAGTCCTCCGCAACCTCTGCTGGCAACTGGCCTCCCGCGAAGACAAGACCGCCTGGAAGGCCCTCGTGGAGCAGATGCGCCGCCTGTTCCGAATCACCCTGCTTGAACCAATCTACCTGAAGGAACGTGCTGAGCTCACCCTTGGCTATCGGGAGAATTCGGGTATCAAACTCGATCTCTCGTCTTCCGGTCGCGGATGCCAGCAGGTGCTGCTGTTGCTCAGCTACATGCTCGCCAATCCGGGCGCAATCCTGCTGCTCGACGAACCGGACGCCCACCTGGAGATCCTGCGCCAGCGCGATGTCTACAATCTCCTCACCGATATTGCGGCTCAGCAACGCTCGCAGATCATCGCCGCCAGCCATTCCGAGATCGTCCTGCAGGAGGCTGCCGAGCGCGATGTCGTCGTGGCATTTGTCGGCAAGCCTCACCGGATTGACACCCGCGCGCGCGCCCAGGTGAGGAAGGCACTCGAGAGCATCCGCATGGCCGACTACTACCTCGCCGAACAAAAGGGCTGGATGCTGTACGTTGAAGGTTCGACCGACCTCGCCATCCTCCGCAGCATTGCCGCCCGACTCGGCCACTCCGCCTCCGCGCTGCTTCACGACTCGGTGCCGGTCATCTACCTCGGCAGCAACCAACCCCAGCAAGCCCGCGACCATTTCCAAGGGCTACGCGAGGCCAAGCCCGACCTCGTTGGGTTCGCCCTCTTTGACCGCCTTGAGCGAGGCATTCAAACCGGGTCGCAACTCTCCGAGCGCATGTGGTCCCGCCGTGAGATCGAGAATTATCTTGTGACCCCCGCCAGCCTGCGCGCCTTTGTCCAGATGGGCCTCCGCAGGGATGACCTGATTGAGGAAGCCGAGCGCAAGAATCGCCTCGCGATCCTGGAGACGTGCATCAGCGACCTCCTCACCGCCCTGCGCCTCACCGACAAGCAGGATCCGTATGGCCCGGACATCAAGGTGACGAATGACTTCCTCGATCCGTTGTTCAAGTTGTTTTACGAGCGACTGGGCACCCCGCAACGAACCTTCAAGCGCGACTATCACGGCCTCGCAGAGGTCATTCCGATCGAGGAAATCGCACCCGAAGTTTCCCAGGTCCTGGATGCCATCCTCGAAATGGCAACCCGCGCACAGCCGGCGGAATAGCTGCCCCCCGGACCGCAGAGTTCCGCAGAGACGGACGGGATCGTCCCGCGATGCCTCTGCGTTCTCTGCGTCTCTGCGGTCAAATTCCGGGGCCAACGAGATCGGAAGGAGACGAAAGAACCGGAAGCCGCATCGTTGCGATTCCAGACGTCGAGAGCCGGCGCTGGCTTCCGTTCCCTTCTGGTGATTCTGCGCTCCTTCGGCCAACCAACTGCGGTGAACCGGGACACTCAGTCGCCCGCCGGTACTGGTTTTGAGGTCCTGGGCCCCACCTCACTCACCCACGACCCGCAGCAACACCGGCATCGAACACTGCCCTCCATCGCCACTCGCCCGCAGATGGAACAGGCGCGTCCCGATCGGTGCCTTCTTCGCCGCCGTGAGGAAGAACTCCCGTTCCGTCTGATCCTCCACAATCAACAGTCCGTTCAACCCGATGTTGTCCACGTAAACCCCGTGCGGAAGGTTCCGGCCGGAATCTTCGTTCCCCATCTCGATGCGGGCCTTGAAGTCGTTCCGCTTCGCCCGCACCCGGGCAGTGATCGTCTGCCCCCGACGCAGAATCAGTTCCATCGGCTTGCCCGCTTCCTGGCGAACCACGGAACGATCGGGACCGGGCAGGATCTCCAACGCCAGCTTCGGGGCCGCATCCAACTGGATGTTTCCCAGAGTCCCCAGCACCCGCGTGACGGGTTTGCCCTGGACCATGGCCGTCGCCGTCACCTGCACGGCGCGATCCGCCGCGTCATCGGGAGCCACCGCATCCGCAGCGGCATGAAGGGTCGCCAGAGCGCGCAATTGACCCGCTTCGATCTCCACCGGGGTGCTGGCGATGAATCCCGCGGGAAGATTGCTCAGGTCGATCCGGATCGGTCCTTCGAATCCCTCGGACCGGGTGGCCACAAACCGGAGCTCCCGTCCGCTGCCGGGGCTGACCTTGGGATCGGTTCCTTCCATCCGCACCGTGAAGTCCGGCCGCCGGGCGCGGATGGCCAGTCGATAGGTGTGATGGGGCCCGCCAAAGCCGCGCGTGTCCGATACCCGCACCTCATACCGACCGGCGACGGGAGCCTTGAAGAGCAGGACCGAATCCGCGCCGTGCTGCCGGCTGGGATCGTCGTCGTTCTCATAAGGAATCCGGTACACGGGAAGTCCATTGGCCACCGGCTTCGACCCGGCCGGGAGCGGCTTCACGATGTAGGCCGGCTCGTTGAGCGCATGGGTGATGGGCGTCGTGCCGAAGGAGGTCTGCCGCTTTCCTTCGCCTGGGTATACCTTGAACCCCGAGTCCGGTCCGCGCGGGTAGAGCCAGAGCCGGACCACCTCGCCATTCGCATACAGGTATTCGTCGAGCTCCATCTCCGCCCAATTCTGCAGCCGGAAATCGTCGATGGTCTCCGAGTCCTTGCCACGAAAGGTGAACCAGGAATCGCGCACCGCCTGCAACACCACCTGCTCCACCGGCTTGCCCTCGGGCGTCAACACCGCCAACCGCGAGTCCAATGCCGACTTCGACCGGGCCGCATCAATCTCCAGGGTGAACTCCTCCCCCGCCTGCGCCTCGAAGAGGAAATGATCCACGTCCCCGGGTCGCCCGATGACGCCGCTGACCTCGCCGGGATTGGAGACCTGCTGGGCCGTGGCCGGCAGATCGTTCGGCTCCAACTCCGCGATCAGCGCGGCCGGACCCGTCGTGACCTGCGGGGGAACCGCCGGACGATGCTCCGCAGCCCTGATGGAACCGTCGTTTACCCCCGATGCCTTGGCCGGCTTCAACGCCTTGAACCGATACGCCTCGATCGATCCGTCCATGCGCGCGGACAGAAATCGATCCCCCTTGGGAACCGCAGCCAGCGCCCCGGCGAGATCGGATTGAACCGGGTACGTCTCCACCTCGACCAGATCCGGAAGGGCCCATCGCTTCAGGGTCCGATCCGCTCCCGCGGTCAACAGATGCCGCCCGTCCGGGAACATCGCCATGGAGACGATGGCGGCTTCATGGGCGAACCTCGACGTCACCACTGGATTGAGCGCCGGAGCTTCTTTTGAAACGAACTTCCACTGATGGATCCGGCGATCCGCACCCGTGGCGTACACGGACGCACCCTCCGGCGAAAAGAGCACCTGACTCACCTCGCCCTGCGGCTGGTTGAGCGTGTCCAGACGCAAGCCATCCCGCACCCGCCAGAGCTTGACCGTCTGATCGGCACTCGCCGACGCCAGCACCGCTCCCGAGGGATCGAAAGCCAGGTCGAACACCGCGCCGTTGTGAACCGAATTGGACCAGACCACTCCGCCATCGGACACCCGCCACAGCCGGATCGAACGGTCATATCCCGCCGTCGCCAGCCACTGACCGTCCGGCGAAAACTCGGCGTCGTGGACCGCATCGCGATGCCCATTGAACGTCGCCAGGCGCGTCCCCTTTTCGACATCGCGGATCTCGGCAACTCCGTTGAGTCCGGCGATGCCCGCCGCCACCACCAGACGCCGGCCATCCCTCGAGAAATGCACGGCGTTCACCTTGCCGGGAATGCCGTCGATCACACGGCGCACCCGACGTCCCGCCGGGTCCCGCAGTTCCACCCGCCCGGCCATTCCCACCGCCAGCAGACGGCCATCCGGCGAGAAGGCCACTGCCGTCACCGGTCGCGCCTGCTTTGAGCCGACGGGGATCCTCGGCACGGTCACGTGACGCAGGATCGATTCGTCGTTGGCCGGTCCCGCAGCGCCCTCGGAAATCCACTGGCGCAACCGCGCCACATCCGCTGCCGGCACTCGCGGCTCGTCCTTGGGCGGCATGACCGGTTTGGCACGGCCTTCGATCAGCTTGATCAGGAGCGAATCGTCCGCCTGCCCGGGGCGCAGGGTCTCGCCCTTGTCTCCGCCCAGGCGCAGGGACGCAAAGGTCTCGACCGAGAACTCGCCCTCGCGATCGAGGTCATTGTGACATCCGGCGCAATGGGTCCGAAGGATGGGCGCGATCTCGCGCTCGTAGGACACCGCGGCGGACGCCGTGCGGGCGAGCAACAGGAACAGAAGGATTCGCGGGACCATCCCCTGCCTCAGACCGAAAGCGGAAGTTCTCATCCTCAATGCTGGAAAAGGAATTCACGACTGGTGAGCACCGACCAGAACAGGTCTTCGGCGACCTCCCGTTTCTGCTCCGGTCCGGCCGCCTGGAACACCTCGGCGAACGCCTGTCGTTCAGCGCTCCTCGGGGACCGCGACAACGCCATCCAATAGACTTCCTCCACCAGACGGGCCGCGTCGGCCCCGGACTCCAGCAGCTTCGCCAGCCGTCCGGCGGGGGACGCCAGCTTGGAATTGATGGTCGTGCCATTGGAGAGATGCAACGCCTGGACCAGGCTCGGTTGATTCGAGCGTTCACACTCGCAGGTGATCTCGCGCTGGTTCCTCCCGAAGGTCTTCAGGAAGTACGATTGAACCGACGAATCGAACAGTTGCACCGCCCGCGTGGTGTTGGTGTAGAACGCCGTCTTCTCCGTCGAGCCATCGTTCAGAAGCAGCTCGGTATAGGAATCGGGAACCCCGGTGATCCCCGTCAACGCGTCGTTCATCACTTCCGCCGACAGTCGCCGCGGGAAGAACCGCGAGTAATGCCGTCGGTCGTCCCGGTTCTCCGGCAGGATCTCCGCCGAACGCCGGTACGTGTGCGAGACCAGGATCCGCCGCATCACTTCCCGCAGGTCATACCGCTTCTCCACCAGATGCGACGCCAGTGCCGCCAGCAGGCGCTCGTTCGAAGCCGGGTTCGACGCGCGCAGATCGTCCACGGATTCCACCAACCCGATCCCCAGGAAGTTCGCCCAGATCCGGTTCACGATCGCCCGGGCGAAGTACGGATTCTCCGGGGCGGTCAACCAATCGGCCAACACCGCGCGACGATCCCGCGGATCGTCGAGGGACATCGCCGGGGCATCCAACGGAGCCGGCGGCTGGGGTTTTCCCGTGCGGGGTTGCACCAGATCGCCGCTCTGCTCGACATAGAGTTCCCGCATTCCGTCGCCGCTCCGCGCATCGCCGCCCCATCCTTTCGCCCGCACCCGCGAGAACAGGTTGGCGAACTGGTAGTACTGGTCGTTGGTCCACTTCTCCAGGGGATGGTTGTGGCACCGCGCGCAATTGATCGAGAGCGACAGGAACGCCTGGCTGACGTTCTCCGCCATCGACTCCGGATCCTGGTGCACGGCGAAGAAATTCGATTCGCCCTCTTCCACCGACGACCCACGGGCCGTCACCACCTTCCGCGCGAACTCGTCCCACGGCGTGTTGTCCGCCACCCGCGCCCGGATCCAGCCGTAGTAGGCCTTCACCGCCGCCGGACGCAGCTTGGCACCGCTGACCAGCAGGATGTCCGACCACTTATACGCCCAGTAATCGACGAACTCCGGCGCCGACAACAGGCGCTCCGCCAGGCGCACGTGCTTGTCCGCGGACGCATCTTCCACGAACTCGCGCACCTCCGCCGGCGTCGGCAGGCGCCCCAGCGTATCCAGGGTCGCCCGCCTTAGGAAGGTCGCGTCGTCCGCCGCCAGCGACGGTTTCAGGTTCAACCGCTTCAACTGTTCCAGAACCAAATCGTCGATGAAGTTCGCCCGCGGCGCCGAGGCGAACACCTGCGCCGGAACGACGTTGGTGTATGGCGAAGTGATCCGTGCGATGACGATCCGCGAGGAGTACCAGGCCGTCACCGCGCCTTCGCCCGGTCCAATCACGCTCACCTTTCCGTTGGCATCGACCGTCGCCACGGTTTCGTCCGCCGAGGTGAACTTCGCCCACCGCGTGACGTCGCGTTCCTTCCCATCCGAAAAGGTCGCGTGAACCCGCAACGGCAGGGTGTCGCCGCCGCCCACCTGTCGCTCACCGGGATCCACCCTCAACGCCGTGAGCCGGACGTCGTCCGGCTTCGGACCCGGTGCACCCTGGGCAATCCATCGGGCCAGGGTGTTGTAATCCTCGGACGCAACCTCGAACCGTTTGCCGCCCTTGTGCCGGACGGTCGCCGTCGGTTTGGTCAGCAGGAGGCTGAAGCCGGGATCCGATGTTTCCACCCGACGCCCCTGCGCTTCACGGGTGATGGCCAGATGATCCGCTTCGGGATTGTAGCCGAACAACGACAGTCGGAAGCCACCCTTCCCGGCCATCGCTCCGTGGCATCCGCCCCCGTTGCAATTGGCCTTCGACAGGATCGGCACCACGTCATTGCGGAAGGAGATCTTTTCCTCCGCCGCAAGGGACAGGGGAAGCATCAGGGCCAGGGCGAACCATGCTGCCCACTGCGGCCTGGGGGCGCGGCCGTCCCCGGCCCCTCGGGTGCCTGAAGGGACGCAGCGGGCGAGGACGCCCGCGGTCCCAGGCGCAGCAGTCCCGGGGTCTTGCGCGCGCGCAGTCAGTCTAGGCCCCGTTCTCATCAATGGATTCATGGCAGTTCCCACTTCAGGTGAACAATTCCCGGATCGGTTCCGTTCCCAGGTCGGTCAACGGGAACGGTCGTCCACCCGGCCCGGGCAGATGCGAGGCGCTGTCGAGCCCGAGCGAATGGAAGATCGTCGCCACGATGTCCCCTGGCTTGACCGGTCGTTCCGCCGGGAACCCGCCGATCGGATCGCTTGCCCCCACCACACGGCCGCCCTTCACCCCGCCGCCGGCGAAATACGAGGTGAAACACTGCGGCCAATGATCGCGGCCCCCGGCCGGGTTGACCTTCGGTGTCCGCCCGAACTCCGACAGGTTCGCCACCAGCGTGTCGCCCAGCAGACCGCGCTGGGCCAGATCCTCGATCAGGGCGCTGTAAGCCTGATCGTACATCGGGCACACGATGTCCTTCATCCCCGCGATCGAGGTGAAAGGCTTCGATCCGTGGATATCCCAGGTGATCTCATCGAACACGGTCAGGAAGGTGTTGATGGTCACAAAGCGCACCCCGCTCTCGACCAGACGCCGCGCCAGCAGGCAACACTGGCCGAAGCGATTCATCCCGTACCGCTCCCGCACCGCCATCGGTTCCTTCCCCAGATCGAAGGCCGTGCGCGCCTGTTCGCTGGTCATGATCCGGAAGGCCGCGTGGAAGTTCTCATCCATCAACCGCGCATCCTCGCTCGCTTCAAACTGGGCCACCGACTGCTCCACGATGTCCCGCATCTTCCGCCGTCGCTCCAACCGGTGCGCCCCGATCTGATCGGGCGGCAACAGGTCGGGCACCTTGAAATCCTTCTGCGACGGATCCGCCATCAACGCGAACGGATCGTGCGCCTTGCCGAGGAATCCGCCCGCCTGACCATTCGGAAGATTGCCACCCCCGCGCCCCATCAACTGCGGCAACACCACGAACGGCGGCAGATCGGTCCGACGCCCCATCAGATGCGACACGACCGAACCCACATGCGGCGTGTGGATGCCACCGGTGAACCGGCGTCCGGTCTGCATCATCTGCCATCCGGCATCGTGCACCGCGGCCCCATCGTGATGACAGGAGCGCACCAGCGAAAACTGGTCGGCGATGGCGGCATGGCGCGGGAGCAACTCGGAGATTTCAAACGCGTCTGACTTGGTCCGGATGGGTTTGAATGGCCCGCGGATCTCGCTGGGCGCTTCGGGCTTCATGTCCCACAGATCGATGTGGCTGGGGCCGCCCAGATTGAAGATCAGGATGCAGGAACGCTTCTCGTTCCCGGGCTTCACCCGACCTTCCTCGCGCGCCTGCAAATACTGGGGAAGCGACAACCCAACGGCGGCGAGGGCACCTACCTGGAGGAATTCCCTCCGCGATGCCCCCCGACCGCCCAGACGCACCCGGTCCGCGGGTGACTCGGCGAGGAAATCGAACATGCCCGGACCCTGCCACAACCCCGGCGCGCACTGCCACGGCAGATTGTAATCTGCTGGATCCCTCCAATGGCTTGCCTCGGTCCGGCGCGACGACTAAAAGCGGCGGCGTGCTCGGAATGAAATCATCCACGCCTTCGGTTCGATCCTGCCTCTGGCTGTTGTCGCTGGCGGCGACGACGCTTTTCGCCCAGCCGTCCCTCTCGCTGCAGGGACTGTTTCCCCTCACCGTGGATCATCGTCCGTCTCAGTCGCCGGTGAAGGATCAGGCGTCGCGCGGGACGTGCACCACGTTCTCCGTGGCCGCCGTGATGGAGACCTTCGACGGTGTCCCCGCCGACCTCAGCGAACAGGCTGGATACGGGTATCTCAAGCTGCAGGAACTGGGCGCAGGCAACGTGGGTGCGGGCGGGCTCCTGGCCAATTATCCCGACCTGCTCAGCAAGGCCGGTTTCATGCACGAAAGCGTCGCGCCCTACGACCCGAAGTCGGGTCTGTGGAGCAAGGACGACAGCCAACTGAAGAAGTACCTCGAGGAAGGCAAGACGAGCATCGCCGACCTGCTGAAACGCGCGGGCACCACCCGTTACAGCGCCGAACCGCACAACATCGAGTTCCTCAAAGACGACGCGGCCCGCGACATCAACGCCATCAAACGCCTCCTCGCGACCGGCCACAAGGCGGTGGCAGTGGGCTACACGCATCTCTATGCGCCCTACTGGTCGAAGTACAAGGCGGGGGTCATCACGCCGTCCGAAGGCTTTCTCTACGCGATCGGGGACCAGGCCTACAGCCTCTCCGCCGCCAAGGCCCTCCGCCCGAAACTCATCGATGAAGTCCTCGCCGGAAAAGTCGAGGTCCGCCTGGCGCACCCAAACCAATCGGACGACTACGGCGGGCACGCGGTGACGGTGGTCGGCTACACCCCGGATGGATTCATCATCAAGAACAGTTGGGGTCGTGCCTGGGGCATGCAGGGTTATGCCATCGTGGGCTTCGAGTACCATCGACTCTTCTGCGACGAAGCCCTCGCGGTGAAGGAACCCTCGATCTCCGTGCACTCCGGCGGCGTGCAGTTGCGTCCGACGATCTTCCTCAAGAGCCGTCCGACGGGCACGGGCACCAACAGTCAGCTGCGTCTGTCGCTCTTTGGGCCTCGGGAAGGCGGCCTTCCCACCCTTCGCAGCCTGCGATTCGAGGTCTATGAACAGGATTCGGCCGGGTTGCGCGCTCGTCTGGTGGAGTTCCCGCCCCCCAGGTCGCTGGACCAGGCCGCCACCGGATATCCAATCGACGTGCTGGCCGGCGCGGCTGGGGAGAGTTCGAAGAAGAAATACTGGGTGCAGGTGACCTTTGGGACCGATGCCGAACGAATCGAACGGATCCTGACCTTCCCCAACGTCTCCTGGAGCAACAACGAGTATCTGGGGCACTGAGTCGGGTTGGGGGGCGCGTGATGCGTCGGCGGCCACGAATGCAGGCCGTCGCACTCAGCGTGCGCTTTCTCCCGTCCCCGCCTGGGGACAGACGGCCTACAAGGCTTGCCCCGGCGATTCTTCCATGCGATGCATGGATCCATGCAAAAGATCCAGATCCTGTTCCCGGACCCGCAGATGGAGGCTTTGCGAAGGTTGGCACGGATCGAAGACCGCCCCGTGAGTGAGATCGTCCGGCGCGCCGTGGAACGCGACATGGAACTGCGCTCCGGGCTCCTCCATCGGACGGACTCCGCCGCTCCCGGTTTCCCGACCTTTGACGGCGGCAAGGTGCTGACGTCGGCATCCCGGATGAAGGCGGTTCTCCACGACGATCAGAAGCGATGAACAGCCTCGATACCAACATCCTGGTTTACGCCGCGAACACCGCGGCTCCCGAACACGCGAAGGCCCTTGCCGTCGTCAACGCACTCCTGGCGGCACCGGCAGAATGGATCATCGCGGATCAGGTTCTGTGGGAGTTCTACAAGGCGTTGCGACATCCGAAGATCCTCCAGAAACCTCGCACCGCAGCTCAAGCCGCGGCCCAGGTCCGGTTCCTGCGGGAGCGGAGCGGAGCGGGTTGCTGTGCGTACGAGACGGCCCATTTCATGGAAGTCGTGTCCGAACTGGACAAGAAGGGATTTCCCTACCAACGAACCCACGACGCGGTTCTCGCCGTCACCCTCCGTCGTCACGGAGTCCGGGTCTTCTACACACGGAACACGGCCGACTTCGTCGATGCCGGCCTCTTCACCGTCCTCAACCCCATCGACTGACCCATGTTTCATCCCGGTCAACGCTGGGTCAGCGAGACCGAGCCCGAGCTGGGCCTCGGTTCCATCCGTCACCTGACCGCACGCACGGTGGTGGTCGGGTTCGGCGCGAGCACGGAGACCCGCGAATACTCGCTGGAGAACGCACCACTGCGCCGCGTCCGTTTCCATGCCGGCGACCAACTGCTGCTGCGCGATGGCACGACCCTGACGGTGGAATCGGTCATTGAACGACGATCGCTGATCGCCTACCGCGGCGGCGGACGCGAGATCGGCGAGGGCGATCTGAGCGACACCCTCAGCTTCAATCGTCCCGAGCAACGGCTCTACGCCGGCGACGTCGATGAACCGTCGGTGTTCGACCTGCGCGTGGCGGCGCTGAGGAACCAGTATCGACGCCGAAAGTCGAAGGTCCGCGGGTTCGTGGGCGGACGGATCGATCTCATTCCGCATCAGCTCTGCATTGCCTCCGAGGTGGCCGGACGCCTGGCACCGCGGGTGTTGCTGGCGGATGAAGTGGGCCTGGGCAAGACCATCGAAGCCTGTCTGATCGTGCATCGACTCCTGCTGACCGGACGCGCCCAGCGGGTGTTGATCCTGGTACCGGATTCCCTCGTGCATCAGTGGTTCGTGGAATTGCTCCGGCGCTTCAACCTGTGGTTCCACCTGTTCGATGAAGAACGCTGCGCCGCCATCGAAGCCAGCAATCCCGAGTCCAATCCCTTCCTCGACGATCAACTGGTTCTCGCCAGCCTCAGTCTGTTCACCGGGAACGAACGACGTCGGCAACAGGCACTGGCCGCCGGCTGGGATCTGCTGGTGGTGGACGAAGCGCATCACCTGGGATGGGCACCCGAGGGCGTCAGCCCCGAGTACGCCGTGGTCGAGGCTCTCGGTCAGGCGACCACGGGCCTGTTGTTGCTGACCGCGACGCCGGAACAACTCGGCATGGCCAGCCACTTCGCCCGGTTGCGCCTGCTGGATCCGGACCGCTTCCACGATCTCGCCGGGTTCATCCGCGAAGCCGACGGTTATCGCAACGTGGCGCGGTTGGCGGAGAAGCTATTGAAGAAGGAAACCCTCGATCCGGCCGAGACCACGGCGATGGCGCGGATCCTGGGGGAACCCGAAGTCACCCTCGCCCCCCGGTTGGCGAAGCTGAACGACGATTCCATCCGCGGCGGCCTGATGGATTCCCTGCTCGACCAGCACGGAACCGGGCGTGTGATGTTCCGCAACACCCGCACCACCATCACCGGCTTTCCGCGTCGGGTCGCCCGGCTGTGTCCCCTCGACGAGGACGGCGACAACGTCGAACTGTTCGAGCGCCTGACGGAAGAGTTCTCGGCGGATGCCGACGCCAGCTTGGTCGAGCACTTCGAACCTGATTTTTCCGCGGACCCGCGGGTCCATTGGCTGGTGGATCTGCTCCGGTCCTTGGGCGGGGAAAAGGTGCTGCTGATCTGTCGCACCCGGGCCAAGGCGGAGACGCTGGAACGCGAGGTTCGAAAGTGGATCAACGTGAATCTGGCCGTCTTCCACGAAGGCCTGACGCTGGTACAACGCGACCGGCACGCGGCCTGGTTCTCCGAAGAGGACGGCGCGCGCCTGCTGATCTGTTCCGAGATCGGCAGCGAGGGCCGGAACTTCCAGTTCGCCCATCATCTGGTGATGTTCGATCTGCCAGTGGATCCCGAACTGCTGGAGCAACGGATCGGACGACTGGATCGCATCGGGCAGACTTCGGAGATTCAGCTCCATCTGCCGTTCGTCGTCGGCAGCGCGCAGGAGGTGTTGGTGCGCTGGTATCACGAGGGTTTGAATTCGTTTGAACGAAACCTTCAGGGCGGACGTGCCCTGCTCGAACAGTTCGGCCGTCGCATCACCGACCTGGCCCATGAGTTCCACGACCGCGCCGACGCGGCCCGACGCGACCTCTCCGCGTTGATCGAGGAAACCCGGGTCGCCCGCGAAGAACTCACCGTGCGCCTCGAGCAGGGCCGAGACCGGTTGCTCGAACTGAATTCCTTCCGTCCCCAGATCGCCACGCAGATCGTCCAGGAAATCCAGAAACAGGATGCCGACCCGACCCTCGATCCGTTCATGGTCGCGGTGTTCGATCACTTCGGCATCCACATCGAGGAACTGGCACCGCGCACCTATCAACTGGGATCCGCCGGCGTGTTTGCCGATTCCTTCCCCGGATTGCCACTGGAGGGAATGACCGTCACCTGCGACCGCACGCGCGCCCTGTCCCGTGAAGACGTGCACTTCCTGACCTGGGATCATCCGCTGGTAACGGGCGCGCTCGACCTGTTGCTGGGAACGGACAAGGGCAACAGCAGCTTTGGCGTGTGGAAAGACGGCAAGGGCACCGGGCTCTACCTCGAAACGATCTTCCTTCTGGAATGCATCGCTCCTCCAGCGCTGCATCTCGACCGCTTTCTCCCGCCCGCTCCCCTGCGCGTTCTCGTCGATCAGTCCGGCAAGGACGTGGGCACCGCCATCGACCGCGACACGCTCTCGCGTCAGGTGCGCGCCGGCGATCCCTACCCCTACGTGTCCCGACGCGAGATCCGGGAAGAGTTGCTGCCGGAACTGCTCGAACGGGCCGATGCCATCGTCCAGCGCCACCTGCCGACGGTCATCAGCCAGGCCCGACGGGAGATGACGCTCCAACTCGACGCCGAGATCCTCCGTCTGAAGCAACTGGCAAAGGTCAACCCGAGCGTGCGCCCGGAGGAGATCGAAGCACTCGAAGAACAAAAGCGATCCCTCCTCCACCACCTCGGTTCGGCACGCCCCCGCCTGGAATCGATCCGGCTGATCGCGAGGGGATAGACCGCTTTGGACGAGCTCCACCGACGAGCTCCGCGAACCCGTGACCTCCTGAAGACCGCAGTGATTCATCCACAGATTGCAGATGAGAGGGGCGGAGGAGG
>JBDNHZ010000266.1:0-9552 GCA_041688515.1 Verrucomicrobiota bacterium
ACTCAGCCATATCGTTCGACAGATTTGAGACACATTCTGTAAAAATTGAATCCAGAAATCGCTTCGCAGACGAGGAATAGAAGAATCATTGGCATCCACGACCGTTTTTTAAGAAAAGCCCGTCGCCTTGACGATTCCGGAATAACGTAGACCACTTGTTGACAGATCAACAAATGGTAGACAACGTTTAGACACCTTCGGGGCTGAAATTCAGCTAGCCGGGCCTCGATCAAAAACGTGACCGCGAAAAACAGACTTGAGAGCCGCAAGATTGCGAAAGGTCAAAAACGCCATTCGCTCCTCTCATGGATCTCAAGAGGGTCGGTTGGGTCACTTCAAAACACAGAACTCCTCATCCTATAAGCACCATGAAAAACTTCCAAATCCTCACCTTGACTGCCCTTCTCGTGGCCGGAGCCCTTTCCGGCATCGCCCGCGCTGAATCCTCGGACAAACCGAAGGACATCGTCGCCGTCGCTTCGGGCGCTGGCAGTTTCAACACTCTCGTCGCTGCCGTGAAGGCCGCTGGCCTGGTCGAGACCCTGCAGAGCGCCGGTCCGTTCACCGTCTTCGCTCCGACTGACGAAGCGTTTGCCAAGCTCCCGAAGGGCACGGTGGAAAACCTGCTCAAGCCAGAGAACAAGGCGAAACTCACGGCGATCCTGACCTATCATGTCGTCTCCGGAAAAGTGATGGCCGCCGACGTTAAGACCATGAAGGCCAAGACCGTCAATGGGAAGGAACTGGACATCAAAGTCGCCGGTGGTCACGTCACCGTTGACGCTGCCAAGGTCGTGAAGACCGACGTTGCCGCCAGCAACGGTGTGATCCACGTCATTGACACGGTCCTGCTGCCAAACTGACCGCACTACGAGAGGCGGGGGACGTCCTGTTCCGCGCCATTTTCCATTGGCATATAAACCCTCCGCTCCATTTTAAAAATGTTTCAAAAACTGGACTATTTCTTCCTGTTCGCCGGCTTCGCTAGCTTTGTCGCCAGCGTGGGGCTGTGGTTCCTGGTCGATCACGACTACGGGGCCTATGTCGGCCTTTGGGTACCGAGCATTCTCAGCCTTTGGGTGGGCGTACGCGTGGTCCTGCTCGCCCGCTTCGTATCCGCTGCCAACCGGAGAAACTGAACATGTTTGGCTACATTTTCCCCATCTTCTGTTTTGGCGTGCTCATCACTGGGATTGTATTCCTGGGCATCAAGGAGGCCTCCGATCAGGCAGTCAAGGATGAGGCTGACAAACGGAGTGATGCATGAATGAAGTTGCCGGAGCTGCTGTCCTCTTCTGACTGATTCCCCCGCGCCATGTTGGCGAACCAGCCGGATTGTCTGCGTGAACGGGCAGCTCGCCTAAGTTCATACCCGCGCTGGATCGCCCGCAACACCCCATAGATTGAGAAAGACGACTCTCACACCCTCTACCAATGTCCCTACAGAATCTTTAACTTTTGAGGCCTTGTGATAGTTCATCCATGAACACCGATCCCGCGCCCAAGTTGGACATCCTTTCCAGGAATGGCTATTTCCCGCCCGCTGCCGACTGGCCGCACGGTCACGGCACGACGGCTGGCGAACCGGCACGATGAACTTTCGTCCCCAGTCCCGGCCGCGCCATCTCGTCCTCTGCCTCGGCGATCAACTCGACGCTCGGTCGTCAGCGTTTGATGGCTTCGATGCCTCGCTGGATGCGGTCTGGATGGCGGAAGTCGCGGAGGAATCCACCCATGTCTGGTCGCATCAAGCGCGCATCGCCCTTTTCCTTTCAGCGATGCGGCATTTCCGGGACGCCTTGCGCGCGGAGGGTCTCGCGGTTCACTACCGGCAGCTCGACCACCCGGACAACACCGGAACGCTGGTGCTGGAATTGGTTTCAAGTGTGGGCCTCCTTCGTCCTCAGCGATTGATCCTCGTGGAGCCCGGTGACTGGCGAGTCCAGAAGCAACTCAAGACCGCTGCCTTGGAACTGGGCGTGGAGCTGGAGATTCGTCCCGACCGCCATTTCTTCTGCTCGACCGCGGAATTTGCGGTGCACGCGAAAGGTCGCAAGCAACTGCGCATGGAATATTTCTACCGCGAACTGCGCCGCAAAACCGGCACGCTGATGGAGGGTGACGAGCCGTTCGGCGGGCAGTGGAATTACGATGCCGACAATCGCGAAAGCTTTGACAGGTCTGGCCCAGGGCAGATCGCCGCGCCCGTGGCCTTCCCGCCGGACAAGGTGACTCGCGAGGTGTTCGTGCTGGTCGGAAGGCATTTCGCGAAACATCCGGGCAACCTCGCCCGCTTCGACTGGCCGGTGACGCCAGAGCAAGCCCGCAAGGCGCTGGAAGATTTTATCGAGCATCGGCTGCCACTTTTTGGGAAATATGAGGACGCGATGTGGAGCAGTGATGGAGAAATGATGCCGCGCCCCTTTCTCTACCATTCGCGTCTCTCCGCCGCTTTGAACCTCAAGCTCCTCGACCCGCGCGAGGTCATCGCCGCCGCCGAGCAGGCGTATCGCCAGGGTCGCGTGCCGCTTGCGAGTGCCGAAGGTTTCATCCGCCAGATTCTTGGCTGGCGCGAATTCGTGCGCGGCATCTACTGGTATTTCATGCCCGGCTATCTTGAGTTGAACGTATTCAAAGCCACCGGGTCGTTGCCGTCGTTCTACTGGACCGGTCAGACGGAAATGAACTGTCTTCGCCAAACCATCACCCAGACGCTCGAATACGGTTATGCCCATCACATCCAGCGACTGATGGTGACCGGATTGTTCACGCTGCTCCTCGGTGTGAAGCCGCAATCCGTGCATGAATGGTATTTGGCACTGTATGTCGATGCCGTCGAATGGGTGGAACTCCCGAACACCCTGGGCATGTCTCAGTACGGCGATGGCGGACTCATGGCGAGCAAGCCTTATTTGGCCAGTGGCAAATACATTCAGCGCATGAGCAACTACTGCGCGAATTGCCGCTTTGACCCGGCGGAGTCCACGGGGGGCGACGCCTGCCCTTTCACGACCCTCTACTGGGATTTCCTCCTGCGCCACGAGAAGTTCCTGGGCAAGAATCAGCGCATGGCGATGCAGTTGAAAAACCTCGCCCGCCTCGACCCGCCGCAGCGCAAAGCCATCCAGCAGCAGGCGGTCCACGTTCGCGAAGGCTGTTCCGCCAGCACCGCCGTTTAGAAAACCCATGTTACCTCAACAACTCACTCTGGCCCGCTCCCGACTCTGGCTCGGCATCTTGAATGTTGGCACCTGGGTGCTGGCCGCGGGCGGCGGTCTCTTCTGGCTGAAGACCGCCGGAAGACCCACGCTCGACCTTCGCGTCCTGGCGACCATCGGACTGGTGGTTCTGGCATTGCAGTCGGTCTTTGATTTCATTGGCGGGATGGGGTTGATGCCCAAACCTCGGCCCGGGGTGGGCGAGTTTCTCCGGCGTTGGTTTCGTGGTGCCCTTGGGCACACCTTGGTTTTGGCGACCGTGGGTCTCTTAAGCTTCGCCAGCTTTCGATTCAGTGGCGGCTTCTGTCTCGCCATCCTGCTGGCGACGCTGGGTCTCGCGCTCGCCCGTCAGCGACTGCTTTGGGCGATTGGCGGCGTCGAGACGAAGCTCCTCGCGCATGGGGGCGAAACAATGATCACTGCCACGTCAACCGATCCGGCTTTCACCGGCGGGTGGGTGGGGGTGGGTCGTCGCGTCAAAAGTCTGCTGCCGGCGCATTGGCTGGAAACGTTGCCTGCCGCAGAGGTCCTCGCCGAAGCAAGCCGGCGCCGGTGGCAGATGGACAACGGCCTTCCGCGCCGTGCCCTCGTTCTTATCCTCGGTTGGAACCTGCTGGGCGCTTTCGTCGGATCGCTGGTCTTCGAGTTGGCAGGGCGCACGACGGCCGAGGCGCTGCTGGGCCACTGCTGCTGGATGACCCTCTGGACGTTCGGCGGACTGCTGTTGCTGCCCGCCCTGAGCCGGGCGGAGGTGTTCGCAGCCGACCGTGCGGCCGCTGATTCAGGCCACGACCCGCGTGATTGGATTGCAAGATTCCCGAGCCTGATCGGTGAAGATGGCAATTCAGATCCCCGCATCCAAACCATCTTCTATCCCATTCCCTCAGCGGCCTTGCGCCTGCGGCAGTTGGAGAAAGAGTACTGCGGCTTTGTTCCGGGCAACCTCGCGCGGAACAATCTCTACTACTCGATGGCTACCCTGACGCTTCTCGGTCGTGCAGTGCATTGCAACGTCGGCCGCCCTGAGCTGTGGGTCTTTCCGCCGACCGCCTGAAGAGCAGACCTCTCACACCTGAGGCACGAGGATGAACCCTGTTTCCAAGTCTCCACTTCAATCTCCCGGTTGAAACTCATAGCATTGGTGGATGCACAACCTGTCCGTTTGCTTGCAGGCACTGGTGGCGGGGTCGGTTTTCTTCGTGTGGGTGGTGCGCTACGCCAACGCCGTTGAGGAGTTCAAACAGTATGGCCTGCCCGACTGGTTGCGCGACCTCGTTGGCATCTTGAAGATGGCTTTTGCGTTGCTGCTGTTGATTGGAGTGGAGCGTCCCCAGTTTGCCGTGGTAGGGGGCGTCGGCATCGCGGTTCTGATGCTTGCGGCCTTCCTCACCCATCTGCGGGTGAAGAATCCCGTCGTCAAAATGCTGCCCTGCCTGAGCCTGCTGCTTCTCGCCACCCTCATCGCCTGGATCAACTATCGATTGCTGGCAACCTAGCTTTCCCACGGCGGCAGGCGTCGCTGCAAAACTTCACGTTCTCCCAATCGCGCGCCCACTTCTTCCGCCAGGTGAACGGCCGACCGCACGCCGTGCAAAGCTTCGTCGGCAGATGTTGTTTCTTCACCCCGCGCATCTTTATTCCTTCTTCCACTGCTGGAGCATTTCCGCAGCGGCCCAACCCGAGAGCGCCGCGCCCTCGACTTCTGATCCGCCAAAGGCATCCCCTGCGAAGATCAGTGGCGGCGCGTCATTGGCGAGCAGGCAGGCGCAGTCCTCCCCGCGCAGCGGCTTGCTGTAGCGCCACGCGTGAACTTGAAACTCCTTCACCGTCGCGCCCAACCAAGGGGCTGCGGCGAGCAGAAGTTGGCGTCCACTTTCTTGCCGGTCGCCCTCCCAGTGTTCAACGCTGAAGGCGTGACTGGCGTGGAGGGTCACGGCGGGCTGGGGCGAGATGCCTTTCAACTGATTGTCGGCCAGCCACGAGATCGGTCCTTCGGTGAACTGCCGGCCGCCGGGCGAGGGGATCTGCGAAGGCCCATCCAACACCGCCAGCACCACAAGACAACGTTCGTATTCAATGGCTCCGAGCCGTGTCCTCATCGGTGTCGACAGTTGAAATCCTCCGACGTCCAAAAGCGCGACCGACTGCGGCACTGGCGGTGTGAGCAACAGCGCGCCCGCGGTGAAGGTTTCGCCGTCCTTCGTGCGCGCCAGCCAGCCGGACGCATTCACGCTCAACGACGAGACTTGTTTCTCCAGGCGGACTTCGACGCCTTTCGCGAGGAGTTTGGGCACGGCGATCATACTGGGATTGCCACGCCAACGGGGGTGACCCTCGGACTGTTCGGCAAAACTTCGACACCACTCAACGACCGCACCGTTCTCAACCATGCCGCTGAGCGTCGCCTGGAAACGCGCGCTACGCGCCGTCATGAACTGGGCACCGTGATCAAACACGGCGGTGCCCATCCGCCGCGTCGCCATCCGGCCGCCCACATTCCGGCCCTTGTCGAGCACCAGCACGCGACGCCCCGCGCGCTGCAACTCGGTTGCCGCACTCAACCCGGCCATCCCGGCCCCAAGGATCAGGACCTCAGTCTCAAGCTGTGAAGATTCCCTCATCGAAGGCGAAGTTTCTCGGGATGCGGGTCGGAAAGGGTCCAAGGACATGGTGGGCCACGCCCGGCGATGGTGGAGATTCATGGACCTCTAACCAAGGACCCTTTCACTCTCGACCGATGACCATCGGTCGCATTCCACGATCTCGCATTCCACCCCCGGAAGACATCAGCGTTGTCGGCTGGAAAAGTTCTTGGAAAGACCCCAACAAATGCCCTGGTGCAACGGCTTCTCGTCCGAGTTTCACGACTGTCCAGCGTGCTCTGCTGTGACGCAGACAAATCAACGGGCGGGAGCGACCGACGACGGGGAACCCGTCTGGGAGAAGCAGCGGATGGAGGGTTCCTGAAGGTGGATCCCTGGAAGAGAAGATGGTCGGGGCGGTGAGATTTGAACTCACGACCTTCTGAACCCCATTCAGACGCGCTACCAAGCTACGCTACGCCCCGACCGGACTGCCTTGAAGGCGACGCGGAAAATACGGAGATACTGGCCGGCATCAATGGTTTTCTTCGGCAAAGTTCATTTGCGCCGGGAAATGGGGCCTCCGGCCGCCCCCGATCTCATTCCTTGCCAGGAAGGACGCGGGCCACGACGACCGTCAGGTCATCGGAGGGAGCATGGGGCGCGGTATAGCGTTTGACCGCATCGCAGAGCGCCGTGACCACGTTCGCCGACGATTGGGCCGCGTGCTCCAAAACCACCTGCCCCGCCCGCTCCATCCCAAAGCAATCGGTTTGCCCGGCATCAAGGGCCTCGTCGATGCCGTCCGTCACCATCAGGAGGATGTTGCCGGCTTCCAACATCACCTCCCCGCCGTTCGGATACAGGGCGTCCGGGCGGCGTCCGAGCGGAGGACCGGTCCGGCGCAGCGAGGCCTTGGCGGTGCCATTGGACGCGAATACGAGTCCTTCCGGATGACCGGCGCTGGCGTAGGTCAGACGTCGGGTCCCCGGATCGATCCGGACCAGCAGCATGGTGATGTATCGATCCTTGCCGAGATCGTCCGAAAGCGCCCGGTTGGCAGCCGTGAGCAGGAGTCCGGGATCACCCACATCGCGGGAGAGCAGTCGCAGGTAGGCGCGAGCCTCGGCCATCAGCAGGGCCGAGCCGATGCCGTGCCCGGAGACATCGGCGACGACCAATCCCACGGCACCTCCCGGGAGGCACAGGTAGTCGTAGTAATCCCCGCCGGCGGATTCGGCGGGTTGGGAGTCGCCGGCGATGTCGAATCCGGCCACCACAGGGGACTGCTGGGGAAAAAGTCGCTGCTGGATTTCGTGGGCGACGGCGAACTGCTCGCGGTGCCGGACGAGTTCTTCCTGCTGCGCCAAGCGGACCGAGATATCACGGGCGAAGGCGACCACCCACTGCTGTCCGCCGGTCGACATCTCATTGAAGGCAATTTCAACCGGCGTGGGCGAACCGTCGGCCCGGAGGGTCAACGCCTCCAGTACCCGGATCCCCTCCCCGCGGGCCACAGACCACCAGGATCCGGGGGGCACCTCGGGCGGCTGCAAGGGATCGAGCGTGCGGCCCACCACACTGGCGGGGTCCCGACCGAAGACGGTGGCCACCGCCGGATTGGCGAAGCGGACGACCCCGGAGAGATCCATCAGGAGGACGGCATCGGTCGAGTTCTCCCAGACAGACCGGTAACGAAGTTCGGATTCACGAAGGGAAGTCTCGGCCTGACGCCGCGCGGAGCGGACCCCGGCCTCGCGCAACTCCCGCTGGACCACCGGCACCAGGCGGGCCAAGGCCCCCTTGATCAGGAAATCGTGAGCCCCGGCCTTCATGGCCTGGATGGCGATCCCCTCCTCTATTCCTCCCGAGACAATGATGAAGGGGATGTCGCGGCCCGATTCCTGAAGAAGGGTGAGCGCCCGGGGGGCCGAAAGTTCCGGAAGATTATGATCCGACAGGATCAGGTCCCAGTGCTCCCCGGACAACGCCTCGGCGAGAATGCTCTCGGTCTCCACCCGACGATAGGCGACCTGCCATCCCCCGCCGCGGAGCAGGTTGACCAGCACTCGGGCGTCGAGTTCGGAGTCCTCGACGATCAGCGCCCGGAGGACGGGGCGGGGCGCAGGCACCTCGACGATCACTGCTGCCTCCGGAGCGCTCATGAAAGGGGGGGAAGGCGACCGTCCGGATCAGGAGCGCCGACGCCAACTGGCCAGGGCCAGCGCCATTCCTCCACCGAGCAGGAGAGCCCAGGTGGATGGCTCGGGGACGGCGTAGATCTGAGCGTAAAAATTGGCCTTGGGATCTGCCGGCTGGATGCCGAAATTGATCAGGGACCAAGAGTCCACCCGGTTGGGGTCGTCGCGGATCCAAGCGTCCCAGTAGCTGCCGAACCGACCGTTGGCGAGGGGCAGACCCACCGTGGGCGGATCCGCCAGGACCAATCCCGCAGCGTCCCGGTTCGCGCCGGTGACTCCCGAGAACTGAACCGTCCAGGTGAAGCTGTCGGGCACGTCCACGAACGGAATGCCGAGGGTCACGATGTTGTAGCCGGTCAGCAGCGGAAACGGGTCACTTTCCCAGAGCAGTTTACCCGGCATCAAGGCGACCGAGGCTCCTGGAATGCCGTCGGGACCATCATTGACGTAGAAGCGGACCTTGGCCGATGCATCGAGGCGATTGGTCGGATTGAAATCGCCAAAGTACTGGAAGGCGAACTGGCTGATGGTCCGATAGCCGTTGGCGAGAAAAACTTCGTCGCCGTATTCGCGGGAAAATTTGTAGACCAGATTGGTCCGCACGTTGGAGGTGTTGTCGTAAACCAACGTCTGCGCGAGAGCGGGGCCGGCGACCACCGATCCGAACACCAACGCGGCGACACAATTGAGAGAGGAATTCATGTGAGCCTGGGAAAATTTCCCATGCACAAGACGAACAGGGAACCCGCTCTTTGGGTAGAAGAAATTCGGGCGGCACCATCTGCTGGTAGAGTAGGCGAGTGGGTTGGTGGGAGGCTGAAGACCGTCGTGGTCATCGCCACCACGCACCCCTCATGAGACCGGACGAACCGATTTCCCGTATCCGGCTTTCCGAGTCTGGTGCCATCGCGCCGTTTACCAGCACGACGACAGTCAGGGTTGGTGACTTCGCATCGGAGAGGCGTATCCCCTTTCGGGGCCTTCGGCCTCGTCCGCTCCTGACACCCAGACCAGCATCCCGCCTTCGCTCCGCACCCATTGCAGGCGCTTCGTCGCTACTACGCAGGACTCCGACTGCGGGTCCGACTCCCTCCGCCTCACCGGACGAGCCGGCTTGTGCGATGGGTTGAGTTGGAGACGATGTCTCGCTCATCGGGCCCGCTCTCCCCGCTTTATCTGTGGTTGTCCTTCCCGATCCCGCAGGCGCGGGAACACGCCGACCCCGCCGGAGATGACAGCGGCTGACGGTTGTCTTCGCTGCCAGCGTCGGCCTTCGTTCAGGCCCATCGGTTCTTTACCCGGACTGCTTACTCCCCTCCGCGCCTTGCGGGCGGACAGGCACCGTCCCGTTCGGTCGTGAACCGTCCAATTCGACCGGTGGGACTTTCACCCACGAGCGCAACCACCTTCACGGGCTGCTGCGACGCATCTTGACACTGCCCCCGATCCGTTGGTCGGCGACCCAAACCTGGGTAGCTGCCGACGTGAGGAGGCGGATGTCCGCGTGCTTCGCCTCGTCTGGGTCCGCCTCGTGACCTCGGCAGCTACCCC
>JBDNHZ010000036.1:0-10344 GCA_041688515.1 Verrucomicrobiota bacterium
CGCGATCACACTTTGCAAAGTGTGATCCGGAATCCCGCAGCGCCTGACGCCGTGGGGGAAGGGTCCAGATGCGCTCCGTTCCCGGCCGCCCCGCATCCCGGATCAAGGCGGGCGAGGACGCCGGCGGCCCCAGGACGTGGGCCTTCATCCCGGAGGGATGGCAGCGACCTGGGGAGGCATTGCCTCGAATCGCAGGGCAAGCGTGGGGAGCGGGCGGACCGTCCATTGCCGCGTTCAACGTCGCCCCGATCGCGATCACACTTTGCAAAGTGTGATCCGGAATCCCCCATCGCCTGACGCCGCGGGGGAAGGGTCCAGATGCGCTCCGTTCCCGGCCGCCTCGGATCTCGGATCGAGGCGGGCGAGGACGCCCGAGGTCCCAGGACGTGGGCCGTCGTTGCCCCGGTCTTGGGTTTCCAGCGGGCGTCGGCTGTGCTTTCCTCCGCGGTTCCGATGCAAAAGACCGCATTGTTGTTCGCCGGCCAGGGTGCCCAGACGGTGGGAATGGGACGTGACCTGGCTTCCGCATTTCCCACCGCCCGCGCATTGTTCGACCGGGCCAACGAGACCCTGGGCTACGATCTGGCTTCGGTCTGCTTCGAGGGACCTGAGTTGGAATTGACCCGGACCGAGAACGCCCAACCGGGCATCTATCTGGTAAGCTGGGTGGCGCTGATGCTCCTGCGCGAACAGGTTCCGCACCTGGAATTCCAGGCCGCCGCCGGCCTTTCGCTCGGGGAATTCACCGCGCTGGCGGCCGCCGGTTCCCTTTCCTTCGAGGACGGTCACCGGATCGTTCGCCTGCGGGGGCGTTTCATGCAGGAAGCCTGTGAAGCCACCCGCGGCGGAATGGCGGCTGTGATCGGTCTGGAGGAAGGTCCGACGCGCGAAGTCTGCGCCGAGGTCGGCGTGACGCTGGCCAATCTGAACTGCCCGGGGCAGATCGTGATTTCGGGCGAGACGGACCGGGTCCTGCGGGCGATCGAACTGGCCAAGGCCAGGGGCGCGCGCAAGGTTGTCTCCCTACCGGTCGCCGGTGCCTACCACTCCCCGCTGATGGCTTCGGCCCAACCAAAGCTCGCCGCCGAACTGGGGAGGATCGCCCTCATCTCCCCCACGATCCCGGTGCTCAGCAACGTCAGCGCCGCGCCACACGGAACGCCCGCCGACATCACGCGCTTGCTGGTGGAGCAGGTGACCGGATCGGTCCGCTGGGAGGAATCGATCCGTCAACTCCTCGCCCAGGGTTTCACCCGATTCATCGAACTCGGGCCGGGCAATGCCTTGACGGGATTCCTCCGTCGCATCGACAAGTCGGCCCAGGGGCTGAACGTGGCTGATGCGGCCTCCCTCGCGGCCACCGTGGCCGCGTTGAACTAGATCAACCGAGCGGCGCCCTACTTCTCCGGAGGTTCTTCCGGGGACTCGGGCGTGTCGCTCTTGGGAAGCAGGCTCTTCAGGAATGAGATGGGCCGCAGCAGATTCATGAGGATCTTGGGCACGTAACGCGGCTCAGGCTTCGGATCGGCGAGGGTTCCCTCGACCCGATACTCCAGCAACTTGGTCACCGGCATGAAGGCAAGGCTGAGCAACCGTCCGATCAAGGGAGCATCGCGGAAGAGCGCCGCTTCCATGGTGGCGTTGAGCTGACCTTCATAAGACACCGTCCCGCGGTACCGAAGCCGCATCGCCAGCGAACGCATCTCGAAGTCCTGGGTATCCACGTGGCCGTCCGCCAGACGGAACGAGGCCGAACCCGAGGTGAACCGCGTCTGACCCAGACCCGGCGAGATCGTGTCGAAGATCGGCGAGAACAACCCGAAGATCGGCAGTCCCCACAGGTAGCCGTCTTCCATCGAAACCGTTCCTTGCCCGCGGATGCTGCGCGGGTCGGCCGTGTTCCCGGATGTGATCTCACCGCGACCGGTCACGCGCCCTTCCAACCGGTTGGTCTTGGGCCAGACATCCCCCAGGAATTCCCGGAGCGAGAGGTTCGTCACCGCCAGCTTCATCCGGTAGTCGACGTCCTTGTCGGCGTCCGCCCAGTCAAAGAACAGGTCGCCGTCCAATGACCCCCCGCAGAAGGCGGAGTGCAGACCGGAGATCGTCAGGGTCTCGTCCCGCAGATGCACCCGGGCATCCAGATTCGTCCCGCGCAATCGCCACCAGCGAAAGTCATCCCCACGCACATCGAAGCGGATATCCGTCCCGACCAGACCCCGGACGGAGACGACGCCATCGACGATGGCATGGGGCGGGCGCATGAACTGGTAGGGCGTCATGACGGCGGTGGCGTTCGTGCCGATGATCCGGGCCACGCGCAGGACGGGCACGTTGGCGCGGGCGTTGGTGAAGGCGAGCCGCTGCGATGCGATGTCGTAGGCGGCTCCCGGCACGTAGGCATCGCCGTCCGAACGCGCCCGCACCTCGCGAAACGTCAGCACCCGATTGGTGTATCCGACATCGCCATCGGCCCATTCGATGGGTTCGCCGCGGACGACGGCGTTGGTGAGGGCGAGATGGAGCTGGAAACCGGTCAACTCAGGTTCCTGCCAACGACCCCAGAGCTGGCCCTCGACCCGTGGAGGCTGCGGGAGCGACACCCGATCCATTTCCCGCTGGATCTTCTCGTCGAGCAGAGGCCGGACGATCATCGGATCAATTGTGGAACGGACGTCGAAACGGTAGTCGTGGGTGTCCTCGTCATTCTCGTAGCTCAACTGCACCGAACCTTCGGGCCGCACGATGTCGAGGGGACCGATGCGCCAGTACCGGTTGGTATAGGTGATGGCACCGTGCGCCGTGAGGGTGGGAAGACCGCGGAAACTCAGATTGGTTCCCGACAGCCAGGCATCCATGGTCAGGCTTCGATGGATTTCCAGGCGGGCTTCGTGATCCGGAATTCCCCACCCGGGCAAGGTGATGCCCACCTGACCCGACAGACGGGGAAGCGATTCCTTGTCCCAGCCGTACTGACCGATGGATTCCCGTGCCTTGGCGTTCATCCAGCCTTCCACCGCATGCGGGTCCGCCGTGGAAAAGGCGGTGGCGACCACCTTGCGGGTCGGGACATCCAACGTCGCCTCCACCACCAGATCGCCATCCCCGAACCAAGCTTGGAACGGGACCACTTCCAATCGCGGGGCCGACCAGATCAACCCGAAGTCGACCCCGTCGATCTGCATCCGCGGGACTTGGGTGGGGCCGACCGAGAGGGAGGCCCAGGCATCGAGATGAACCAGACGCTGCCAGTACGACCACTCGGCGGCGGTGGCAGGCGGATGCAGATTTGGCGTCAAACCCAGCTCGGTCTGGAAGCGGGGCACGGTGGTCCATGCAGAGGTGGCTCCCGTCACATCGACGGAGAGGTGGAGGCTCCGCCAATCCGACGTGGAGTGCGAAGCCAGCACCAACAGCTTCAAGGAATCCAGGGTCACGGCATTCGTGGGCGTGGGAACCTGAACGCCCTCCAATGAAAGCGAGACCGTCGATTCAAAACCGGGTGCCTTGGACAACAGCGTGGCCCACGACCCGTTGGTCGGGGGCATTCCCCAGGGTGCGGCCGGGCCGGCCTTGAGTTCCTTCGCCCGACTGCTTCCCGTCGCCTGCAGCATCGACGCCGAGGCCCAGCGACTGGTGGCGTTGCCTGCACGCACAGACCAGTCGAGCAACTCCGGCACGGCATTGGAACCACGCCATTCAATCCCGATTCCTACCTTCAAGGCGTCAAATCCACCCCACCGGGTCAGAGCCCGGTCCGCATCCAACTCAAAGTCGGCTCGGACAAGATCGGACGGGCCCTCGGGAGGGTTGAGCCGCACCTCCAGGCGCAGGCCCTCCACCGCACCGAGGACGTTGGAGGCGGCGGACGAAGACAGCCGGAACTCGGCGGACGAAAGAGTGGGACGCTGGAGATCGGCGTTGAAGGCCACGTGGACCGCCGGGGGAGTCTGGAAAGACGTCCGTTCCAACCAACGGGCGGCTTCGAGCAACGGTCGGCGCCAAGAGATGGAGGGGTCGGTGACGTTCGTTCGGGCGGGACGCGCCACCCGGAGCAAGGCGGCATTGGTCAGGGTGCCGTGGGCGGAAAAAGTTCCGCCGTGGCAAGTGGCGTCGAGTTCGTCCAATTCCCACAGGTTGGCCGAGACAAAGCGGAGTCGCGCCTGGACATGATCGACAGCGAAGAGGAACGGCGCGGAGTTGGTTCCGGTGTCGAGCGGCAGCGTGATCCGGCCGTCACGGAGCGTGAGCGTCGTGATCTCCGGGGCGCTCCACTCCATCAGTGCCGACCAGCGCAACCGCAGTTGGAGTTCGCCCGCATGGAAGATTTCGCCCGGCTTTTCCTGGCGTCGGGTCAGGCTGACATCCTCGGCCACGAGTCCGCGGGTCAGGCGGACCCGCATGCGACTGAACTCAAGGTCGATGCCCCGCTCCTGCAACTGCGCGAGCAACGGCCGCTTCACCCACTCGGGAACGCCCACCTGATTCAGGTAAAGCAGGAAGCACCCGAGAAGCAGGAAGACGAGGTAGGTCCCGCGCCGACACCAACGGAAAGTCCTTCGTACCGATCCACCCTTGTGCCTTCGCGGTTCCATGGTGCGGCATCCGGTTCAGGGGAGACCCAGGAAGCGGATCAGGTCCGCATAGAGGGCTCCGGGCAACTCCAGTCGCAGCGCCATGGGATCGTCGTCGAAGCGGGCCATGACGAACCGGTTTCCGGCAATCGGCCCGCCGAACCGGAGGTGCAGGAACCGGACCGGTGCCGGGGCCTGCAACCGGATCTCCACCTCATGCGACACTTCCGCAAAGCGCCCGGCCTTCAACAGCGCGGCTTCGTCGGTTACCGAGTAGCGCATGGAATCCCAGGCCCCGAGACGGAAGAGGACTTCATCCAGGGCGTCGGGGATGAACTCGGCGAAGGCAGTTCCCTCCGTGACCTTCCAAGCACCCCCCTCCCGTGCGAAAACGCGGCGTCGGCCCTCGTGGGAGACCGTCACTTGGACGACCTGATTCGAATCGAACCGCCACGAGCGGAGCTGTCCCGGCGAATCGAGGTTGAAGAGGACAGTGCGCGGGATGGCGTACACCCCGGGCTCATCCAGACGTCGCGCGTACAACAGCGTTCCCCGGGCATCGGTCGCCCGACCGACCTGCAAATGGGCCAGCACATTGGTGCCGCGGCGCGCCACGAATTCGCGCGTCGGCCGGTCCAGCCCATAGGGCGCAAGATCCGGCACCACATCGTCAACGAACTGCGCGATCTCCAGGGTGGAAAGCTGGGAGATCAGGAACTCGACCGCCGACGTTTCCGCCGGAAAGACCCGCGGCTGCGTCACCGTCCAGTTGGTTCCCGACAAGGCCAGCGTGAAGGCATTGCTGCCGCGGACTTCGATGGACCCCACCCCGTCCAGCGGTCCGAACAGGCGTGGATCCCGAAACTCTTCGAGCGATCGCTCCAGCACGGTGAGATCCTCCGCCGCCACGCGCACCAGATTGGTGTGGGACATGCGGCGGACGAATCGTTCGCCCGGGGCGTTGGTGGCGATCGATCCCACCTGCAATCGCGCCCATTCGTTGGTGCCCGTGCTGATGGCCAGTTCGAGCTCCGGCGGTTGCAGGCCGTAAACCGCCCGGTCAATCACGACGGCGTCGCTGACGAACTCGGTCACCCGGAGATGCTGCATCTGGGCCACCAGAGCCTCGATCCGTTCCCCGTCGGCGCGCGCGGACAGAGGCTGCCGCAATCGCCACCGGCCTCCATCCCGGATCGCCTCGAAAACCGTGCGCCCACGACTGGAAAGAGTCACCCGATCGAAGCTGCGTCCCCCGAGATCCAACAGGGTGCGGTCGCGCCAGTCATTGGCCTTGATCGGAAGACTTGCCAGGAGCGCGGCGTCCGCGGTGTAAACGCCATCGGACCCCACCCGCTGGAAATAGAAGCGCGACTGGACCGGCGTGAAGCCACCGATGCGGAAGATCGTCGGACCTTGGGGCGTCTGGAGGGCGAGGGTCGCCATCGGCGGTTCCAGTCCGAAGGCTTTCAAGGCATCCGGTTGTGCCGCCACCTGCCCGGCGGTGATGAAGCCCGCCGGCACCAACCGTCCCAACTCGCCGAGCAACCGGTTCACACTGGCCGCCTGCGCAGGGTAGGCCACCGGAACCGTCAATCGCCAGGTCGCATCCGATCGCTCCACCCGCAGAACCGAATTCGAACGGATCAATTCCACCGCCGTCACCACCGCGGGATCCACGGGTTCGAAGCTGCTCGTGCCGGCACCGCCCCGCACCGTCAGGCCACTGCGGCGGTCCACGAGGAACACGTACGCCGCGAGCCCGGCGGCGATCAGGAACAGGATCCAGTTGGAGCGTGGGTTCATCTCGGAAGTCAGAGGGGACCGCTCAGTTTCGACGCCGGGTCCAGACCGCGAATCCCACCAGCAACACCGAGCCCGGCAGGATCCCCAGCAACGTCCAGCGGATGGCCCGGTGCTGGGCCGGCGTCAGGTAGAGCCTGTACTCGCGCACCGGCTTCGGGCCAATGGCCAGCAACTGGGTCCGATCCAGCAGCCAGGAGAGGGTCAATTCGGCGAAATCCACGTTGCCAGGGTTGTTGAAAGCGTCGTTTCCGAACATCAGGTAGTCCCCGACCACCACCAACCGCGCTGTGCCGCGACCCGCGGCGACCCCGGTCACCCCGCCGCGTTCCGCCGCCGCCGCCATGGGGATCGGGCCGCGTTGATCCAGGCCGGGCTTGAACGCCACCGTGCCACCGCGGAAATCCGACCGCGTCATTCCCGAGGGACCGGTGGCCACCAACGTCGTGGCCTTGGGCGCATCCGCCGGACGCTGTTCCATGGGCAAGATCCCCACCACGCGCGGTCGCTGGAAAAAGAGGCGGGACTCGTTTCGGATCAACGGCAGCGTGATGGGATGGGATCCGAAATTCGTGGTCAGGACCGTGAATCCACCAATGGTCTGGTTGGTATCCGCCGCGAAGGCCGGAGGTGCCGCGATGCCCCAGTCGAACAGCAGGGGTTCGATCCCCAACCGGACCGTGGGATCGCCCGAATTCAACGCCAGCAACACCCGGCCGCCCCCGTCGAGGAAACGGGTGATCCGCTCGATCTCCACCGGCAGGAACGGCTGGGCCGGCCCCGGAATGACCAGCAACTGGCAGTCCGCCGGCACGTCGTTGGTACCGTCGAGAGTGATCGGGGAAATCCAGGCCGACTTCGAAGCCACGATGCCCGCGAACCGGAAGTAGCCTCCCAGCCGATCCTCCGAGTCCGGGCGCGACTCGTCATGCCCGGTGAGGAAACAGGCATGCGGCCGGTTGGTGCTGACCAGGCCCGCCAAGGCCGAGGTGAACACCAGTTCGCCCTTGAACGCCGAGCGGCGCACTTCCCGCTGACGTCCCTCCATCATGGCGTTGATGTTGGCGTCGTAGATCGAGAGCTCCGATTCCGCGATGCGCACCACCTGCGTGCCGGAGTCGAACACCACCAGGTTGGCGTCCTCGGGACCCAGCTTGTAGGTCGTCCGAACCTGGATGGCCGTGACCGGTTCGGCATCGGAATCAACGAAGCGGGTGTGCACCCGCGGTTGAATTTCCGAGTACTCGCGCAGCAGACCGTCGATATGGCCGTACAGATCCGAATCCCGGGGGAACAGGACCGTGACTTTCACGTCGTTGGTCAGGCCTTCCAGCACCTGCCGCGTCAAGGGCGACAATTGGAACCGGCCCGTGCTGGAGAAGTCCTGGCGCCAACGGAGGCGACCGGCGGCCAGATAATTTACCAAGGCGAAGATCACCACGGCCGAGGCCACGCCCACCAGGACCGAGACCGCGATCCGATAGCGCCGCAGGGGAACGAAGCTGGGGGAAGGATCGGTCATGGCGCTCATTTCCATCGGCGGCTCTGCACCACGCGATGGGTCAGGAACAGGAACAGGGCCGTCGCCGTCAGGTAGAACACCACGTGGCGTCCCACCACCAGGCCGCGGGAAAAATCCTCCATGTGCCGCGTCATCGACATGTGTTCCAGCGCCGGCACCGCCCAGGCCGGGACCACCCCGGAGACATCCGGCCGATAACCCAGCATCCACAATCCGATCCCGAACAGGAACGACACCATGGCGGCGATGATGTCCGAACGGGTCAGCGACGATGCAAAACAACCGAGCGCCATGAACAGGGATCCGACCAGGGCGATGCCGAGGAACGTGACCGCCACGATGACGGGTTCGAACAGGGCGGCTTCGCCGGTGATCTGGCGGAGCGAGAACAACACGCCCACGAACGGCAGCCAGGTCAGGAGATAGAAGGCCAGCGCCCCGGCGTACTTCGCCAGCACGACCTGCCAGTCCCCGACCGGCGTGGTCATCAGCGCTTCATAGGTTCCCGTCGCCTTCTCGGCCGCAAACGAGCGCATGGTGATCACCGGCGCACTCAACAGCACGATCAGCCAGAAGTAGATCGTCTGGTAGAACAGCTCCGTCACCGGCGCGTCGTAGGGCATCTGCCGGATGCGCTCGATCAGGTCCACCAGGCTGAACCCGCTGAGCAGAAGCACCGCCGCGATGACCACGTACCCGGTCAGTGAATTGAAATAGGCACCCAGTTCGCGGCGCATCAGTGCGAAGAAAACGCTCATTCAGTCCTCCCGAACCTTTCCCCGCGTCATGTGGATGAAGATGTCCTCCAGGGAATGCCGGCTCCGCGTCAACTCCCGCAACGGCCACCCGTGCTCGCGCACCTCGGCGAACACCAGCGGCCGGAGATCCACCCCGTGACGCGGCACCAGCGAGAGCCGCAGATAATCTCCATCCAACGGTTCCACTTCCACTCGCTCGACCTCCGGCAAGTCCCGGAACGCCTCCAGCAACTGCGCCGCCGGGGCCTCCACCTCGGCCACCACCTGGCCATCCAGACTCATCCGGCGGGTCAGATCTTCCGTCCGATCCGCCGCCAGGATCCGGCCCCGGTGCAGGATCAACACCCGGGAACAGGTCATCTCGACTTCGTTCAGGATGTGCGTGGACAACACCACCGTGTGATTCCGCCCCAACTCCTTGACCAACGCCCGGACCGACCGGATCTGATGGGGATCCAAGCCGATGGTCGGCTCGTCCAGAATGATCAGGTCCGGCTCATGGACCAGGGCATCCGCCAGCCCGACCCGCTGGCGGTACCCTTTGGAAAGCTGCCCGATGATCCGCCCCGCCACATCCGTCAGGCCACACTGTTGCAGCACGGCGTCCACCCGTTCCCGGCTCCGACGCCACCCCAGGCCCTTGAGCCGCGCCCGGAACTTCAAATACTCCCGGACCCGCATGTCGAGATGCAGCGGGTTGTTCTCCGGCATGTAGCCGATCCGACGGCGGACTTCATCGGGCTCCCGGAACACGTCGTAACCCGCGACCCGGGCCGTGCCGCTCGTGGCCGGCAGAAAACTCGACAGGATCCGCAGCGTCGTCGACTTGCCGGCTCCGTTCGGCCCCAGGAACCCTACCACCTCGCCTCGACCGATCTGAAACGAGATTCCGTCCACGGCCGTGCGGCCGGGATACCGTTTCGTGAGGTTCTCAACCTCGATCATGGGGGTGGACTGCGCCATCGGTGTGGCCGCGAGACTAGCGGTCCGCCCCCGTTTGTCCCAACCCGGATTTGGCAATCATCGCAGGGCCACCCGGACCGCCCCGTCCTGCCGTCGCACAAACAGACCCATCCGACGGAACACGCTGACCCCCAGTTCCACCGGGGCACCGGACGGACGCGCATGGAGCATCTTCGCCAGGGGCACCAATTCCCCCACCGGCTGGCCGTCCACCGCCGCCAGAAACATCCCTGTGGCCAACCGCCGCGCCGACGGTCCGTCCGCGTCCACCGCCGTCACCACCAACCCGGATTCCGTGGCTTCGACCGTGACCCCCAGCCGGGTACGGATGAGCCCGGCATCGAAGAACACGGATTCATCCACCAACCGCAACGACAGCGAAACCGTCTTGCCCGAGCGCCGGACGCGGATGGGAACCTCTCGACCCGGACCGGCGGTGACCAGCGCCCGATTGAATTCGATCAGGCTGCCCGCGGGACGTCCGTTGACTTCGAGGACCGCATACCCGGCCTTCAAACGGGATTTGACCGCGGGACTGCCCGGATGGACGGAGTGCACCGACAACGGACGGTCGCCCGGCTGGAGTCGCGCCCCGAACCACAGTCCCCGGATGCTCTCCCCACTCAGCGTCTC
This sequence comes from Verrucomicrobiota bacterium, assembly GCA_041688515.1. Classification (GTDB taxonomy): domain Bacteria; phylum Verrucomicrobiota; class Verrucomicrobiia; order Limisphaerales; family UBA9464; genus UBA6176. The sequence goes on from JBDNHZ010000036.1 coordinate 10,251, forward strand.
GGCCATGGCCTGATTCACCCGCTTGATCGGGACGGCGAATACGATCCCCTGCGCGCCGGTTCGGGGCGGCAGGATCGCCACATTCAACCCGATC
>JBDNHZ010000267.1:0-16903 GCA_041688515.1 Verrucomicrobiota bacterium
CCTTCGAGCAGGCCGCGGATGAGGAGCGCCAGGGAGGCCTCGGCGGCTTCAAACTCGAACCCTTCGTGCTCGAGTTCCTTCACCCGTTGCAGGATTGCCTTCACTTCGGGCTTGGCTTCATCGAGCTCGAATCCCAAGGAACGGGCCTTCATCAGGATGTTGCTGCGACCGGAAAGGTCGCTGACGAGGATGTTCCGGCTGTTGCCGACCAAGGCCGGGTCGATGTGCTCGTAGCTGGAAGCCAGTTTCTGGACGGCATTGACGTGCGTCCCTCCCTTGTGGGCGAAGGCGGCGGAACCCACCCAGGGTTGGCGCGGGCTGGGGCGAAGATTGGCGATCTCATCCACGAACTGGGAGAGGTCCTTCAACTGACGCAGTGCAGCCGGCGTCATCAACCGACGCCCCAGCTTGAGCTGGAGACAGGGGATGGCGCTCACCAGGTTGCAGTTGCCGGTCCGTTCGCCATACCCGTTGATCGTGCCCTGCACCTGCACTGCCCCGGCCTCCACCGCTGCCAGGGCGTTGGCCACACCCAGACCGATGTCGTCGTGGGTATGGATCCCCACCCGACAGTTCAGGCGAGCGATCGCCAGGCGGGTGGTTTCAGCGACTTCCGACGGCAGGCATCCGCCATTCGTATCACAGAGCACCACCATGTCAGCTCCGGCCTTTTCCGCGGCCTGCCAGGTCGCCAGCGCGTACTCCGGGTCGAGCTTCGCGCCGTCGAAGCAGTGTTCGGCGTCGTAGATCACCGTCTTTCCGTGATCTTTCAGGAAGCGGACCGTATCGCCGATCATCCCCAGGTTCTCCTCCGGCGTGCAGCGCAAGACCTCCCGGACATGGAGCAGGGAAGTCTTGCCGAAGATCGTTACGACCGGCGTCCCGGCTTCGAGCAGCAACCGCACCTGTTCATCCGACTCCACCGCGATTCCCTTGCGCCGGGTGGAACCAAAGGCAGCGAGACGGGCATGGCGGAACTTGCGACGTTTTGCCTGGGCAAAGAACTCGATGTCCTTGGGATTGGAGCCCGGCCAGCCACCCTCGATGGTGTGCACCCCGAACTGGTCCAACCGCTCGGCAATACGAAGCTTGTCGGCGACGGAAAAGTTGATGCCTTCACCCTGCGATCCATCACGAAGGGTGGTGTCGTAGATTTCAACCTGCGGTTTCATCATCTGGATAGTTCGTGCCCAATTCCCCTCTTCGGTTCCTTCCCCTCCAAAAAGCAAAACCCCGTTCCGCGGTGCGGAACGGGGTTTTGCCTGGCTGGGAAAACTCGTTCAGCGGCGCCGCTAGTGCGGGCCAATAATCGAGCCAACCATGATCCGGGAATCCAAAGTCACCTCCGCTAAGTGCCAGATCCACTCCCCCGCTGACAAGCCTGCATTCGCAGCACCGCATGGAGGTCAATGCCGGTCGGGTTTGCCATTGCCATCGCCGGTTCTCCTTGGGTACTCGTGGCCGCGCACCAAGACAGATCCATGAAATACTACCGATTCACCATGGCCGCAGCCCTCGCACTCGGAGCCGGCTCACTGTTCGCCCAGCAAGACACCGGATGGAAGACCAGCGCCGGACTCAACGCCTCGATCAACCGGGGCAATTCCGACACCCTGCTGGCCGGAGCCAACATCCTGACCCTGAAGAAGTGGGACAAGAACGAACTCAGCGCCGGCGCGGACGCAGTCTACGGCAACAATCGTGACCTGACCACCGGCTCACGGGTCACCACCGCCCAGAACTACGGGGCCTTCCTCCAGTACAACCGCCTGATCACCGACCGCTGGTACTTCCTCGGCCGCGGCGATGCCCGTCAGGACAAGATCGCTGACATCAAGTACCGCATCACCCTCAGCCCCGGTGTCGGCTACTACTTCATCAAGAACGAAAAGACGACACTGAGTGGTGAGGTCGGTCCGGGCATTGTGTTCGAGCAGTTCGAACGGGGTGCCAGCCAACAGTATTTCACCCTGCGCGCCGGGGAAAAATTCACCCACAAGTTCAATGACAAGGTGCGCCTGATGCAGGAGGCCGACATCACCCCGAAGGTCGATCAACTCGACAACTACGTCTTCAACTTCCAGGCCACGCTCGAAGCGGATCTGACCGAGAAACTCGCCATCCGCCTCACCGGCCAGGACACCTACCGTTCCGACCCCGCCCCGGGTCGGAAGGCAAACGACCTCCGGATCATGGCGGGCATCGCCTACAAATTCTGAGGAGGCCGGGAGGTGCACGAACCGAATCGGGACGGACTGCCCCCAACGAGGGATCCCTGGAATCGTGCGAATGGAAAAAACCCTTTGACCCCGAACTCGCTTCTCACGTAGAACCTCCGTAGTAACTGAGTCAGCGCAACCGAATCCTATCATGAACAAGACTAAGTCATTTATTGCAGCCATCGGCCTCGCGGCCGCTGCCGCCTCTTCCCAGGCGGCCTTCTTCACGACCACCAGCGGTATCGCCACTGGCACCTCGCTCCCGCTCCCCGTCAACGGCCAGACGTTTCAGGTGACTACGACCATCACGGTGACGGCACTGGGCCTCGTTGATTCCGGCGTGGCCGGCCTCACCGCTGGCACGTCCGGAAATCTGGCCCTCTACGGGTACACCCCCGGTGGCGCGGTGAGCCCCTTCATCGTGGGCGTTGCCGTGGATAACACCGGCATCTACAACGCGGGTTACAGCTACCACAACATCGCCAACACGGTTCTCACCCCCGGCTTCTACGCCCTGATCGCCACCTCGCTCACCTTCGGTGCGGGTGACTTTTTCGGTGAGCGGTTGAACAGCGTCCTCGAACTGCCGACCTACTCCAACGCCAACGGCGTGAACGGTCTGGCTGGCGGCTTCGGTTCCGCTGACGTCGTCGGTGGTGCGCTTCCCAACCCCGGTTTGGACAGCCGCCGTTTCGACCTCGTGAACTTCCAGTTCACCCCGGTTCCTGAGCCCGAAACCTACGCAATGATTGCCGGTCTCGGCCTCGTTGCCTTCGGTCTCTGGCGCCGTCGCCAGTAGTCGATTGGTTCGCTTTCGGAAGGCGCGGTCTTAGGACCGCGCCTTTTTGCATTCTGACGTCCCTTCTTTTGCCCGCCCGGCCCCTACGGCCTGAATGGCTCACCCGTTCCATTGGCCTTGCCCGCTACGGATAGCTCCCCGGTTTCCAGATCCCGATGTCCTCCTCCGGCAGCCTTCGAATCGCCTGCATTGCCTCGGGTCTTGGGCAGATCCGTCGTGGACTGGAGGCCTGGATGGGGCAATTGGCCCTGCATCTCCAATCCCAACCCGAAGTGCAGAGTGAGGCTTGGGGCGGCGGGCGAACCTTCCCGCAGTCCTGTCCTTCGCATCGCATCCGACTGATTCACCGGGATTCGGTCGTGCTCCGGGGGGTCCCCTGGCACTACCGCTATCACGTGGAGCAGATGAGCGCAGTGATCCCGATCGCGTGGACCCTGCGCCGCCGACGGATGCACATTGCGTTCTGCGCCGATCCGTCCCTCGCCTGGAACGTCAAGCGACTCCGGCGTTGGCACGGGGCAAAGGTGATCTTCTCGGATGGGATGCGCCTTTCACCTCGTTGGCTGCAGGACTACGACGGAGTTCATCTCTTGGCTCCGTATTACCTGGAAGAAGCCCGTCCCTTGGTCCGGCCAGAACGCTTCGACCGTTTCTTCGCCGTTCCGTACTTCGTTGACACCCGATTCTTCCACCCGGCTTTGCCCGAAGCGCGAGCCAAGATCCGCGCTCGCCTGGGAGCGACCACCGAGACCCGCATGGCACTGACCGTGGGTCCGGTCGGAACCGATTCCTCCAAACGCCTTGACCATATCGCCCAGGAGTTGGCCCGCACTGGCGACCCGCGGTGGCGACTTCTGTCGGTCGGGGGGGATGAGGCTGGGGCCGATGCCGTGCGGCAACGATGTGTCGAGGCGCTTGGGGATCGGGTTCATTTTCTTGGATCACTCCCGCGGGAATCCCTTCCAGAGATTTATCAGGCCTCGGACGTGTACACCTTGGGCGCGTTGGCGGAACCGTTCTCGATCGCCATTCTGGAGGCGCTGGCGACCGGGCTTCCGGTGATCCATCACCACTACCCCGTGACCCAGTGGATCACCGGCGACGCCGGAAGGGCCGTGGATATGACGGTTACCGGCGCTGCCGCGGAGGTCTTTCAACAGTTTTCGTTGGCGACCGAAGCGGGCCGGACCGCCGGTGAAGCCGCTCTGCGGCTGACAGGAATCCGCTACACCCCCGAGGTCGTGGTCCGACAGTTGATCCAACACTTCCACCGATTGCTCGGCCAATCGTCCACGGGATGAGGAACATCGCGTTCATCAATGAGAACACCCTGGGGCACACCTCCTACCTGCCCCGATTTGCCACCGCTTTCCGTGAACATCCGGAATGGGGTTGCATCCCCTTCCAGATTGATGCCATTCCCCTCCCCCCGGAACTCCGCCATGCCGAGCGCGGAATCCGTGGACTCCACCGCCTGGGACTCGATGGACTGATCACGCGTTGGAGGCGGGCGGCCAGCGAGCATGCAGCGACCCAGCTCATCCGTTTGCGGAACGAGCATCGGATCGACGCAGTGGTCGTGAACACCCAGAGCGTCGGATTGACCCTCCCCTCTCGGGCACCGGACCTTCGCTGCCTCGTCGCCATGGATGCGACCTTCGAACAGTTGGCCCGCTCACCCTGGTTTGGACCCACACGAATTGCCCGGTGGCTTCAACCCCTCACTCTTGCCAGCCTGCGGGCACAGGAGCGACGCCTGTTCCGTCACGCCTCGCTGCTCTTGCCTTGGTCCCAGCGGGCAGCCGATTCCCTGATCCAGGAATACGGTGAGAACCCCGACCGGATCCACGTGCTCCCGCCCTCGATGTCGGATCCAGGTCTTCCCCTCCCGGCACCGTCCTCAGGCAAGCCGCGACTGCTGTTCGTCGGAGGTGACTTTCGGCGGAAGGGCGGAATGGAATTGCTGGAGGCCTGGCGTTCTGGACTCCGCACGGAATTGGATCTCCATCTGGTCACCCGGGACCCGGTGGAGCCGGAGCCTGGACTGTTCGTCCATGCGGGCGTGGAAGCGGGGTCGGCCGCGTGGTTCGATCTGTGGCGCACCGCGGATCTCTTCGTCTTTCCTTCCCATCTCGAGACCTTTGGCATTGTCCTGCTGGAGGCGATGGCCTTCGGGGTTCCCATCCTCAGCGCCCGAACGGGAGCCGCCGAGGAGATCCTGGAACACGGTCGTTCCGGGGTCCTGCTGGAGGCCATCACTCCGGCAGCGATTACCGCCGCGGTCCGGGCGTTGATTCAGGACCGTGGAAAACGAACCGTGCTGTCGGAGAACGAACGCCGGGCATTTCTGGAGCGATTCGACATCCAGCGCACGGCCCGTCAACTGGCGCGGCTTCTCATCGCTGAGTGAGGGGTGCCGGTCACCAGCGCTTTTTGTCAGCCAGGAACAGGTGCCCGGCCCGGGCCGAGTCCTCGTAGGCGTGAATCAGAGGAAAGCCGGTCGGGAGATTTCGTCGCAGTAGGGCGTCGAAATAGAAGCGACCCCAGACGAAGTCCTTCGTTCCAACCAGACGCAGAGGGGCTTCGGCCGTAAATGGCGAGATGTACAGCGCCGCCACCCGGCGCTCAAAATCGTTGATCGCGAAAAAGTCCTCTCCCCCCTCGTCCCTGACCCAGAGCGGGAGCCAGATGCAATCCCGGTCCCCATACCAGGCCACACTCCAGGGAACATCACTCATCACGAGTTCCCCAGGCGCCACGTATCCGGTGAGTTCCCGGACGATATCCGGACGATAAGTCGGTTCTATCAGGGGATAGGTCCGCGGGGGCAGGAGCGAGGTCAGCAGCGGGAGGCTCATGACGGCCCAGGCAACACCAACGAACAGGCGGCGGAAGAGCGGATGCCCGAACTCGGTGGATTCCAGGAGGCTGATGAAGAGGCTGGTGCCGAAAAGGAAGATCAATGGCGAGAGCAGGACCATCTGGTTCCCCCCGTTGACCACGGGGACCAGACTGGACCAGTGGGTACGGCCAAGGGCTTCGACGCAGAAGAGGAGTCCCAGGCCTCCAACCGTAAACCAACGCAACCGACGCAGCCGGGCATTGCGGAACGGGAGCATCAATCCCGCGAAGAAGAAGAAGGTGATCCAGTTGCCGCCCAATCGGGGAACATCATTCCGGAGCAGGTCCGCCGCATTGACGGCAAACTTCACCCGCATCTCAGTCAGGTCGGGCATCTGCTGAGGCGGGCGCAGATGCCGCTCCAGCCGGGACTCCGGAAACGTCTCGGTTCCGGATGCCAGGGCGGAATAGGCCGTGCCGAGAAGCCGACCGCTGAGATGGTAATTGCGGCCCACCCAGGGCCCGGCGACCAAGCCAAACATCAGCAGGCACACCATCAAGGCCCCCCAGCGGCGCACGTGCGTGACCAGGATCCAGAGGGCGACAGGAACGATCAGCCAACCGAAGGCGTAGCGGGTCAGGAACCCGATGCCGACAATCAATCCCGCCAGGGCCGCCAGTCTGAAGGGGCGCGCTACGGGTGGAACCACTCCCGGAGCCAACTCCGCACCGGACTCATCCAGACGGGTCAAGACATCCGCAAGGGCCAGCACCAAAACCATCAGGAAGGGGGTGGGAAGGCCGTTGCTCGAGAACCTCCAGAAAATTTCGGTTCCCCCATACAGCGCCGCAGCCATCCACCCAACCGTTGAATCGAACAGCCGGCTTCCGAGACGGAACACCCACCAGACACCGATACCGAACCAGAAGAAGTTCAGGGCCGTGATCATCATTTCCGGCCAGGGTCGCTGGCGGGTGATATCGGCCGGGAATCCGAATCTCATCTTTTCGGGCAGCACCTTGAACAGGCCGCCGAGCATGACCGGATAAACCGGCGGATTGTGAAGGTCCGGGTGCGGCTTCTGGAGGAGGCCCGCCTGACTTTCCTTTCGCTCGATCAGGCGATCGCGGAGCAACTGGACGCTGAGCGGTCGGATGAGGTGGGTGGTATAACCCCGGCCCACGGCCAAGTTCCGGCCCACCTGGGCCATGTCCATGGCCTCCGGATTGGAGAAGTTTCTGGCCTCGGTGAAAAGGTACAGGGCAGTGATCCCCAGGAGGATCAGTGCTCCGAGGATGCCGCGAAGCCAGGACTTGAACGGGCCGCTTTCGAGCGCGTTGACCCAGTCCTGAATGCCTTTCGGTGGTTGGTTCATCAATTTCCTTCGAGGTGAAATTCGTGCAGCTTGCGATGCAGGGTGCGCCGGCTGATGCCGAGCTTCTTGGCCGCTTCGGTCCGATTGCCTCCGGATTCTCCCAATGCGTGGATCAGCAACTGTCGCTCTGCGTCCTTCAAGGTCAGGCGACCCGACGACAGCACCTCCCGCGTCTCCTGCGCCACCACTTCCGCCACCGGGGTCCGAACGGACACCGGGAGATCCCGGGGCGCGATCGAATCGCCGCGACACAGGACGACAGCATGCTCCACGGCGGTGCGCAATTCGCGCACATTGCCGGGCCAACGGTATTTCAGCATGAGTTCCATCGCAGCCGTCTCGATTCCCTTCACCGTCTTGCTGTTTTCCTTGGCGAACTCGCGGACAAAGGTGTTCGCCAACTGCGGGATGTCCGACAGACGCTGCCGAAGCGGAGGCAGGTGGATCGGCACAACGGCCAGTCGGAAGTATAGGTCCTCGCGAAACGTTCCGGCCTTCACCATGGCGGTCAGATCCTTGTTGGTAGCGGCCACCAACCGGACGTCCGAGGTGAGAGTCCGACTGGACCCCAGCCGTTCAAAAGTGCGTTCCCTCAGGAACCGAAGCAGCTTCACCTGCGTCGTCGCATCGATCTCGCCGATCTCGTCGAGGAACAGGGTTCCGCCCTGCGCCATTTCCACACGGCCCACCCGCCGCTCATGCGCCCCGGTGAACGCCCCCTTCTCGTGACCGAAGAGCTCGCTCTCCAAGAGCGAGGCGGGAAGCCCGGCGCAATGCACCGCCACCCACGGGCCCCGCGCCCGGGGACTGAGTTGGTGAAGCGTCTTGGCAACCACCTCCTTGCCGGTACCGCTTTCCCCGGTGATGAGAACCGTCGTGCGGGTGGGTGCCACCTGTCGGACCACATCCAGCACCTCCGTCAGCGCCGGTGAATCCCCCACCAGGCTGGTAACCCCGTACTTGGTGTCGAGCCGCTCGTGCAGTTGGCGATTCTCCACTTCGAGAGACTGCCGCTTCAACGCCCGCTGAATCCGGATCTCCAGCTCGTCGATCTGCATTCGTCCCTTGGCGATATAGTCGTCGGCACCCTGTTTCATTGCCTCGACGGCGACATCCTCGGAGCCATAGGCCGTCATGAGGATGCAGACCGGAGGTTTGGCGAGGGACTTTGCGCGGGTGATCAGCTGGAAACCGTCGCTGCCCGGCATCCTCAGATCCGTCAGGAGGACGTTGAACGATTCCTTTTCGAGAAGCTGGATCGCGGCCTCGGCCGACTCCGCGACGTACACGTCAAACTTGTCCTCCAAGGCGGCCCGAAGGCCCTCCCGAGTGGGCTTCTCGTCATCCACGATCAGCAAGGTTGGCGTCACGCCTTCACCCTACCCCATTCCCAAGGCCGGTGGCCAACGCGACTTCCAAACTCATCCGCCGCCCGTTGCCTCAGGCAACAGCCTCGCCCGGGGCTCAACCATCGGGATCCACAGACGGAACGTCGTTCCGCGCCCGACCCGACTGTCGAGTTCGATGCGACCCCCGTGCGCCCGGACGATCCTCTGGACGATGAGGAGCCCCAGCCCAGAACCCTTCTTCTTGGTGGTGTAGAACGGCTCAAAGATCCGGCTCAACTGATCCGCCGGAATGCCCGTCCCCGTATCCGAAACCGAAACCCACACGGCATCCGGACCCGCCCCCGTCGCCAGCGTCAACACTCCCTCCGGCGACATGGCCTGCATGGCGTTCTTTACCAGATTGACCAGCACCTGCTTGATCTGCACCGCGTCAAACCGCGCTTGCGGCAGACTTCGCATCAGTTCCTCGCGGACCTGCAACCGACGGTTCTCCAACTCTGGACGCAGCAGATCCACCGTCGTGCGCACCACCTCGTTCAGATTTCCCGCCTGAAGCCGGGGTGCCGAAGGCCGGAGGGCCTGGAGGAATTCCGTGACGATGTAGTCCAACCGCCCAATCTCGCCCTGGGCGACCGCCAGATACCCGAACGTCCGCTCCAGCACCTCCTGAAGATCGGCCGCCGTCACCCCCTCCACCTCCCCACGCCGACGCCGGGTCGCACCGCCCTGCCCCAGGCCGGCGAGCAGACGGAGCTTCTTCAGATCGCGCTCGATCAATTGGAGGTGGATATGCAGCGCGTTGAGAGGATTCCCGATTTCATGGGCGACACTGGCCGCCAGCAGGGTGAGCGCATGAACACGCTCGCTCTCGACCGCTTCGTTGGTCTTCTGTCGCGCCTCGGTGGCATCATGAAGGATCAGCGCCACCCCGGTGCTTCCGGGTGACTCGCCATCCAACGGGGCTGCGTACAACCGCAGATAGCGGGGACGCGGATACTGCACCTCGAATTCCCCGCGGTAGATACCGGGGCCACCCGTGGAATCGAGGGCCGCCAGATGCGCCCAGTCCAGCTCAGGCAGGAAGCGCAGGATGGGCTCCCCTTCCGCTTCCTCAGGAAGGCCCAGCAACCGCGTCACCACCGCATTGAAGTAAACGATGCGACCGTCGGCATCCACCACCACCACGCCGTCCTCGATGGAATTGAACAGCGTCTCCAGGAAGGCCCGTTCACGGGCGAGGCGCTGCACCACGGCCTGCAAGCCTTCGCTATCGAGCCGGTCCAGGCGCCCGAGCACCTTGTCCAGGAAGCTTGAGCGCGGTGTCGGCTTCCGGTTCAGAGCCATTTCTTGCGGTTGAAGTAAATCAACGTGGCCGCCGTGCTCAACAGGGTCAAAACCAGCGCGTACACGTAGCCCAGGCGCCAGTCGAGCTCCGGCATGTTTTTGAAATTCATCCCGTACCAGGTGCCCACGATCATCAGGGGCGTCGTGATGATGGTGATCATCGTCAGCACCTTCACCACCTCGCCGGTCTTGTTGGACGAGACGTTCAGATAGATCTGCAGGATCCCCGACAACGAGTCCGAGTAGCCCTGGGCAATTTCACCGATGTGATACAGACCGTCATACACGTCCCGGTAGTAGGGGACCAGATGCGCCCGGATGAGCTTGAACTCACCCCGGGCAAAACGCGCCAGGACATCCCGCTGCGGACCGATGATCTGCTTGAGATGAACCACCTCCTTCTTCACCGCGATGATCTTTTCCAGAATCTGGGGTCCAGCGTTCTGTAGGACTTCCGTTTCGAGTTCGGCAATCTCCAAGCTCAATTCCTCCAGCGCCGGCTTGTAGTTTTCGACCAACGAATCGAGCAACGCATGCGCCACCCGGTCAGGTGCCCGGGCCACATGCACGGTGCTCTTCAGGCATCGTTCCTCGACGATCTGGACGGCCCGCAGGGGCACGTTGTGGTAGGTCACCAGGAAATTCTTCCCCAGGAAGAAGTTCAACTCGCTCGTGGCGAAGCGCCCGTCCTTGCGGCTGTAGTCCACCGCGTGGATCACCATGAACAGGTAATGGGCAAAACGATCCTCCTCCTTCGGCTCGTAGGTTTCCACCTTCGGTGACGGACTGACATGGATGCAGTCATCGAGCGAGAGCGGATGGAAGTGGAACACCTCCGCCAGGATCTGCCGCGCCTCCTCCGGAGTCGCGTTCTCGATGTCGACCCAGAGAAAAAGGTTCGTATCCGCCAGAAGCGACGGCATCAGGAACATCTCGATGTCCTGACTGTGCAACCGGCCCTGAGTGGTGAAAGCGAAGGAACGGATCATGCGCGTCCCCGGCATCCTACGGCGGATGCCGGTCGATGGGAAGCAAGCCGCGCCGCGCGCCTGCCGTCGCGAGCGCGATGCGATTCGTGCACCGCACCCAAAAATCGTCGTAACCGCACCCGCCATTCGCCGTTCACAGCCAATGCCTTCGGCACATCGCCTGCTAGGCGAACGCCGAACTTCATGGCAATGAGCAAGAGTCGAGAGATGCTGATCGATGCCGCCTCCGGGCGACGTCGACTCACCGTTCCACAGGAGCCGGAATTTGATTCCGGGTCCTGCGAATGGCCAACGGTGCACGTGGAGCAGCACCGTCTCGGTGCCCTCGAAATCGCCCCGGCAAGTCCGGTGAACCATCTGTTCGGCGTCCACCTCGAGGGCGTGAACGAATTGGAAGTGGCCGATGATGGCCCCTTCCGCCTTCACCGGATCCTGCCCGGACAGGTCAGTTTCTTCCCGGCCGGTTCGGTTTTCTCGTCTCGCACCCGGGAAGCCGGACGGTTCTACATGGTTTCCCTGACGCCGCAGTTCATGCTCAATCACGCTCTGGCCCCTGAGGCCACCGCGCCTCCCCGATTCGTCCCCCAGCGGGGGATCCTGGATCCAATGATCAAGGCGCTGTGCGATCGGATCCGTGACGAGGTGAATGCCGGCCATCCGAAGGGCCAACTCTACGTGGAAGCCCTGGCTCAAGCCCTGGCCGCCCACGTCGTCCGGCACTACGCCCACCACCGCCCAAGCGAGGGTCCCACCACCGGCACGTTGACCTCGAATCAACTACGAAGGGCGCTGGAGTTCATCCGCGAGCACCTGGCGGAAAACCTCCCTCTGGCGGGGAGCGCGCGTTCGGCCGGTCTTAGCCCATTCCGCTTTGAGAGACGGTTCAAGCAGGCAACCGGACTGGCTCCCCACCAGTACCTGATTCGAGAGCGGGTGGATCGTGCCCGCCATCTCCTGACCCACTCCGCCACCCCTCTCGCCGAGGTGGCCCATCAGTGCGGATTTTGCGATCAGAGCCATCTCACCAATCACTTCCGCAGGATCCTGGGGATGACCCCTCGGCGCTTCCGCGACCGGATCGAACGTTAACGTCCCCGAACACAGCGGGCCCTGCCCCTCCCGGATAGGGGTAGGCATGACCGTTGCCGGCCACCCCTCCCTCCAAGCCGGACGTACGGATCTTCCGCATCCGGCTTTTCGGTCAGCGCCGCTGTTACGGCAGCATCCAGCCGTTCTGTTCCCCGGCGTCTCCCTGATTCTCTCACTCGGACTTCCCGCCATTCTGTCTCCAACCCTCCGCGTCCTGTCCAGGGATCGCCCGCGGGCGTAACCTCGCCCGGCCCGTCCAGTCTCACCTTTCGCACCCTGCGGCTTGAGGTTCTCCTCTTCCGGGGGCATCTCTAACACATGGCTCCGCACCGAGATCGACCGGGCGTGGAAAACCCGGCGCATCGGGCGGCGTATCTGCGCCCCATCCCGCTCCTGCTGGCGATCGTCCTTCAGTTCCTCGCCCCCGCCCTCGCCCAGGACCCCGGCCCCGATCAGGCCCGCGACCACCTCCGCACGGGCCAGTACGAAAAAGCCATCAAACGGGCCAAAACCGCCTTGGATGAAGGGGCAAAAGGCGAGGAATGGCCGCTCGTCCTCACCCAGGGACTCCTCACCGTCGGCCGCTACTCCGAGGCCCGCGACGTCGCCACCAACGCCACCGTCCTCAACCGCCGCAGCATCCGGCTCCGCTGGATCGGCCGCGACGCCGCCCTCGCCGCCGGCGACACCAATCAGGCGGCCGAGTACCTCGACGAAATCCGCATCCTCGTTAATTCCCAAAACATCGCCTTGGGCGACCCTCGCAACATGGTCGCCCTCGGTCGCGCCGCCCTCCGTCTGGGAGCCGATCCCAAGGTGGTCCTCGACCGGGTCCTCACCCCCGCAAAGAAGGCCGACCCCAAGCTGATCGACACCTATCTCGCCCGCGGTGAGATCGCGCTGGAGAAACACGACGCCGATCTCGCCAGCCGCGCCTTCGAAGAGGGACTGAAGCTTCACCCCACCGACCCTGACCTTCACTACGGCCTCGCCCGTGCCCACCTCGAAGGCGACCGCTCCGTCCTGGTCGAATCCCTCGAAAACGCCCTTCGGATCAACGAACGCCACCTTCCCAGCCTCCTCCTGCTCGTCGATCACCAGATCGACGCCGAGGACTACACCGGTGCCACCAAGAACCTCGACGCCATCGACGCCGTCAATCCGTCGCACCCGGATGCCTGGGCGTTCCGATCCGTCCTCGCCCATCTCCGCAACGATCGCGAGGCCGAGTCCGCCTCCCGCACCAACGCCCTGCGCTTCTGGCCCACCAATCCGCGCGTCGATCATCTCATCGGACTCAAACTCTCGCGCAAGTATCGCTTCGCCGAAGGGGCCGCCCACCAGCGTCAGGCCCTCGCCTTCGATCCCACGTATCTCGCCGCCAAGGCCGCCCTCGCCTCCGACCTGTTGCGCCTGGGCGAAGAAGACGAAGGCTGGCAACTCGCGCAGGAGGTCCAGAGCCGCGACGCCTACGACGTCGCCGCCTACAATCTGGTCACCCTCCGCGACACCCTCCGGAAGTACGCCACCCTGACCAACGAGCACTTCCTCATCCGCCTCACCACCCGCGAGGCCGAGATCTACGGTCCCCAGGTCCTCCAACTCCTTGAGCGCGCCCGCGCCCAACTCTCCGCCAAGTACGGCATCGAACCGAAATCTCCCACCCTCGTGGAGATCTTTGCCGAACAGAAAGACTTCGGCGTGCGCACCTTTGGAATGCCCGACAACCCCGGGTTCCTCGGCGTCTGCTTCGGCCGACTGATCACCGCCAACGGCCCCGCCGCCACCCGCGGAAACGGGGCCAACTGGGAGGCGGTGCTCTGGCACGAGTACACCCACGTCATCACCCTTCAACTCACCGCCAACCGCATGCCCCGCTGGTTGTCCGAGGGCATCTCCGTGTACGAGGAATTCCAGGCCAATCCCTCCTGGGGCCAACGATTCAGCCCCCGCTACCGCTCCATGATCGTCGGGGGCGAGATGACCCCGGTATCCCAACTCAGCGGCGCGTTCCTCGCCCCCAAGTCTCCCTTCCACCTGCAGTTCGCCTATTTCCAGTCCCATCTGGTCGTGGATTACCTCCTGCGACGCCACGGCATCGCCGCACTCCGCAAGGTGCTCATCGACCTGCGGGACGGCACCGACATCAATACCGCCCTCGCCGCTCACATCGCCCCGATTGCCGACCTCGAGAAAAGCTTCAAGGAATTCGCCATTGAGGTCGCCCGGGGAGTCGGCCCCGGGCTCGACTGGGAAAAGCCCCCCGAGCCCAAGCCCGGCTCCGATCCCTTCGCCGATCTCGCCGAATGGGGACGATCCCGCCCGACCAACTACTACGCCCTGCGTCAAGCCGCCCAACGCGCCATCGCCGCCAAGGACTGGAAGACCGCCAAGCCTCCGCTCAACACCCTGATCGAACTCTTCCCCAATCAGGGCGGTGCCGAGAGCGCCTGGCCGCTCCTCGCGCTGGTCCACCGCTCCCTCGGTGAAACCAACGAGGAACGTCAGGTGCTCATCCGCGCCGCAGCACTCGACCACGAATCTCCCGACGTCTATCTGCGCCTGATGGAACTCGCTGCCGGCGTCCGCGACTGGCCCGAGGTTCAGGTCAATGCCCGACGCTTCCTGGCCGTCAACCCGCTCATCCCCGCGCCCTATCGCTACCTGGCCGAAGCCAGCGAAGCCACCGGGAATTCCCCCGCGGCCATCGACGCCTACCGCACCCTGCTTCTTCTGGATCCGCCCAACCCGGCCGACACCCATTATCAATTGGCCCGCCTCCTCACCCCGACCGACGCCCCTGCCGCCCGTCGTCACGTCCTTCAAGCCCTGGAAGAAGCCCCGCGTCACCGTCACGCCCTGCGCCTTCTCCTCCAACTCCAGCCCAAGACGCCGTGACCCCCGAACGCCCAACTCTCGATGTCCCGATGTCCCCGCTCCCACGCTTCCTCCGCGTCGTCCTGTCTCCGCTGACCCCGCTCCTGTTCGGATGGCTCCTGCTGTGCGCCTTGAGCCCGACGGCATTCGCCCAGGGCCCGGGTCGTCGGTCCGGCCCCATCGGCGGTGGCGAACTGTCCATCCCGGAAGACGTCAAGACGGCGCGCGAGGTCGAGACCCGCACCGGGGACATGGTCTACTGGACCAATCCACCGGCCTTCAAACGCGAGCTCTTCACCTTCGCCCGCGTCCGCTACGACAAGAATCCCTTCGCCCTCCGCACTCGGCGCACCGGCGGTTGGACCACCGACCTTCCCGACGGCGACATCAACCTCTCCTATCGCCTCCAGCAGATGACCGCCATCCGCGCCGAGGCCGACGGACGGATCATCCGCCTCACCGATCCGGAGTTGGTCAATTACCCGTTCCTCTTCCTCTCCGCGCCGGGTGCCCTGCACGTCACCCCCGAGGAAGCCACGGCCCTGCGGAACCATCTGCTCAACGGCGGATTCCTCCTGATGGACGACTTCTGGGGGGAACAGGAATGGGAGAACTGCGAGGAAGCCCTCCGCTTGGTGTTCCCAGATCGTAAGTTCTTTGAACTGTCCCTCAGCCATCCCATCTACCACGGCGTGTTCGAGATCACCGCCAAGCATCAGAATGCCAACGTCGGCCTCGGCTCCCGCAGCGAACAGACCGGCATCACCTGGGAACGCGACGACGGCGAAGAGGTCCACCACCGCGGCATCGTCGACGACCAGGGGCGTCTCATGGTTCTGGCCCTCCACAACACCGACACCGCCGACGGCTGGGAACGCGAGAACGACAACGACTACTACTTCCACAATTTCTCCGAGAAGATCGCCTTCCCGCTCGGCATCAACATCATCTACTACACCATGACCCACTGATGCCTTGAACCTCCACCGGTTGTGAACTTCCCCGCCGCCATCGTCCTCGCCCTGACCGTCACCGTCGTCTTCGCCCAATGGCGCGGCCGTCGCGGCGGAGGCACGGGCAGCGAAAGTTACATCCCGCCCGACGCCCGCACCGCCCGACAGGTCGAATCGCACTCCACGGAGACCCCCACCTGGACCAACACTCCGGGGTTTGCCACCGACACCTTCACCTTCACCCGGCTCCGCTATCAACATAACGGCTACCAGGGCGGCGGCTGGGCCACTGATTGTCCCGACAGCGACCTCAACCTTTCCTTCCGCGTCCAGCAGATGACCTCCATCCGGGTCGATCCCGATGGACGTCTCCTTCACCCCACCGATCCGGAGCTCACCCGCTACCCGTTCCTCTACATCGTCGAACCCGGGGCCCTCTCGCTCGATGCCGCCGAGGCCGCCGCGCTGCGCAATCACCTCAACAACGGCGGATTCCTCCTTCTCGACGATTTCTGGGGCGAGGAACAATGGGACAACGCCGAGCGCGTCCTGGCCGAGATTCTTCCTGGACGGAAGTTCATCGAGCTTTCCCTCGATCACCCGCTCTACAGCTGCGTTTTCAAGATCACCTCCAAGGGGCAGGTGCCCAACTATCGGCTCGGCATCATGAGCCAGTTCGATCCCGAAGGCAGGACCTGGGAACTGGAGGACGCCACCGAGGTCCATCACCGCGCCATCCTCGACGACCACGGACGCATCATGGTCCTTGCTCTGCACAACACCGACAACGGCGACGGCTGGGAACGCGAAGGCGAAAACGATTACTACTTTCACAACTTCTCCGAGAAGATCTCCTATCCCCTCGGCGTGAATATCATCCACTACGTCATGACGCACTGAGCCGGCCTCACCTCACCCCACGTACCACCGCCAGACGCCAAGGATCATCATGTCCGAAAACACCCCTCCCGTAGCAGACCGGAGTCTCACTTCCCCTCCCGTCCTAGGCGACGAGGTCACGAGGCTCACTTCGCCCCCTCCCGTAGGCGACGAGGTAACGAGGCTCA
>JBDNHZ010000268.1:0-2490 GCA_041688515.1 Verrucomicrobiota bacterium
ACTCGGATGGCTCGATTACGAACGGGCCCGCGACGAATCCCTGCTCGCCATCCGGCGCGCCGGTGCCGACTGGATCCTGACCTACTTCGCCAAGGAAGTGGCGAGAAAGGGAGGGCTGTGAACGGCGACGTCCTCCACGCTCCCTGGCGCATCGGCTATATCCTGGCTCCGAAATGCCCGGCGCAACCGGGCAATGCATCCCTGTTCACCACCATCGGCCAGTCCTCCGATGACATCGCCAACCACGTCATCGCCCGGGGTCGTACCTGTTACGCCCTGCTCAATACCTACCCGTACAACGGCGGGCATGTGATGGTCGTTCCCTACCGTCAGGTCCCCGATCTGGACACCCTCACCGATGAGGAGTTGCTCGAACTGATGCATCTCACCCGACGTTGCCAGGCCGCGCTGCGTCAGGTGATGCGACCCGACGGCTTCAATCTCGGTGCCAATCTGGGGCGGGTAGCCGGCGCTGGGATTGTGGAACATCTGCACCTTCACATCGTTCCCCGCTGGAACGGCGACGCGAACTTCATGCCCGTGATCGCCGGAACCCATGTCGTCCCGGAAGCCCTCGCCGACACCGCCGCCAAGCTCCGCGCCGCCCTCGCGATGGAGCTGAACTCCGGCGGGACAAGCTCCGCGAGTCCGTAATCATCCCCTTTACGCCGGAGGGATGAAGGCCTCCCTCCTGGGACCGCGGACATCCTCGCCTGCCTCTTCCTGCCTGCCCCCGAGCGGTTCCGCCATGCGGGACCGCGCTCCAAATCCCGGCGCGCCGGTCTTCCAACTTGAAACTGAATTCTTCAATCTTCCGCACATGGCCATCCCCCGCCCCGTGTCTGAACGCGTGGATGAAATCCTGCGATTGACCCCGGTCCATGACATCCACACGCACCTGTACGATCCCGCGTTTGGTTCCCTGCTCCTGTCGGGCATCGACGACCTGCTGGTCTATCACTACCTGGTCAGCGAAGGCTTCCGGCAGTTCAGCATCCCTTACGACCAGTTCTGGGCCGCTTCCAAGACCGAGCAGGCCGAGTGGATCTGGCGCGCTCTGTTCATCGAACATTCTCCCGTGTCCGAGGCCTGCCGCGGCATCCTCACCGTGCTTCGGTCCTATGGGCTGGATCCACGGCAAGCGAACCTCGGACAACTCCGTTCCTGGTTCGCCGCCCAGAAGCCGGCCGAGATGCTCGATCGGGTGCTCAAGCTCGCCAACGTCGCGTCGATCTGCATGACCAACTCGCCCTTCGATGACGAGGAACGTCCCCTGTGGGAACGCGGCTTCGATCGTGATCCCCGATTCAAGGCTGCGCTCCGCATCGATCCCCTGCTGATGGACTGGCCCCGGTCGTCCGCCCGCCTCCGGGAGTGGGGGTACGACGTCAGCGCCGGACGCAGCGAACGCACGGTCTCGGAGGTCCGACGTTTCCTGGCCGACTGGACCCGCCGGATCGACGCCGGCTATTGCATGGTGTCGTTGCCGCCGGATTTCGCCTATCCAGCCGACACCGACACCGCTTGGTTGATCCGAGAGGCGGTGCTTCCCCACGGACGCGAGCACGGTCAGGGCTTCGCCCTGATGCTGGGGGTCAAACGGGCCGTGAATCCGGCCTTGAAACTGGCAGGCGACGGCGTCGGACGTTCCCACCTCGACGCCTTGCAGAACCTGTGCAGGGAGAACCCGGACAATCGTTTCCTGGTCACGGTGCTCAGCCGCGAGTCCCAGCACGAGACGGTCGTCCTGGCGCGCAAGTTCCGGAACCTGCACCCGTTCGGCTGTTGGTGGTTTACCAACACCCCCCAACTCATCGAGGAGATCACCACGCTCCGACTGGAATTGCTCGGCACCAGCTTCACTCCGCAGCACAGCGACGCGCGCGTCCTGGATCAGTTGATCTACAAGTGGAACCACAGCCGCCAGATCCTCGGCCGGTGCCTCACCCGGAAGTACACCGACCTGCAGGCCTCGGGATGGTTCGTGCGCGACGAGGAGATCCGGCGCGACGTCACCGAACTGCTCGGAGGCGGCTTCGAGCGTTTCCTCAACCGTTAGGAAAATCCCCTCCCCCTGAAGGCCTGGATCCGCTTCAATCGTACTCCATGACGCGCATCATCATCAATGGATCCAAGGGCCGGATGGGCCACGCCCTGCTCACGTGCGCCGCCCGGCATCCCGGGCTGCAGGTGGTCGCCGGCACCGATGCCGGGGACTCCCTGGAACAGCACCTCGCCGGCGCGGATGTCGTGATCGATTTCACCCTGCATCACGTGACCGCCGGGGTGGCGGAAGCCTGCGCGCGTCAGGGAAAGGCGCTCGTCATCGGCACCACCGGACACAACGATTCCGAGAAGGCCGCCATCCGCGCCGCGGCGTCGCGCATCCCGATCGTCTGGGCCTCGAACTACTCAACCGGCGTCAACACGCTGTTCTGGCTGACCCGCAAGGCCGCCGAAATCCTGGGGCCCGGCTTCGACCTCGAAGTC
>JBDNHZ010000269.1:0-10178 GCA_041688515.1 Verrucomicrobiota bacterium
CTGGCGAGGCCCAGAGCCGACGTGTGGGCAACATTGCCGAGTTGGCGTCGCAGGGCGGCATCCAGGCGGGGATGCCGATGCCCGTGCAGGTTGGTCCAGATGGAGCTGTTGGCGTCGAGATAGGTTCGGCCGTGCTGATCGCGCAGGGTGGTGCCGCGGCCCTCGGTCAACACGATCGGCTCGCTCTTCAGCCAGTCGCGCATCTGGGTGAACGGATGCCAGACATGCGCCTGGTCGAGGGCAGCGACCACGCTGGGGCGACGGGCCATGGGACTAGAGCGGAATGTCCTCGGGCCGCACCTCGAGGCACTCGTCCTGATCCTCCCAGATCAGGGCGGGAAAATGCTCGAGCAAAAGCGGGACGATCTCGTCGGCGACCTCCGCCAGCATCCGCTCGATGTTCTCGGCGGCCCCTTCGTACTGCATTTCGTAGTCGGTCTTCTCGCGGCGGGAATCCTCCCAGTGGGCCACCTCATGGAACTTGCCGTAGCCGGTGGCCCACTGGCGGACGCGCGGGAGGACCTCCGCCGGGATCTGGTCGAGGGGAATGGCGGGTTCGTTGCAATGCAGGCAGAGAAGTCCGAACTCGCCCACCTCGCGGGTAAGCAGAGGCAGGAGCGGTGCCCGGCAGCATTCGGCGGAGCGGTAGCCAACCGGCATGTTGACGAGGCGCTGATGCCAAAGGCCACGTTCATGGGAGACCTGCGCCGCGAGTCGGTAGGCTCCGACCAACGGGTGCGACATGCGCCAGGAGTGTCCATGGAGCTGGCCAAGCGTCTGGGAACACCATCGCGCGAGCGTCAGGTCGTCAAATGCGTGAAACGCCTTCCCGTACTCCTTCCAAAGCCGGTCAATTGCGGAATCCGGCTGATCTTGCGGTTCTGCCACGGAGCCGAGGCTACCTGAGGTTGCGCCTGGGGAGAAGTGCGACCTCTCTCACGGGTCGCTGCCGAGGTGACGAGGCGGACGCTCGTCGGGCGGGGAACGTTGACGGACTCGCGGAGTTCCTCCTGAGAGCTCGACCCTCCGGCCCGGGTTATGCTGAGAATTGGTCATGAAACCGCTCCGGCGAGGCCGCGCTTCGGCCGCGTACACGCTGACTGAAGTGCTGGTGGTCTGTGCCATCATCGGAATCCTTTCCTCCATGATGGTCCCGTCGATCACCAAGGCCATCCACAACGCACGCCGGGCGCGGTGCGCGGGCAATCTGCGGCAGATCTCGTTGGTGCTGCATTCCTATGCCAACGAACACTTCGATCGTTACCCGCAACAGGTGGCGCGGGCGGAGGGCGGAGTGCGGGAAGACAACGACTCCGTGCCGGTGGTGGAAGGGGTGCTGGCCCTGCACCCGGGTGTATTCAAGGTGATGGCAGGCGACTTCAAGACGGCTCAGGTGCTGGTGTGTCCGGCGACGAAATTCTGGATTGCCCGGGTGCAGGACGCGGCGGTTTCGAACAGCAGTTACGCGGTCAACCTGCACGCCCGGCATGGGGAATCATTGGTGCCATTGATTGCGGACGCCAACGTGGCGAAGCAGTGGAAGGAGTTGAAGGACTTCCCCCGGACGGCGGCCCAGGTGGAGATGGGATTCACCTTCGACCGGCATCAGGCCCTCTGCAATGTGGCCTTCGGTGACAGCCATGTGGAGGGCTTGAAACGGTTGAGGATTGAGCGTCCAGCGGAGGGGCCCCAACGGCCCGTCCGGGCGTTGCGCTGAAAGTTCCCGTTGCCAAAGGGCCGGTCCGGCCCAATATCCGCGCTCCTTTCGGCGAAAACCTGTGGAATCCGCGTGCGCTGGGCGCGTGGGGCAGGCCGCCACGAGCCAGAAATGAAGCGCACGCACCACTGCAACGAATTGCGTCCCGTACACGCGGGACAGGCCGTCGTTCTCGACGGATGGGTCCACTCCCGCCGCGATCTTGGCGGTCTCCTCTTCATTGATCTCCGCGATCGCGAGGGCCGCACGCAGACGATGTGTGATCCCACGATCCTGTCACCGGAGGTCTTTGATCGTGCCAGCCGCATCCACAGTGAATCGGTGGTGAGGATCACCGGACGGGTGCGGATCCGGCCCGAGGGCACGACCAACACCCGGATTGCCACTGGGGAGGTCGAGGTCCTGGTGGAGCGGTTCGAGGTGTTGAACGACGCGGCGATCCTGCCGTTTTCGATCGATGACCCGGAGATTGCCAACAAGGTGAACGAGGAACTGCGTCTGCAGTATCGTTACCTGGACCTGCGCCGCCCGGAGATGGCGCGCAACCTCAAGACGCGTTCCAAGGTGGCCATCGCGGTGCGCAGCTTCATGGACGACCGCGGCTTCCTTGAGGTCGAGACGCCCACGTTGTTCAAGTCGACGCCCGAAGGTGCCCGGGAGTTTCTGGTGCCGAACCGGCGTGAGCCAGGGACGTTTTACGCGCTGCCGCAGTCGCCGCAGCAGTTCAAACAGATCCTCATGGTGTCCGGCGTGGAACGTTACTTCCAGCTGGCCCGATGCTATCGCGACGAAGATCTGCGGGCGGATCGGCAGCCGGAGTTCACCCAGGTGGACATCGAGATGTCGTTCATCGAGCGCGAGGACATCTACGAGCTGATCGAAGGTCTCCTCAAGAAGGTGTGGAAGACCGCGTTGGGAATGGAAATTCCCGCGCCCTTCAAGCGCATCAGTTTCCATGAGGCCCTGAGCCGTTGGGGCATCGACAAGCCCGACACCCGCTTCGGGATGGAGCTGGTGGATTTCACCGAGGAATTCCGCGCATCGTCGTTCAAGGTGTTCAGCGGGGCCATCACGGCGGGCGGAGTGGTCAAGGCAATCAATGCCAAAGGTCTCGCCGGCGCGACGCAGGGCCAGCTCGAGACCATGACCGAGTACGCCAAAAGCTTCGGGGCAAAGGGGCTCGCCTTCATCAAGGTCGAGAACGGCGAATGGAAGTCGCCGATCGTCAAGTTCTTCACCCCGGCCGAGAAGGAAGCCCTGACCGTCAAGCTGGCGATTGAGGAGGGAGACTTGATCCTGTTCGCCGCCGACCAGTGGCTGACGGCTTGCGAGATCCTGGGGAAGATCCGGCTCTACTGTGCCGAGGTGCTCAAGACCCAGGGCAAACTCGTCATCGACCCGCAGCGCGTCGATTTCCTCTGGGTCGTGGATTTCCCGCTGCTCAGCTTCGACAAGGAAATGAACCGCTGGTACTCCAGCCATCATCCGTTCACGGCTCCGGTCGCCGAGGATATCTCCCTGCTCAAGGAAGATCCCAAGCGCGTCCGCGGACAGCACTACGACATCGTTGTGAACGGCGTGGAATTGGGCGGTGGCTCCATCCGCATTCATCAGCCCGATGTTCAACGGACGATCTTCGAGGAGATTCTGGCCATTCCACCCGACGAAACCCGGTTGCGATTCGGCTACATGCTGGAGGCCTTCCGCTTCGGGGCTCCTCCCCACGGTGGAATCGCCCTCGGGTTCGATCGCATGATCGCGATCCTCTGCGGCACAACCAGCATCCGCGACGTGATCGCCTTCCCGAAGACCGCCAAGGGAACCTGTCTGATGACGGATTCGCCGGGACCGGTTTCGGCCCGGCAGCTCCGGGACCTGCATCTGGAGGTCAAGGCGGCACCGAAGGCCTGAGCGCGGGGGGGATCCGGCGACCCGTCGGTCCCAGGTCGAGCGACGGGTTCGAGCGCATTCAAAGCCATTCTATCCCTCCCCACTCGACGGGTTGGGATCGGTTGTGCCTAATTTCCATTAATTTACTGACGTGGCTAGACCTGAAAAACATGCCGGACACGGCGCGGCGGATCATGGGATGAGGCCCATGGGCCGGCAGTGGCTTCGCATCGCCTGGTTCATCGGTCGCTGCGCCCGCGCCGGTCTGGATCGACCCCAGCCCGCCGCCTTGCGCCGCGCCGAGTGGTCTCATCGGCACGCGATCAAGATGGTGCGTGCCATCGGCATGAAGGTGGAGGTGGAAGGGGATCCTGGCGATGCCCACGCGTGGGTGGGGAATCATCTGGGTTATCTTGATGTCGTGGGATTGGCGACGGTTCGGCCCGTCTCGTTTGTGGCCAAGGCAGAGGTGGAGAAATGGCCGGTGCTCGGGGGCCTGGCCGCACGCTCGGGCACGATCTTCCTCGAGCGCGAGCGGCGCATGGCCGTCGCCGGTGCCACAGAATCCATGTCCAACCGGGTGGAGCAGGGGGTTCCCGTGGTCTTCTTTCCGGAAGGCACCAGCTCGGCCGGGGAATCGGTTCTGCCCTTCCACGCCCCTCTCTTCGGACCGGCAGTGGCCCAGGGTTGGAAGGTCGCTCCCTTCGCCCTCAGATACGAGGTGACCGGCCCGGCCGGGACCCAGGCCGCCTACTGGGGCGACATGAGCTTTGGACCGCATTTCCTCAGCCTGCTCCGTCATCGCACGCTGCGGATGCGGATCCGTTTTGGTTCCCCGGTCCGCATGGAGGGCGATCGGAAAGCCATCGCCCGCGAATGGCATGGAAAGATTGGGACCCTGCTCCAGGACCTCCGGGGCACGAGGATGTGAACCCGGAGAATCGGCTTCGTCCGGCCCTGTCCAAAGCCTAGCCTGCCGACGTGTCGGTTGAGATCGCCATCGTGGTTCCGCTCTACAACGAAGCGGATAATGTGGGCCCGTTGGTGGAGGAGATCCTTCGCGTCTTCGCGGGCGAACGTCGCTCGTGGGAGCTGCTTCTCGTGGATGACGGCAGCTCCGACGCGACCTGGGAGCGCGTGTGTCAGTCAGCGGCGTGCGAGCCGCGGGTGCGCGGCCTGCGCCATCGTCAGAACCGCGGCCAGAGCGCCGCGGTCTGGACTGGCCTGACCGGGACCGACGCCTCCCATCTCTGCACGCTGGATGGCGATCTCCAGAATGATCCGGCCGAGTTGCCGCGCATGCTGTCCCTCCTGGGAACGGAGTTGGATTTTGTCTGCGGGCATCGGGTGGCTCGGCAGGACAGTTGGCTGCGCAAGATCTCGTCGCGCGTGGCGCGGTGGGCTCGAAAGGCTGCCTTGGGGTACGACTTTGCCGATACCGGTTGTGCCCTCCGGGCCTTCAAGCGCTCGGCGCTGGCAGGCGTGTTTCAGTTCAATGGTCTTCATCGGTTTCTCCCCATCCTGGTGGCTGGGAACGGCAGTCGTTGTCGCGAGGTGCCGGTCAACCATCGTCCCCGGGTGGCGGGCGTGAGCAAATACGGCGTCTGGAATCGAATGGGCCGGGGCCTGTTCGACCTGTTCGGCGTCGCCTGGTATCAGCGCCGCCGGATCGCGCCGGTGCAGTTGGATCGCACCGCTGGAGGGACGAGCTCCGCGAGCCCGTGATCCGGAGCTCGTCCCTGGTCTCGTCGAGCGCTTGCCGAGGCAAAAGCGGTTTCATTCAGCAGGGCTTTCAGGGAGCGCATCTTGACACTGCCCCTCCTGGGATCGCGGGCGTCCTTGCCCGCTGCTTTGCATCACGAGCCCGAGCGGCCGGGGACGGCCGCGCCCCCAGGATTCTCCCGGCACGGCCCGAGAACCCACTTCTCGCATTGGGGGCAGTGTCAAGATGCGCCCGCTTTCAAGGGGGCGAGGCAGTGGGCCCTCATCCGGGCGAAGTCCCGAATCTGGAAACCGCAGTTGATCCATCCACCGATTTCACCGATTCCACAGAGGGAGAAGCAGAAGGCCGGATTGGGATCCGCCCTAGGAATTCACGCGTGGGGCGCTCCAGTGTCTCCTGCAACTCGCTGATAATCGGTGTAATCGGTGGATCCAACTGCCATTTCCAGGCTGAATTCAGGCTCGCAGAAGTCCGGTGGCTTGGAAGGGTACCGCTCATGAGTGACTCCGCGGAACAGACCCTCTGGCAAGGCAGCCCCTCGGCCGCCCAGGACTTCTGGCTGAATCTCAGTTGCCTGTTCGTCCTGCCGATCCCGTGGGCGCTCTGGCGCTGGGTCCAGCGGCGCAGTTTCCGGATCGAGATCACGAACCAGCGGGTTCGGGTGACGCAGGGCATCTTCACCAAGCGCACGGATGAACTGGAGCTGTATCGCGTGCGGGACATGGCGTTCGTCCAGCCATTCATCCTCGGACTCTTCGGACGGGGCGATCTCCAACTCAGTACCAACGATGTCACCACGCCCACGGTGGTGTTGCCGTGCATTCCGTCGGATCAATCCCTGCGCGACCAGTTGCGTCAGGCGGTGGAGGCCTGCCGGGATCGCAAGCGGACCCGGGTCTCCGAACTCGGCGGCACGGTGGATACCGACGACGATCATCCGGCGGCGTGACCGACGTCCGCTGGGGCGGCCGGCCTACAGGCGTTGCGAAATCCCCTGGATGCGACGCCGGTACAGATCGGCCAGCAGAGGTGCGCCTTCGACGAGATAGGTCGAATGGCTCCCGGGCAACACGAGCAGTTCTGCTCCTTCCGTTGCCTTCTCTCTCCAGAGATGGATCCGTGGGTCCGGTTGCATCGCTTCGCTCGTCACGAGATCAATCCGTCCCTGGAAACGACCGCGAGGCCGGCTCAACTGCCGGGACAACACCACCTCGCCGTGCTGGTAGGCGCGCCATCGCCATTCCAGGTCGGTGGCTCCAGGCCCGGTTGCTACGCCTGAATCCGCTGCGAACCACGTCTCCCACTTCCGTCGCCGTCCGGCGGCCGTGAGGAGATCGCGTGCCCAGGGCACCCTCCGATAGAGCCAGTTCATGAGGAACTGGCGTCGGCCTCGGTGGGAATCCCGAAGGCAGGTGCGCAGATACTCGCCAGTCCGGGGCTGGCCGCAGTCGGCCAGGGCCAGCATCGGCACGGCCTCGCCAGCTTCCTGCGCCTGTCGGGCCACCTCGTAGGCCAGGTTGCCGCCCACACACATCCCGATCAGGAACCACGGTCCCCGGGGATGCACCCGGCGCATCTCCTCCAGGCAGGCGTGCGCCTCCGCCGCCAGGGTGGGGAGGAGCGGTTGCGAGCCGTCGATCCCGGGGCTCAGCAACGCGTAGAGCGGTTGATTCGGCCCCAGGTATCGGCGGGACATCCAGGCGGGCGTGATGAGCTCTGACTCGTCGCCGTACCCGCCGGGGAACAAAAAGACAGGTGGAAGTTCCCCGTGGAATTGAAGGGCGACCAACCGTTGATCCGGCGAATGGTTTCGGCTCCTTCCGGGTCGTACCGTCTCGTCCCAGACCCGGGCGGCCAACTGCCGCACGGTGGGATTCTCGAAGAACTGCCGCGGTGTCAACTGCGCACCCAGGATCCGGTGGATCTGCTCCAGCAGTTGAAGGGAGAGCAGCGAATGCCCACCCAGATCAAAGAAGTTGTCGTCGGGTCCGACCTGCTCCACGCCGAGCAAGCGGCACCACAGATCCGACATCAACGCCTCGGTCAACGTCCCGGTACCGGACCCCACCGCGATCTCGTTCACCGGCGTTTTCAGCGCCAAGGCGGATCCGTCGATCTTCCCATTGGGCGTCAGGGGCACGCGCTCCGTTGAAACGGTCACCGAGGGAATGAGGTGCTCCGGAAGCGATTGTCGGAGGAACCCGCGCAGGTCCGTGGCGCTCATCGTCGCTCCGGGGGAGGTCTGGCACCAGGCCGCCAGACGTTTGCCGCCGTCGGAGTCCGTGCGCACGATCACCCAGGCCTCCTGCACCGACGGATGCCGTCGCAGCGCGCGTTCGATCTCCGAGGGTTCGACCCGGAAGCCGCGGATCTTCACCTGATCATCGAGGCGAGAAAGGAACTCCAGCGTGCCATCGGCACGCCAGCGCACCCGATCTCCAGTCCGGTACAGGCGGGCGTCCGTACCGGGTTGGAACGGATCGGGAACAAAGCTTTCCGCGGTCCGTTCCGGTTGACCGAGGTAACCCAGGGCGAGCCCATCGCCGCCGAGATAAAGTTCGCCTGGAATCCCGATGGGCGCGGGTCGGCGTCGGGCATCGAGGACATGGGCCCGGGTGCGGCCGATCGGCCGACCGATGGGGACGGAACCGCGGGGGAATGTCTCGTCCGGTGCGATCGCATGGGTGCAGGCGAAGGTGGTGCACTCGGTGGGGCCGTAGCCATTGGTGAGGCGCGAGTGCGGAAGGAGGGTTTGTGCCTTGAGGATGTGCGGCACCGAGAGCGCCTCGCCGCCGGTCAGGATATGGGCGACGCCTGCCAGGGCCGATGGCCGCAGGTCGAGGAGTTGATTGAACAGCGCGGCGGTGAGCCAGAGGCAATTGACCCGGCCGTTGTGAAGGACGCGTTCCAAGGATTCGGGATCCACATTTCGATCGGGGAACACGACGCAGGTGCCGCCGTGGAGGAGAGGAGCCCAGAACTCGAAGGTGGAAGCATCGAAAGCCGGTGGCGCGAGCAACAGGGTGCGGAGGCTGGGACCGAACTCGGCGAAGGACTGGTCGAGGACAAGGCGGGCGACGGCGCGATGCGGGATGACGACGCCCTTGGGTTGGCCGGTCGAACCCGAGGTGTACAGGACGAAGGCGGGATCGGCACCGTCGGCTCCGGTCGCCCTGGGGCCGCGGACGTTCCCGCCCGCTTCGCGAGAGACCCATTCAGAGTGCCCGGGGTCGGGCGCGGCCCCAGGTGGGACACCGGTGGGGACTTCCAGATCCAGCACCGGACACCCGGGCGGACACAGATCGGCGGGCAACGGTCCCCGACTGAGGACCAAGGTGGATCGGCTGTCTTCCAGCAGGAAGCGGAGGCGGGCAGGTGGGGAATCGAGGGGCAACGGAACGTAGCAACCGCCAGAGTGGAGGATGGCCAACACCGCCACGGCGAAGTCGAGGGAGCGCTCGAGGTGCAGGGCGACGGCCGTGCCGCGACCGACGCCGCGCCTGCGGAGAATCCCGGCGAGCGCATGGGCCCGGGAATTCAGTTCCCGGTAAGACAGCGAGGTGTCGCCGCAGACCATGGCCACAGCGTCGGGGGTCCGTTCGACCTGGGCATCGAACAGGGCATGAAGACCGGGCGACGCGAGTGAACTGCCCGCAGGCGAAAGCGGGCCGACCGAAGGCTGGCTCCATTCGTTGAGCACGCGCTGACGTTCGGACTCGGGCAGGATCGGCAGATCGTCGATCGGCCGATCCGGATCGAGGACGACGCCTTCCAGCAGGCATTGGAAATGTCCGATCCAACGCTGGATGGTTTCAGGTTCGAAGAGGTCGGAGTCGTAGCCGAGTTGACCCTGGAACTGGCCGTCCTGTTCGCCGAGGGAAAGGGTGAGATCGAATTGGGACGTGAGGTTTTCCAAGCGGACCCGTTCGATGACGATGCCGGGGAGCGAGATGGTTTCCTCGGGGGTGTTCTGGAAGGTGAAAGCCACCTGGAAGAGGGGCGCGTGGGCGAG
This sequence comes from Verrucomicrobiota bacterium, assembly GCA_041688515.1. Lineage (GTDB taxonomy): Bacteria > Verrucomicrobiota > Verrucomicrobiia > Limisphaerales > UBA9464 > UBA6176. The sequence goes on from JBDNHZ010000269.1 coordinate 9,343, forward strand.
GCTGCGCTCCGGTCGGAGTTCCTCGACCAGTTTCTCGAAGGGGAGATCCTGGTGAGCGTAGGCCTCGAGGGTCGTTTCGCGCACCCGCTTCAGTAGTTGGAGAAAGGTCGGATTCCCGGAGAGATCGGTTCGCAGGACGAGGGTGTTGGCGAAGAACCCGATCATGCCCTCGGTCTCGGTCCGGGTACGTCCGGCGATGGGCACGCCCATCGGGACATCGCCCTCTCCGCTGTGACGCGCGAGCAAGGTCTGCCAGGCGGAGAGCAGGACCATGAAGGGGGTTGCGCCTTCCCGGCGGGCGAGGGTCTGGATGGAGCGGGACAGATCGGCGTTGAGAACGATTGAGCGGCGCTGGCCGCGGTAGCGAGCCACCGTCGGCCGCGGGAAATCGGTGGGCAACGCCAGCACGGGTGGGACCCCGGCCAGTTGGTTCCGCCAATAGCTTAACTGCCGTTCCAACTCCTCTCCTTGGAGCCACTGCCGCTGCCAGACGGCGAAATCGACGGGTTGCAGGAGCAGCGCGGCCAACGGGGACGGTCTTGCCTCAGAGAACGCGGTGTAGAGCGTGGTCAGTTCACGGGCGAAGACCGCCATCGACCAGCCGTCCGAGGCGATGTGATGGAAGGTCAGGACCAGGAGGGAATCCTGCTCCGCAAATCGGAACCATCGCGCCCGCAGCATCCCATCGCGGGAGAGATCGAAGCAACGTCGGACCTCTTCCGTCGCCTGGTTTCGGAGCTCGGTTTCACGGTCTGTTGCGTCGAGCCCGGTGAGGGATGTGTGTTCGAGGCGGAACAACCCGGCATCGAGCACCACGGCATGTGGCTGGCCATCCA
>JBDNHZ010000270.1:0-25112 GCA_041688515.1 Verrucomicrobiota bacterium
GTCGCAGGTTCAAATCCTGTCGTCCCGACCATCGATTTACTTGAATTCCAGCGTGCCTCAGGGGGGGACGCAGTCGCCGGCGCAGTCGTCCCAAGCGGCCGCCGCGTCTCAGGCATGGCAAGCAATCGCCAGCATGGGTGCCGCCCTGCAAACGTTGGCAGCTTCCTTCGGGCAGGCCCCAACCGTCCCAACTCCGACCCCTCCTTCTCTCCTCCACCCCGGGCCAGGTCCTGGACCTGAAGCGCCTGGAGGCGGCCATGATGGAAGAGGCTGGCCCGGATCCAGAGACGGCCGACGCGGTGAACGAACAGATCCAGCTCGCCCGGGCAGAAAGGGCTCTCCGTGATTCTGTGTCTTGATACCTCGATGTTGATCGCCTTCGAAAGGGGAGATCCTCAGGTGATCGCCCAGTTCCGGGCTTGGGACTCCAGCGGATGGCGCTTCTTCGTGCCGTCGGTGGCTTTGGCGGAATGGCTGGTCGGCGCGACGGCCGTCCGGGATCCATCGAAGCGGGCGAAGGCCACCCGGTTTTAACAGGCCTTCCTTTGCCGGGTCCCCGTGCATGCGTTCACCGAAGCTGACGCCTTCACGTTTGGGCTGACGGCGGGCCAAATGCGGGCCCAGGAAAAGACCATCGATTTTGCGGACGGCCTGATCGGATGCCAGGCGCTGCAAAGCGGTGTCGCGATCGCGACCTTGAACGCCTCCCACTTCTCCCTGATCCCGGGGCTCGAAGTGGTGTCCCCCAACGAAAAAGCCCCCGACGATGACGCCGGGGGCTGAAACGGAAGGGATCGGCGTTCCCGCCGATCTTGGTTGCCTGAGGAAACCGTTACTTCAACGGAACCGTGGCGATGGTCTGCAGGATCCGGCTGGCGATCTTGTAAGGATCGGCCTGGGAGTTCGGACGACGATCCTCGAGGTAGCCCTTGTATCCGCTGTTGACGAAGCTGTGGGGCACACGGACGGAGGCACCCCGATTGGCGACGCCGTAGTTGAACTTGTCGATCGACTGGGTCTCGTGGAGACCGGTCAGACGCAGGTGGTTGTCCGGGCCGTAGACGGCGATGTGCTCGTTCTTGTACTTGTCGAAAGCTGCCATCAGCGCCTCGAAGTACTCTTTGCCGCCGACCTCGCGGAGGTGGATGGTGGAGAAATTCGAGTGCATGCCGGAACCGTTCCAGTCCACGTCCTTACCGAGCGGCTTGCAGTGCCAGACGATGTCGACCTGATACTTTTCGCACAGGCGCATCAGGAGGTAGCGGGCGACCCAGACCTGGTCTGCCGCGTTCTTGGAACCCTTGCCGAAGACCTGGAATTCCCACTGACCCTTGGCCACTTCGGCGTTGATGCCTTCGTGGTTGATTCCTGCGTCGAGGCAGAGGTCCAGATGTTCCTCGACGATTTCGCGGGCGACGTCGCCCACATTCTTGTAGCCGACGCCGGTGTAGTATTCGCCTTGGGGGGGAGGAAAGCCGCCGCCCTTCGGGAACCCGAGGGGAACGCCGTCCTGATAGAGGAAATACTCCTGCTCAAAGCCGAACCAGGCACCGGGATCGTCCAGGATGGTCGCCCGGGCATTGGTGGCATGAGGGGTCTTGCCGTCGGGCATCATGACCTCGCACATGACGAGGACCCCGTTCTTGCGGGTGGAATCGGGATAGACCGACACCGGCTTGAGCACGCAGTCCGAACTGCGACCCTCTGCCTGGCGGGTCGAGCTGCCGTCGAAATTCCACAGCGGGAGTTGCTCCAGCTTCGGGAAGGCGTCGAACTCCTTGACCTGAGTCTTGCCGCGGACGTTCGGGACGGGCTCGTAGCCGTCGAGCCAGATATATTCGAGCTTGTACTTCGCCATATGGATGAGTCTAACAGGTTACGTTCTGGGCACCCACGTTGTCTTGTTGCACCGCAGGGCGCGCTTTTCCTTAACCGCACGAAGGGTGCCATACCATCACAATTTTGCACTCTCCCCATTGCTTCCGATGCGTTTATTTGGGTTTCAGGGGCATTTCAACGGTTTCGCTCATGATTACCATGGATTGAGCCACGGCCCTCATCTGGTTCCCGCGAACCACTCTGACCAATTCCGACCACTCAGTCCCATACTCAGCCGACCTCTTCCATGCTTCAGGTCAAAAACACCCTCCGGTCCACGGTGAACCTCACCTTTGATGGCCGCGTCGTGAAGGTTTACCACGGGCCCGACGCGCCCTCCCGCTTCGAACACGAAGTCCGCGTCCTGCGGCTTCTCGAGGAACGCGGCTGTCCTTTTGTCCCCCGATTGCTCGAAGCCGATGCAATCCAGCGGAAGATCATCACGACCAATTGCGGTTCACGGGTTGAAAGGATCGACGACGCCCGACTGGCCGAGATCTTTGGAGAGTTGGAGGCCTACGGAGTCCGGCATGATGACGTCCATGTACGAAACGTCACCTACCGCCAGTCCGATGGCCGGTTCTGCCTGATCGACTTTGAGTTCGCCACGATCCTGCCCACTCTCCTGTGAATCCGGACTCCAGCCAGAATCGACCCGCCATCGACCCGGATCGACCCGGATCCGGGAGGGTAACCTGGTCCGCCTGGACCGACCGCGGTCGTGTCCGGCCTGGCAATGAGGACTCTTTTCTGGGAGTTCGTTTTGACGGGCGCGAGATCCAGCGATTGGGACGGCACGGAGAATCCAATCTGGAGACGATGGACGCCGCCTTCGCGGTGTGTGACGGGATGGGCGGAGCACAGGCCGGGGAATTCGCCAGCCGACTGGCGGTGGAGAAGATCTCCGGGTTGATGCCCCGCGCCTTCCACCAGGCCGCCCAGGGACTTCAAGCCGGCTACACCGACGTCCTGGCCGAGTTGGTCAGCCAGGTCCACCGCGCCCTGACCTACCTGGGTCAGAGCTACGAGGAATGTTCCGGGATGCAGACCACGCTCAGCCTGGCCTGGTTCACCCCCCATTGGATGTACTTTGCCCATGTCGGGGACAGCCGCATCTACCATCTGCCGGGCAGCGGAGGTCCGCTCCGGCAACTGACCCAGGACGACACCCACGTGGGCTGGCTGCTCCGGAACGGGCAGATCAATGAAAGGGAGGCCCGGACACATCCGCGGAGGAGCGTGCTGCAAAAGGCGCTGGGGGCCGGCAACCAATTCGTCGACCCGCAACTCGGCGTCGTTGGAGCAGAACCCGGCGACCTGTTCCTGCTGTGCACCGATGGGCTCGTCGACGGCCTCCGGGATGAATTGATCGGCGACCAACTTCGCGGGGAGCCGGATCCGACCGCCGCCGAGGTCGCACGACGGCTGGTGGACATGTCGGTCGCCAGTAGCGGCAAGGACAACACGACGGCCTTGATCGTGCGCCTGAGCTGACACGGGAAACGGAAAGCGCGCCGGTGGCGGCCCTTGACGGGCGGGCCATCCGGCGCGCGGCGACAGAATCGGCTGAAGATCAGCCGTGGTAACCTTCCTCGCCGTGTTCGGCGAGGTCGAGACCCTGCTCTTCCACTTCCTCCGTCGGACGCAGACCGAGGGTGTACTTGATGGCGAAGGCAATGATGGCCGTGGCGACCACCGACCAGACGAGGGTGATGCCGATCGCCTTGAACTGGGCCATCAGAAGACCATCCGCGAGGCCTTCAACAATGGGATTGGCATCCTTGGTGGCGAGGACACCGGTCATGATGGCGCCGAGGGTTCCACCCACACCGTGCACACCGAAGGTGTCGAGGGCGTCGTCGTAGCCGAAGATCGCCTTGAGCTTCCAGCAGGCGAGGAAGGGAACGATGCCGGCGAGCACGCCGATAATCATCGCACCGCCGGTGGAGATGAATCCGCAGGCCGGGGTCACCACGACCAGGCCGGCGACGATGCCCGAGCAGAAGCCGAGCACAGAAGGTTTACCCTTGAGGAGATACTCCGCCATTCCCCAGACAAAACCGGCCGTACCGGCCGCGAGGGTGGTGGTCGTGAAGGCGTTGGCCGCGATGCCGTCCGCCGCGAGGGCCGAACCGGCATTGAACCCGTACCAACCGACCCAGAGCATTCCAGTTCCGATCATGCACATCGCCATGCTGTGCGGTTGCATCGGCTGGCGTCCGAATCCACGACGGGGCCCCAGGATGATGCAGAGCACGAGGGCCGACCAACCGGAGGTCATGTGAACGACGGTACCGCCGGCGAAGTCGAGGGCCTTGATGTCTGCTTTCGGATTCAGGGGACCGCACATGAGACCGTCTGCGCCCCAGACCATGTGGGCGAACGGGAAGTAGACGGCGAACATCCAGAGGGTGACGAACACCAGGACTGCCGAGAACTTCATCCGTTCAGCGATGGCACCCACGATCAGCGCCGGAGTGATGATCGCGAAGGTCAACTGGAAGATCGCCCAGACGTTGTTGGAGATCCAGTTGGAGCCTTGGCCAACCCCCGAACCATCCACACCCTTGAAGAAGAAGAAGTCACTTCCCCCAAGGAACCGGTTGCCGGCCGCAAAGGACAGGCTGTACCCGCACACCCACCACAGGATCGTCACCAACCCGGCGATCCCCATGCACTGGGCCATGACGGAGAGGACGTTCTTCTTTCGGACGAGACCGCCGTAGAACAGCGCCAACCCCGGAAGGGTCATGAACAGCACCAGAGCGGTTGAAGTCATCTGCCAGGCGTTGTGGCCTGGGCCGGAACTGGGAATCTTCGTTGTCGAATTCGTCGACGCATTGCGCGCCGTGTTGTTGATGTACGCCTCAATGTCTTCGAGTCGTTCTTCGTTGCTGCGCACCGCGTCAGCGGCAGCCAGCGACAGGGGGCCGGCCATGCACGCCAGTACCGCCCACAAAACCATGATCCATTTTTTCATAGGTGTTTCGCAATATTCTGATTCTCCGCCCTCAAACCGCTGAATCCCCCTTCTCTTCGGTCCGGATGCGAATCGCCTCCGTCACGGATGAGATGAAGATCTTGCCGTCACCGATCTTGCCCGTCTTCGCCGCCTTGACGATCGCCTGGGTGGCCTCGACCACCTTGGCTTCAGACACCACCAGCTCGATCTTGATCTTGGGGAGGAAATCGACCGTGTACTCGCTGCCACGATAGATTTCGGTGTGGCCCTTCTGGCGGCCGAACCCCTTGACCTCGCTGACGGTCATTCCCTCGATGCCCACGTCGTGGAGCGCATCTTTCACTTCCTCCAATTTGAACGGTTTGATGATCGCTTCGATTTTCTTCATGGGTTCTAGCTTCCGTGAACGCCCCCTTGGATCCGGGAGGAACCGTCGGGGGCTGGGTTTTGGTTAATGGAAATACAGGACACGCAACAGGGGCTGTGGAAGGTCCGGGGCACAGACGGGTGTGGCACCACCTGCGCCCACGGACGAAAATCAACTGCCAATCGGGAATGTTTCGGGAACTTGCTTGGCCGCCGGAATGAGCCCTTGACTTCCAGAATTGACACCCCCCCGCGTCCAGCACCGCAAAGGCTCACTTTCGGAGCAGTCGGCTTGGGCGGGTTGGTGGCTTTTCCTCTTCTCATCACTCGCGGCATCTTCACCGGTCTTGCTCTTCAGTCTCGAATCTCCGGTCGGATTCAGGACCGCCCACTTCGCCCTTTGCGTTGCGGCAAATCCCCGCAAGCAGCGGGAATGCCATCCTGAAGAACGAATACAATATCCAATTGATAGATAGATATTTAGACATTCATCTTTTCCATGAATGACCACAACAGCCGGTGGAATCTGTTCCTTTTTATCCACACGGCGCGCGTAGAACCAAGCGGGCGACAGGGCGTTTCCGAAGCCGAAGCGGAAGTGAGGCCGAGGCAGAAACCGACGCTCGCAAGGAACCCTGTGAGTCGGTGGCATTGCGAGTGCTAAGCACTGAAGGGAAATGGCGTTGACACACTGGGTCATCTCCCTAGAGTCGCGCCGCGTTAAGCCCGCTAAATTCACACAAAACCTATGAATCGTCTCCATTCCCAGCGTCGGAGCGCGTTCACGCTGATCGAGTTGCTCGTCGTGATCGCCATCATCGCGATCCTTGCCGGCATGCTCCTGCCCGCCTTGGCGAAAGCCAAGTCCAAGGCCCAACGGATCAAGTGCGTGAACAACCTGAAGAACATCGGTCTTGGATTCCGTATCTTCTCCACCGACAACAACGGCGCGTTCCCCTGGACCGTCGACACCAACAACGGCGGCACCGCAGTTGCCGGCGCCTTCACCTGGCAGCATTTCAATGCTGTTTCCAACGAGCTCTCCACTCCGAAGATCATCATCTGTCCCTCGGACGGCCAGTTGACCGGTGAGACCGTGAATCGCCAAGAGGCCACGAACTTCCTGCACTTGGTCCGCGTGGGCGGTGCCAATGCCAATCGTTTCGTCTCCTACTTCGTCGGCCTCGATGCCTCGGAAGAGAATCCCCAGACGATCCTCGGTGGCGATCGCAACATCAGCGCCGATATCTCCATCCCCGCTCCTGTGACCCTGAGGAACGCGGCTGCCGCTCCGTTCACCGGCGGTCCGGCGGGCGAGCCCCTCAGCGTCCAACTCCCGGTTCTCGCTGCCAACGCCATCGCTGTGAACCCCAGGGTGGGTTTCACGGCCCGCACGCATGATTCCGCCGGTAACATCCTCCTGGGTGACGGCTCCGTGCAGCAGGTCACCTCGTCCCGCTTCCGCGAGGCGATTCGTGATTCCGCCGCTTCCACGCAGCAGGCGCTGCGCTGGTCGATGCCGAACCAATAGAGCTTCGAACCCAGTCACATCAAGGGCGCCTTCGGGCGCCCTTTTTGTTGTCTCCGGTCAGTTCGAGTTCAGCGCTCCCGGAATCACCCGTGCGCCGCCGGCTATCCCCGTCAGGCACTGAAGGAAGCGTCGACGCGAACCGGCCCATGGTATCACCAACACGACGGAAGCCTGCCAAACCCACCGTCCGAGGCGCGCCGATTGGGGGATCGACCCGGTGGATCCGGCGCATCATCCTTCGAAGAATGTCGCCCCGGATCCTTCTCGCGGTCACTGCACTGGTCACCATCCTGGTTCAAACGGCCTCCGCCGCGCTGGAGATCTCCGTCTTCGATTCGGATGCAACGCCCGCAACGGGCACCCTTCTGGCCTACGACCCGATGATCGGAGCTGGGGAACTCACCCTGCGTTGCCGTGGCATCGTCCTCCGCGGCGCGGGAGAACCCATCGTCCTATGTGCGATCGACTGGATCGGCGTGGCCAATGACTCCCACGACGCCTTCCGCGACGCGCTGGCGGCGGCGGCCGGGACCCGTCGTCAGCGGGTCTCGCTCCACAGCCTGCACCAGCACGATGCCCCCGTCGCGGATTCGACCGCCGAACGCGTCCTGACCGAGCGCGGGCTTCCCGCCGGGCCCTTCGAGTCCGCAATCGTTCAACCCGCCATTCTCCGCGCCAGCAATGCCGTCCAGACGGCCACCACGCAATTCCAGCCCCTGACCCACGTCGGCTGGGGTAAGGCGGAGGTCTTCAAGGTCGCCTCCAATCGGCGGGTGGCCGGGCCGGACGGGAACGTGCGCGCGGTGCGATACACCGCCTGTCAGGATCCGGCGCTTCAGGCGGCCCCGGAAGGCGTCATCGATCCCGAGGTCGTGCTGGTCAGCTTCTGGAATGGCGATGCCGCCGTTGCCGTCCTGAGCTACTACGCCACCCATCCGCAGAGCTATTACCGCACCGGATTGGCCAACCCCGACTTCCCCGGCATCGCCCGGTTCCTGCGGGACCAGGCCGTACCAGGCGGGATGCACGTCCACTTCAACGGTGCCGGTGGAAACATCGGGGCGGGCAAGTACAACGACGGATCTCCCACCAATCGAGCGATCCTCGCGGGCCGCCTCGCGGATGGCATGGAACGGGCCTGGAAAGCCACCGAACGACAGCCGATCCGGGCCGAGGAGATCGGCTGGGAAGTCGACACCCAACTGCTTCCTCCGGCTGCCCACCTCAAGCTCGACGAACTGGATGCGGCCATCCGACGCCCCACCCCCCAGCGGTTCGTCCTCGCCTCCCAACTGGCCTTCGTCGAGCGGGTGCGGGCCGGCAAGGGAACCGACGTCTCATGCCTCCGCCTCGGCGAGATCCGGCTCCTGCACACTCCGGGGGAACTCTTCGTCGAGTACCAGCTCGCTGCCCGCAACATGCGACCGGACCTCAAGGTCGCCATGGCAGCCTATGGGGACTATGGAACCGCCTATATCGGTACCGAGAAGGCCTATGAACTGGGCGGATATGAAACGGAGCCCCGGTCATCGAATGTCTCTCCGAAGGCGCAGGGCGTCCTGATGAAGAGCATCCAGCGCCTGCTGGAAGCCGGACCGCGCTGACGGATCGGGCGGGTGATGGACTCGTGGAACTCGTCCCTCCAGAGCTCCGAGGGCCCCCAACCCCCCTGACGCCCGCCTCAATGTCCCACGCGCGTCCAGGCCGCATTGGCCTTGGACGACTTCACGACGGCCTCGATGAAGGCCATGCCGCGAACACCGTCCTCGATGCGCGGGTAATCCAGGGCCGGATCGTCCGCCGCCGGGGTCCGGTTCTCGAGCCGGGCGCGGACGTGATTGGCAAAGTTCTTGTACACGTTGGCGAACGCCTCCAGGTACCCCTCGGGATGGGCCGGCGGAGTGCGCCCGGCCGCCTTGGCGGCGGCGCTGAGGTAGCCATTGGCCGTGCGATACACCTGCATCGGCTGGTCCGCCCACTTCACCAGCAGGGTGTTCGGCTCGCGCTGATGCCATTCGATGCCGCCGATCTCGCCGTACACGCGGATGTTGAGGTTGTTCTCTTCGCCGACGCTGATCTGGGAACTGTGCAACACGCCCTTCGCTCCCCCCTCGAACCGCAACAGCATATTGCCGTCGTCATCCAGCGCCCGCCCCTCGACGAATGCCGTCAGGTCCGCCGCCAATTCCTCGATCTTCAGCCCCGTAATGTACTCGGCGAGATTCTCGGCGTGCGTCCCGATGTCTCCGATACACCCGGCAGCCCCGGACTTGGTAGGATCCGTCCGCCATCCCGCCTGCTTCTGACCGGAAGCCTCGATCCGGGTCGCGAGCCAACCCTGTGGATATTCGACCACCACTTTGCGGAGCTTCCCGAGCTTGCCGCTGGCAACCAGATGACGGGCCTCCTTCACCATCGGGTATCCGGTGTAGTTGTGGGTCAGGCCGTACAACCGACCGGTCTTTTTGACCAACGCCGCCAGCTCCTGAGCCTCAGCCAGATTGAACGTGGCCGGCTTGTCGCTCAACACGTGGAAACCCCGTTCCAAGGCGAGCTTTGCCGGCGGAAAGTGCACGTGATTCGGCGTGACGATGGCGATGAAGTCCATGCGTTGATCGGCCGGGAGCTTCGCCTCCGACTCGATCATCTCCTGAAAGCTTCCGTAGCAACGGTCCGCAGGAAGGAAAAGGTCCGCACCGCTCGCCTTCGAACGTTCGGGGTCCGACGAAAACGCGCCGCAAACCAAGTCGATCTGTTGATCCATGGCAGCGGCAATGCGGTGGACAGCACCGATGAAGGCACCACGACCACCACCCACCATTCCGTATCGAATCTTCCGGCTCATAGGCAAAACAAGGGATCAGGAGTTACGTGACGTCGCAATTTCGCGGTGAAGCCCAACCATAGAAAAGCCCACCCGGCCCGGTCAACGACCGGGCCGGGAAACAAGCCCGAAACTTCAAACTGCGAACTTCACCCACGCCTGCCGCTCGTCGCATGATGACGTCCATCGTCATGCTTCCTGTCGCCTGCCAATGGCCTCGACTCCCGGTCGTGATCGCGATCCTTCTCGCGGCGGCCGGGGCGTTGCCGACCGCTCGCGCCGCGGCCGAGCTCCCGCGCTTCTCCCGGGACATCCTTCCGATCCTTTCCGACCATTGCTTCGCCTGTCATGGACCGGATGCCGCCGGACGCAAAGGCGGCCTTCGGCTCGATACCGAGGCGGGGGCGAAGGCGGGAGGCAAGGAAGACGGCCCGGCCATCGTCGCGGGTGATCCCGGGCGAAGTGCGTTGGCCCGGCGGATCCTCCAGCAGGACCCGGACGAACTGATGCCGCCCGCTTCGGCCCACAAACCCCTTTCGAAGGCCCAGATCGAAACCCTGACGGCGTGGATCCAGGCCGGTGCCCGCTGGGGAAACCACTGGGCCTACGAACCGATCGTCCGTCCCACGCCCCCACCGCCGTCGGGACCGGCCTGGGACCGCAATCCGATCGACGCCTTCGTCCGTGCCCGCCTCACCTCGGAACACTTGGTGCCTTCGCCCGAGGCCTCCCGGCGGACCCTGCTGCGCCGGGTAACCTTCGATCTCACCGGGCTTCCCCCAAGTCCGGCAGAACTGGCCGCCTTTGAATCCGACCGATCGCCCGTCGCCTATGAACGCACCGTCGATCGACTCCTCGCCTCGCCCCGGCACGGCGAGCGCATGGCCTGGGAATGGCTGGAGGCCGCCCGCTACGCGGATTCAAACGGCTACCAGGGCGACGGGGAACGAACCATGTGGCCCTGGCGCGACTGGGTGGTGTCGACCATGAACGGCAACCTTCCCTTCGACACCTTCAGCCAATGGCAACTGGCGGGGGATCTCCTTCCCGAAGCGTCATCCACCCAGCGACTGGCCACCGGGTTCAATCGGAACCACATGATCAATGGCGAAGGCGGACGCATTCCAGAAGAGAACCGGATCGACTACCTGATGGACCAGACCGAGACCGTCGCCACGGTCTGGCTGGGTGCCACCTTCAACTGCGCCCGGTGTCACGACCACAAGTTCGACCCCGTTTCGCAAGCCGACTACTACCGTCTCCTCGCCCTCTTCAATCGCACGCCGGTGGACGGCTCCGGCGGCGATCCCCAATCCCGTCCGAACCTGGAAGTCCCCACGCCCGATCAGACCGCCGCCGTTGATTCCGCCCACGTCCAGGTGACTTCTGCAGCCGTGGCCCTCGCCACCACGGAGACAACGCAGTTTCCCCGACCCGCCGGCGAAGCGATCGACAAGACCCCTGGCTTCGCCGAATTGCCCGAGGAAGTACGCAAGGCCCTCGTGGTCGAACCCGGCCGTCGGAATGCGGGGCAACTGTCCCGGATGGCGGATCACTGGAAAACCAATGCCCCACCCTACCACGCTCGACTCGAGGCGCTCCGACAGAGCCTTGATCGCCGGGATGCCGCCCGCCGATCGATCCCGCGGGTCATGGTGATGGAAGACATGGTTCAACCCCGTGAAACCTTCCAACTCGTCCGCGGCCAGTACAACAAGCCCATCGGCCGCGTTGAACCGGGGGTTCCCAACCACCTCTTCACTCCCTCCCAAGGGCCCGCCAGCGCCACCAACCGACTGGACCTCAGCCGCTGGCTGCTGGATCCCCAGCACCCGGTCACCGCCCGGGTCATCGTGAATCGCCAGTGGCAGATCTTCTTCGGCACCGGCCTGGTTCGGACCACCGAAGACTTTGGTCTCCAGAGCGAGCGAGCGTCGCACCCGGACCTTCTCGACTGGCTCGCCGCCGAGTTCCTCCAGTCGGGTTGGGACATAAAACATCTCCAGCGCCTGATCGTCACCAGCGCGACCTACCGGCAATCCTCCCGGACCACCCCTGCCCTGCTGGCACAGGACCCGGCCAACCGACTGCTGGCCCGCGGCCCGCGTCATCGACTGCCCTCGTGGATGATCCGCGATACCGCTCTCGCCGCTGCCGGCCTGTTGGTGGAACGGGTCGGCGGCCCTCCCGTCCGCACCTACCAACCCGACGGCGTCTGGGAGGAAGCCACCTTTGGCAACAAACGTTACCAACGCGATTCCGGCGCGGCGCTCTACCGGCGGAGCCTGTATGTGTTCTGGCGGCGGATCGTCGGTCCCACCCTCTTCTTCGATGTATCGAACCGCCAGAGTTGCACCGTCCGCACGCCGCGCACCAACACTCCCCTTCAGGCCCTGCTCCTGCTGAACGACATCACCTATGTCGAAGCGGCCCGCGCCCTTGCCCACCGCCTCCTGGTCGCCGAACCCACCGTGCCCAAGCGCCGCGTTCAATCCCTGTTCCAATCCGTCCTCGGACGCGACCCAACCCGATCGGAAATCTCCATCCTGCTTGCCGGAGTCGCCCGGCATCGTGCCGGTTTCAAGGCCGATCCCGAATCTGCCCGCACGCTGATTGCCACCGGCGAATCCACGTCTCCTCTCCGGCTTGATCCGATCGAACTGGCCGCCTGGACGCTGGCCTGTTCCACCGTCCTCAACCTCGACGAAGCCCTCTCCAAGGAATGAGCACGAACCTGCCTGACCCGGCCGCGGAACGACTGCGGCAATTGACCCGACGCGAGTTTCTCGGGCGTTCCACCACCGGCCTTGGAATGGCGGCTCTGGCCGGAATGCTCTCCCGGGAAGCCCGGGCCGCCGGCGAGACCGGGCCGACCCTGGGTGCCCAGTTTGCGCCGCGCGCCAAGCGGGTGATCTACCTCTTCCAGAATGGCGCTCCCACCCATGTCGATCTGTTCGACTACAAGGAACGCCTCGCCCGCGAACACGGCAAACCGGTTCCCGACGAGTACATCGGCGGCAAACGGTTCAGCACGATGACCGGCAAGGCCGATGGCAAACGGTTGCTGGCGCCGATCGAACCGTTCCGTCAGCACGGAGCCAGCGGTGCGTGGGTGTCGGCGCTCATGCCGCACACGGCCCAGATCGTGGATCGGCTGTGCTTCGTGAAGGGCATGCACACCGACGCCGTGAACCATGCGCCGGCCATCTCACTCCTCCTCAGTGGCTCGCAGATTCCCGGGCGTCCCACCCTGGGGGCCTGGATGGGATACGGCCTGGGTTCCATGGCCGAGAACCTGCCGACCTATGCAGTGATGACTTCGGTCACCAAGAACACCTCCTGCGGCCAGATTTTCTACGACTTCTACTGGGGCTCCGGGTTTCTCCCCTCCCGTCATCAGGGGGTGAAGTTTCGCGCCAGCGCCGAACCCGTCCTATACCTCTCCAACCCCGCCGGGATCAGTCGGACCGCACGCCGCGGGATGCTCGATGACCTCGCCGCCCTCAACCAGCAGCACCTCCATACCTGGGGTGATCCCGAGATCGCGGCGCGGGTCGCGCAGTATGAGATGGCCTTCCAGATGCAGGCTTCGGTCCCCGAGTTGACCGACCTGTCGAAGGAACCGGAGTCCGTCCTCCGCGAGTACGGTCCCGATGTCCGCACGCCGGGCAGCTACGCCTATAACTGTCTCATGGCGCGTCGGCTCATCGAGCGCGGCGTCCGCTGCGTCCAACTGATGCACGCCGGGTGGGACCAGCACAATTCCATCACCACCGAGCTCTACCACCAATGCCGCGACACCGATCAACCTTCGGCGGCCCTGGTACTCGATCTCGAACGCCGGGGTCTCCTCGACGATACCCTGGTGGTGTGGGGCGGTGAGTTCGGTCGGACGCCCTTCATCCAGGGCAACTTTGACGACCGCGTCCGTTGGGGTCGCGACCATCATCCCTATGCCTTCACCCTCTGGCTGGCGGGCGGCGGGGTGAAACCCGGGATCACCTTTGGCGAGACCGACGATCTCGGCATGAACGTCGTCCGCGACCCGGTCCACGTGCACGATCTCCAGGCCACCCTCCTTCATCTTCTCGGCATCGACCACGAACGCCTGACCTACCGGTTCCAAGGCCGCGATTTCCGCCTCACGGACGTGCACGGACGCGTGGTCCGGGAATTGTTGGCGTAGGGACGGGGTCGAATGGCCCCCTTGCGCCGTGTCGGTGCCCAGGAACCACTGGCTCCCTCTGCCAACCGAGCGGACTCCGTGCATCGACCCAGAACCCACGCACCTCGCGAAGCGTCCTGGAGTGCGCGTGGCGTCCGCCACCGCTTTGGTCGCAGGACCCGCGAATCCCGTGGACGCGCCAAGGCATGAACCGGCACCGGTCCGGGTCCTTGCGAAACAGCGCCTCCCCGCCTTTGCCATGACTCTGCCCCATTCCCCCAGGGACAATGTTACAGATCTGACTCCACTGTCTGATCTCGCCCTCCACGCGTCATCGCCGGCGGCGGCGCGACGGCGATGTGGACCGTGCGGCCGGCGTGACGGCAATCGGCAGCTCCGTATGGATCTCGGTCAGGTGACGTTCGATGCGCTCGAAGAGATCCACGTCGAAGGCCTTGCCCGGGTTGTTGCCGGCAAGATCTTCGAGGACGTGAGAGACGCGGAGCTTCCATCCGGCCAACTGCCAGCCGGAATCCGGAACAAACCTCGCCGAGCGCTCCTCGAACCCGAGCGTCCATTGTCCGGGGATCCCATTGCCGGCTGTGTCCACCACCCGGATCAGGCGTCGGGCAAGCGCGTGTTCGAGTGGTTCACCAAAGTCCACGTCCACGGCGAGTCGGGTGCCGGCCCGAACCGGGCTCAATCTCCAATTCTCCGGGTGGATCGGTTCCCGATCCGAGACGACCACCTTGAAGGTCTTGCGGAACTCTGACTTCAGTGGACGCCCGGCGGCATCGATCCATCCCGGATCCACGACGAGCGTATAGGACTGTCCCGGGACGAGGGCACCGCCGACGTCTTCCAGGGGTTTGACTCCGCGTTTGATGCGACCTGGATCGAACAGCAGGGTCAACCGGGTCATTTCCGGGTCCCACAGTTCCTCGTCGATCTCGAGGAACGGAAGCTCCACCGCCACTCCCTGGGCATCCAGCAACCGGACGTGCTCATACACCTGGCCCCGGCTCATGGAACCGGAGAACTGGAGATAGAACTTGAGCAGGTTCGCCGGCACTTCCGACGCCGTGGGATACACCGCCGACACGACCGTCACCGCCGCCTTCGGAAGCGCCGGCAAACGGTGGACGGCGCTGACCGGAGTTCCGCCGGGGCCGGCTCCGGGCAGGGCCCAGGGTTTGAACGAAGCCCGGTAGGAAACCCCGGCCTGCAAAGGGAACGCAGGGAGGAACACCACGACGTTCGATCGGGCCTCATAGACTCCCGCCATGGCGGGCAGGGTCGGATCCGGAATCCCCTCTCCCGAGTGCACCGAGAGCAGACGCTGCCAGTCGGCCGTCGAACGGTTGGTGCCGGAGGCAGCCAGGATTCCGAGCGGCTGAGGATCCAGCCCAGAAAACTCCACGCGCCAACCGCCCGCAGTGGCTGGATCTGGAATCCACTTCAACGCGGGTGAGGCCGGGGTTGCCGTCCACGCCTGGAAGGGAGCGATGGCCAGCATCCACCCGAGAGCGACCGCGTGCAGGATGCTGCTGGAAGCCCCCGACCTCACGGCAGGTTCAACGACTCCAGATTGAGGACGGTTCCGACCTTGCGCACCACCATCGCGTGGGTGGCACCAAACCGGTCGAGTTGCTCCACGCCAGTCCAACCGCTGACCGTCTCGTACGTCAGCCCCTGCGTCGCCCCATCCTTCACCGGAAGACGGATCGGTTCCGCTGAGGTGATGCCCTCGGTGGTGACCTTCATGACCCCGCGCGCGCTGTTCGCCAGCAGCAGGTACTGCTTTCCGTCCTTCTCATAGGAGATCATGTCGAGGGGACGGTTGCGGTTGCCGAGTTCGGCAATGGTCTTGCCCTGGACCTTGGCTCCGGGCTGCAGGTCCTTGAGCGGAAATTGAACCAGGGGAGTGCAGGTATAGGCCGCCAGCAGGTGGGGTTGATTGCCAACGCTGATGGGGACGAAGGTGCGGATTGGTGCGCGGGTTTCGAACTGTCCGTGAGCACCGTGGTAGATCTCGACGGTCGAACCGTTGGCCACCTTCTGGAACGGGAACGGGATGGAGCGCAGGGTGGAAGCAAATTCCTCATTGGAAAGCCCGGCGACCACCACTTGCCCGTCCAGAAAGGCCAGATCGGTGATCGACTCCATCCGGGGATTCGACTGCCGACGTCCTTCGCCAACCACGGCGTCCTTGGGTGCATCGGGGAGTTCGGCTTTCGAGAATTTCACCCGATCAAGCCCGACGACTTCGAGGGCGGAATCGGCACCGACCCGGAGCAGGACCGGCGTCGATTCGGGGCCGCGGCCGCGGGATACCGCGAGGTAGGCCTTCCCGGAGATCGGATTGACGGCGAGATCGTTGACCAGGAGTTGGTCAGGAGTTGACCCAAGCAGGGCGGCGAGCTTGGACTCGAGGGCATCGACCTTGAAAGCCCGCGCTGCGGCGCCGGCCTGAGTGTCGCCGGTGGCGACGGCGATGACAGCTGCGCCCTTGCTGTCGGCGAGAAACAGGATGCCATCCGGACCAAAGGCCAATTGGCTGATGGATTTCACCGGGGCCTTTCCTTCCTGGAATCCCGCGGTCCTTCCGCCGGCGGGTTGGGTGGCTGCGGTGACGGAAAGCCCGGTGGTGATCAGGGCGAGCGAGGCGAGAGTCTTCATGGATTGCTCCGGAGGTGACAAGGGATGGAACGGTTGTGGACCGATCCTGCCGGTTTGTCTAACGGGAGTTGGGGAGGGGTCAGCATCGGCCTCTCTAAGTGCAGGGAGGAGGAGGGCGAGGACGCCCGCGGTCCCAGGGGTGGCCCCGCGCGGCCGTCCTCGGCCGCTCCGCCCGTTCACTTCCCCCGCTGGGCGAGAAGGAAGGCCATGAGATGGAGGAAATCCTGCTCCGGGATCGCCTCGGCGAAGTTGTCGGGCATGAGCGAGAGATCACTCTCACGGCGCTCGGCGATGTCGGCGCGGCGGACGACCACTTCGGCGCCGACGGCGTTGGCGAGGATCACCTGGGCTCCTTCATCGCGACGGAACAGACCCGCGAGCGTGTCGCCCGACTTGAGGGTGACGAGCGTCTGGCGAAAGGCGTGATCGACGTTTCGATTCGGATCGAGGACATCCTCGCACAGACGTTCGGCCCCGCGATTGCCGATCCCGGTCAACTGCGGCCCCACCAGTCCACCCTTGCCGTTGAGTTGGTGGCAGGCGGCACATTGCTGGGTGAACACCCGCTCGCCCTCGGCGATTTTGGCGGTGGCCGCCTGCGCCTCCCACAACTGACGCCGCGCCACGACCATCTTCTCGCGGGCTTCATCGGACGGCGGCAGTTCCTGCACGACGTTTTGGATCCGTGCCTCGGCTTCCGGAATACGCGCGGCCAGGAGCCGGGACCGGACGGCGGTGTTCTGGAGCAAGCGGGCGGGGGCGCGTCCCTGCTCGGCAGCGAGGAGTAATTCGGCAGCGCCCACGGGCGACGACGCGAGCCCCTGCGCCCACCGGTTCTGGAGGCGCTGTGGCACGGACTTCAATCCGGCCAGGACGACCGCGCGGGCGGGGGCCGACTTCTGGGCGGCCAAAGCCTCACCCAGCTTTTCGGTGAAAGCCGACGGTTCCTGCGGATCCGTCAATCGCTCCGCCAACACGACGCCGCTGGCCCCGTCCGAAAACGCCATGGAGGCACGTGCAGCGGCGAGCCGGACTTCCGGGTCCTGCCCGCGGTCGAGGGCAGTCGTTCGAAGAAGGGGTTCGTGCTCCTTCAAACCGAGTCGTGCGGCGAGATCGGCCGCAGCCGCGCGCCGTTCAGTAGCGGCGCGAAGGCCGACGGACGGAAGTCGGACAACGGCGGGTTCGAACCGCGACACGGCGATCCAGGCGAAGGCCCCAGCGGTGTCGCCATCCACGGCCTCGAACACCACCGTCCGTCCGGCGTGGGCGGTCAGATCCCAGACGATCTTCTGGGCCTCGTCATTGCGCGGGGGAGCGGCCTCGACGAGCACTGCTCCGGACGCGGCATCGCGGAGGCGAGCGACGTTCAGCCTCTGGAGGGGTTTGTCCGGATACCCGTCATGTCCGGCGAACCAGAAGGAGAACCTGGACGGAGCGGGAAACGGAGCGGAACGGAGCGTCCCGGTCAGGGATTCGCCGTGAGGAAAACTCGAGAGGACCGGACCGGCCGTGCGATCGGCAAACCGGCGCTCCTGCCGGTCCCAGGGATTGGCTGTGGGTGCCTTGACCAGCGGCACATTGATCCAACCGGCGGCAGGATCGGAGCCCCCGAGCAGACCGGCCACCAGGCTGGCACCCCACTCCCGCACCGGAGCGGGGAGCGCCAGACCCCGCTGCTGAAGACCCTGTTCCACCGACTGGAAAAGTCCGAACTGGGCACCGGGATCGGAGGCATGCTGAACCCGGGCCAACTCGACGAGTTGTCCCAGTCCTGTTTCCGGCGCGTTGCGCGCTGCGTGGCGCAGGACGTCGCCCGCCGACGGACCGCCCCGCATGGATCCCTGGGACAACTCCCGCAGGAGAAAGCTGCTGGCTCCAGGCGATGCGACGGCGATGGCAACGTCCGAGAGCATTCGAACTTCAGCGTCCGTTCGGTCCTTGCGATCCAGGACCGACTGCATGACGGCCGCCACTCGGAGATGATCCCGGACGGACTTGCGCAGGACATAGACCAGATGCGCGTCCGCGGCATCCGCCGCCGCGAGTGCCTGGAGCAATGCCTGCAAGCCTTCCGCAGTGGGAGCCTGGGACAGGGCCTCGGCGGCGCACCGGCGCACGAGGGAATCCACGTCCTGCAATCCCTGAAGAGCCACCCGCATGGCTGCCTGGGCGGCAGCGGCGGCGATTCCACCTGGACGCGTCTGCCGGTAGAGGAGATCGGTGGCGATCCGCTGTGCGTGGATGCGCACCAGGACATCGGAACTCGCGCTGGCCTCGGTCAACAGGCCGGGTTCGAGGACCTGGAGACGTTCCAACATCCACAGGGCATGGATGCGTTGATGCACGTTTACCGGCTTCCGTGCGGCTGCCAGGACCGGAGCCTGGGCGCGCACGCCGAAGCGATCGTCCAACTCTTCCATCGCGAGGAGCCGGCGGGAGAGACTGGGCGACGCAAGTTCACCCACCAATCCTTCTACCGTCCCAGGCAGGGCACCGGGACGCAGACGCGGCTGACCCTCGGTTCCATGATAGACGACGCGCCACAGGCGGCCGCGTTCGCGGTCCCGGCCAGGATGCAGAAGGGGCACCTCGTAATGGCCAATGATCCGATTGTAGAAGTCGGCGATGTACAATGCTCCGTCCGGAGCGAGGCAGGTGTCGACCGGTCGAAACCAGGGATCTTCGCAGGTCAGGAAATCTTTCAGCTCGACCGCGCGCGGAGAGGAACCGGTGAACTCGATCCGGTCACGGTTCAACCGGCTGGTCATGACGTTGCCGATGAAGAAATTGTCCTGGAACTCGGCCGGCCAGAGGTCGTCGGTGTAGTAACAGGCACCATCGATTGCCGTACTGCCGTGGGCATGCTCCATCAACGTCGGAGCGAACCCGAGGCCGTCATGCGGCTTGCCGAAGCTCGGGTAGAAACCGCCGGCGAGGAGTTGGTAAATGGGCGCGCTGTGGCAGTCGCTGGAGTAGAGGTTACCGCGGGCATCCCAGGTCAGGCCGAACGGATTCACCTGGCCCCAGGTGTGATGTTCGATCCGGGAACCGTCGAGACGGACCCGGTAGGTGTTGCCCGAGTTCAGATCGACCCGGTTGCCATCCCGGCTGGTGACGTGGGAATCGTTGTTGAACCCGTGGGTGGCATACAGCCATCCATCAAAGCCGCGCCGGAACGACGCCTGGTTCCCGTGCGTGTCGCGGGTGTGATCGAACGGACCGTAGAAGAGTTCGCGACGATCGGCTTTGCCGTCTCCGTCCGTGTCTTCCAGGAGCCAGATGTTGGGAATCGACCACACCAGCGCCTTCCACGTCTCGCGTCCGTCCTTTCCCGGGCTGCGGAAGGGATGGATCCCGATCGGAATGTTCAGTCCATCGGCGAACTGGGTCACCTTGCGGGCATGCCCGTCCGGGCCGAAATCCTCGAAGATCATGACCCGGTCCCGAGCAGGACGGTGGGTGGGTGCGGCGAAGGGATACTCGATCGAGGTGGTGACCCACAGCCGGCCCAGGGCATCGAAGGCCAGGTTCATGGGCTTGTGAATGTCCGGTTCCTGGGTGACCAGCTGGATGCTGAAGCCGGGCGGCAGCTTGAACTTCTTCAACTGTTCGGCCGGCGTGAGGGCCTCGGTGGTTCTGACGCCGAGGGCCAGTTCCTCCTCCGCCGCGGCGTGGAGGCGCGCCGTTGCAACCGACGCCATCACCACCAGCGCCGCCGTTGGAATCCAGGACATGGGAATCACCGACGCCGAGACTACCCAACCGGATTCAGTTCGGGAAGAGCCGGCGCGACCGTCGCCCACATCGCGACGTGTTCTACGAGTCCCCATGACCGACTCCCGTAGTTTCGGACTCGCGGAGCTCGTCCCTCCAAGAGCTCGTCCTGTGATCTCGGGAGGCTGGGAGGATGAGGTGGGCGGGGACGCCTGCGCTCCCAGGAGGGGGCCGTGTCCGGATGCACCCGATCGGCCTGAAACCGGAAAACAGGGCTTGCGACCCATGCGGAGGAAGGGCTTTGTTGGCAGTACTTCCGCCATGGGTGACGAAAAAATCCGACGCCGATCCAGAAAGCGCCACAGTCTGGGCTCCCTTCTCGCGTCCTCGCAACGCCGCGAAACCAGCATCATCGCGGTCCTTCGGGACGATGCCAAGTTCCGCTGGGCCTTCAGCCTGTTGATCCTGGCCGGGCTCGCGCTCGGCATCATGCTGCCCAAGGTCTGGATCACTACCGACGCGGGAATCGTCCCGGTGGTCAAGGTTAGCGGTCTGGACCTGCTCCAGACCCGGTCGCTGATGCGGACGGCCCGGAAGCAGGAAGAGGCCGGCAACAAGCCTGAGGCGATCCAGGCCTGGACCTCGGCCATCGCCAACAACCAGGGCGACATCGGTGCCATCCGCGGCCTGCTGGATATTCTGGGGCGGGACGAGCGACTGGAGCGCCGTTGGGTGGGCATGGGAGTCGGACAGGCCTACTGGCTGCTGCAACTGACCCGCACCAACCAGGCCGATCTCGAGTTGGTAGGTAAGTTCTTCGAGCGCGCCGAACTCCACGAACTTACCATTCGACTGCTCGGCGAACCCCAACAGCCCCGCACGCCGTCGACCAGCCACTCCCTCGCCATCGCCTATTTCGAGACCTCCCGGATGGACCAGTTTGCCGAGCTCTGGGAGCAGCACAGAGCCGAGCTGGGGACCGACCCCCAACTGCAGTTGTACCACGCCGCTTGGGCTTCGGTCTGGGGACCGCCGTCCGGGATCAAGGAAGGACTCCGGATCCTGACCGAGGGAACGAAGGACCGGGCGCACCAGACGCACGCGCTGCAACTGCTGCTGAACATCCAGTCGCAGCGCCTCGATCCGGATGGGTTCAACGCCACCTTTGCCGAATTGCAAGCCCTGCGCGCCGACCGGATCCAGGATCACATCCGATACTGGATGCTCCTGAACTACCTCGGCCAGCACGCCCTTGCGGTGGAGAAGGCGCGGGCCTATGCCGTCCCCCCCCAGACGGTGACGGAAGCCGATCTGTTGCTGAAGGTGTGGAACCTGCTCGGCATGCACGATCTGGCGGTGGATTTCGCCCGCCAGCAGATGCCGTCCTTTCCTGGGGCGCCCCAGCTTTGGCTGATGATCGGACGCATGCTGACGACCGCCCAGCGCTGGGATGACCTGAGGTCGGTCGCGGTGGAGATGCGCAACAATCCGCGGCTCGCCCGCGTGTTTGGTGGCTACACGTTCTTCCTGGAGGGCGTCGCCGAGCACGGACTTGATAAGCGTGCGCGCGCCGAGGAATCCTTCCGCCAAATGCTGAGTTCCATGCCGGAAGACACCCTGATGGCCTTCGAATGCGGGACGACGCTTCAACGCCTCGGGTACAACGAAACCGCCCAGGCGATCTACAAGCGACTGGAAAGCGTCCTGGGTGGGAAGGTCGAGTTCTGGCAGAAGATGGCCCAGAGCGCCCACGACACCCAGAATGCCGACCTGCTCATCACTGCCTGCGAAAAGGCCTACCAACTCGCCCCGACCAATCCCGTCGCCATCAACAATTACGCCGCCGTCCTCCTCATGTCCCGCCGTGATCCGGCGCAGGCGATCCGTCTCACGGTGGACGTGGTCAGCCGGGCTCCGGAATCCCGCATCGCCGTCATCAACCATGGCCTTGCCCTCGCCCAGACCGGCCAATTCACCGAGGCGCGTCGCACGTTGGATGGCGTCAATCCTGCCAATCTGTCCAACGAGGAAAAGACGTTCTGGAACATGGGTCAACTGGAGTGCGCCCTCGGCCAGAACGACCTCGACCGCGCCCGGTCCCACGTCGATCTGGTCGAACAGCGATTCCTGTTCCCGCCGCAGGCCGACTGGCTGGCCAAGGCCCGTGCGAAGCTGGTGAAGAGGACCGGCTGAGCGCGCCGGCCGCTGCGAGGCATCCATGACCCGGCACTGCTCGTGAAATCTCCCTGGTCCCAATTCTTCCTGCGCTGGCTCTCGACCGCCCTCGCCGTGTTTGTTGCGTCGAGGTTGCCGGGCGTCGAATGCCATCGGCTCCCCCCACTGCTGCTCGCCGCGCTCGTCCTCGGTCTCCTCAATGTCCTGGTGCGACCGGTGCTGCTGCTGGCATCCGTACCACTCATGCTGATCACCCTCGGATTGGGCATCCCGATCATCCTGGTCTGCATCAACGCCCTTCTCTTCTGGCTGGCGGGACAACTCGTGGCCGGCTTTGAAGTCCGCGGATTCTGGCCGTCGGTCGGCGGAGGGTTGGTGGTCAGCTTCGTCAGTTGGATCCTGAACAAGCTCTTCGGCGTGAATTCTCGACCGGCCATCGCCCGGACGGAGGCACCCACCCCAGCCCCCGGCCATCCCCGGGACCGCCAGGGTCCACCCGACGGAGACGGCCCGGTCATCGATGTCTAGGTCGGAGCGCTGGAAGGCGCCGTCGGGCCGCGGGCCCCTCCGTTCAACGGCATCGTTACGCTCAAGCTGCTGTGGAATTCGGGTGGGCAACCGGACTAGGCTTTCGCTGTGGCGAATCGACGTCGCAGATTTTCCCTGCCCGGTGGCAAGGCATCCAAGGGAGGGCGTAAGGCCACCCTCGCAGCTCTGTGCCTGTTCGTCGCGCTCGTCGGGGTGATCGTCTGGGTTGCCTGGCCCCGTTCGCAAACTCCCGCCAACCGTACGCCCCGATCTGCCGGGACCGCGGTGCCACCCGCCGGCGGGATCACTCCGCTGGACTCCACGACGCCCATCGTTCCAATTCCCGTCCCGCCTCCGGTCGCGGTCCAGGTTTCAACCCAGGCCTTGCGATGGGAAGGGACCCCGCCCGCGACCGGCGTCCAGGTTTCGACCCAATTGCTGGCGCGCCGCCAGATCGATCCTGCCACCGAACCGGACCGGACCAGCACCCCGTGGATTCCCCGCCCTCCCGCCAATACCCTGGAGACCCAGTTGGCGCTCTTCGCCCACGGGATCAACGGAGGTTCCATCGACGGGGTCGGCGGAGCCCAGACCGAGGCCGCTCTGCGCGCTTTCCAGATGCAGCAGGGAATCGAGTCCAGCGGACGCCTGGACCGCGACACGCTCCGGGAACTCCGTCTCGAATCCCCGCCCACGATCCCGATCACCGTCACGGCCGACGACCTGTCGCGCATCCGACCGCTTCCGATGACCTGGCTGGGCAAATCCCAGGCCAACTCACTGGATCACGAGTCGACCCTCGAATGGGTCGCCGAGCAGAGCCGGTCACACCCAAGCCTGATCCGTCGGTTGAATCCGACCGTGGACTGGGCGTTGGTCCGGCCGGGCACCGAGTTGATCGTTCCCAGCCCGAAATGGCCGGTTGCCCGGCGTGCCGCCCGGGTGCGGGTGAGCCTGGCCGGGCGTTACCTGCGCGCCTTCGATGAGCGCGGCGGGCTTCTTTGCCATTTTCCCTGCAGCATCGGGAAGATCGCCTCCAAGCGCCCGGTGGGGGACCTGCACGTGGCGGTCGCCGTGAAGGATCCCAACTACACCTTCGATCCACGGGTCTTCCCTGAGTCCGCCGAAGGCCGGAGCCTCGGTCGCAAGCTGGTCCTGCCGCCGGGCCCAAACAACCCAGTGGGGGTCGCCTGGATCGGACTCAACCGGCCTGGCTACGGGATCCACGGGACGCCCGGACCGGAACAGGTGGGAAGGACGGAGAGCCACGGATGCTTCCGTCTGGCCAATTGGAACGCGGATTACCTCCGGCAGATGGTCTGGGTGGGAATGCCCGTCAGCATTGAACCGTGACTACCGGAACAACGCCTTCCCGAGCATCCCGGTGATGGTGATCTGAGGCACGTTGACGCACTGGCTGATCCGGAGATCCAGCGCCACGCTGCACAGAAGATAGGCCTGCTCCGCCGTCAATCCCCGGCGTGCCACCAGGAAATCCACCGCCCGATGAACGACTCCCCGGACGGCATCCATGGGATTCTCGGCCGACTGGATGAAGGCCCAACTGCCGAGATCGGGACCCCGCTGATCCTGGGGCGGCAATTCCGCCAACGGTTGGTCGATCCGGAAATCCCGGCGGACCGTCAGTTGGATCTCCGCCGTCATCGGGGCTTCGATGCCGTTGATGCAGATCTCTCCGTCGCCCTGAGCCGCGTGGCCATCCCCGGCGGAAAACAGGGCACCCTCATTGTAAACCGGCAGGTACAGCGTCGCTCCGGGAACCAACTGGCGAACGTCAAGGTTGCCCCCGAACGATCCGGGCGGGCGGGTCCGCCATTCGCCCTCCTCCGCCGGTGCCACGCCCATGATTCCCAGAAAGGGCGCCAGCGGCAACGTGACCCCGGGCATGGAACGCGACACGTCCCCGTCCAGGTGCCACAGGAAAAGAGAGGGGCTGTCGAACCGCTCCGGAATCGAGCCCAACCCCGGCACGATGCTCGTCCATCCCCATCCGTGATGATCCACCCGCCGGATCCGGACCTCGAGGACATCTCCGGGACAGGCACCCCGGACATAGACCGGGCCGGTGATCGTGTGGATCCGGCTCCGGTCGATCCGGATGTAGTCGTCGAGCGAAGACGACGGAGTGACCTGACCGCCGCTGGAATCCAGACAGGTGAACTCGACGGTGTCTCCGGACTCGATTTCCAGGGCCGGTGGAAGCCGGTTGTTCCAACGCGTGTGCACCTGGGGTGGGCCAACTTGATGGGTCATGGAGGATTCCTGACAA
>JBDNHZ010000271.1:0-8843 GCA_041688515.1 Verrucomicrobiota bacterium
ATCACACTTTGCAAAGTGTGATCGCGATCGGGGCGACGTGGTGGACGGGGATGGACGCTCCGCGAAGTTCCCCACGCTTGGCCCGCGATGCGAGGCGGTGCCGCCCCCAGGTCGCTCTCCGCCGGAGGCGTTTCGGCGCCGACCCCGGGCTCATCGCTGCCATCCCTCCGGGATGAAGACGCCCGTCCCGGCAAGGCCCGAGAATCCACTTCGCGATCGGGGGTGGTGTCCGAATTCGGCTACTCAGCCGATGGCACGGCTTGGTGCTCGCTTTTCTTTTTGGTTCCGGGGCATTTCATGCAAGCACAGCTTTTTCCTCCCCGTCCCCCCCGGTTTGAGCGCTTTGGGGAGAGGTGGATGAACCGGGCAGACGATCATGATATCCACACGAGACTTCGGCGGGTTCGGGCGGTTGGCGATGACGCTGATCCTGGTGGGCGGCGCCCGGAGTCCGGTCGCGCTGGCTCAGGATGCGGACCGTACCCAGATCGAGTTCAGCAGCGCCGACGGGACGCGTTCGGTCCTGGTGGAGCTCCTGCCCGAGGGCGTCGGCGGCGATCGGGTGAGTCTCGAACTGGGATTCCGTTCGGCCGAGTTCCCATCGGCAGGGGACTTGCATGATTCCCTTTCGGTAACGCTGTACCGGGTCGAGGCGCCGGGTTCGACCACGCTGGCGGTGTCGGATGTGTTCGGGTTGCTGGCCTTGCCGACGTCGCCGGGCTCGCTGGCGATCCCGGCAGGAGCGCTGACGATCACATCGGTGTTGCCGCGTTTGGAGTCGGTGTCGGGCGAGACGATGTCCATCGCCTATGAAATCCAGGTGAAACTGCCCGCGGTGTACCGCGATCGGAGCCTGGGCCTGGCGATCAGCTTTTTTGAGAACGGGGATGGTTTGGGAAGTGTGGGCTATGTCCGGGCGACGGTGGTGCCGGAGGCGCGGATGATCGGGTTGTTGGGGGTGGGCATCGGGTTGATGGCGGCGACGGGGATGCGGAAGCGCGGCTAGATGGGGACTCGCGGATTGCGTCGGACTCGCGGATTGCGTCGGACTCGCGGATTGCGTCGGACTCGCGGATTGCGTCGGACTCGCGGAGCTCGTCCCTCCGGAGCTCGTCCCTCCGGAGCTCGTCCCTCCGGAGCTCGTCCCTCCGGAGCTGGGGGAGTGAGTGGGAGACATTTTCATGAAACGCATTGGGTCGGTGGGGTGGGCGTGGGTGCGTCTGCTCGGGTGGATTGGATGGTTGTCGGGATCCTTGTTGGGACAAGAGACACGACCGTTTCGACTGGGTGAACAGTTGCTCGAATTGACGCCGGCGACCGCCGGCGAAAGCGTCTTCCTGCGTGGATTGCGCCCATTGCCGGCGGGCGGATGGTCGGTGGACGTGGTGATCTCGAACGGGGCACCGCGCCTGTTGAAGGGTCCGGTGGTGCTTCGCTTCGACCGGGCTGAAGCGTTGAACGGGGCTCCGCCGGAGTTCCAGCTCGATGCCGGGGGTCGCCCCTTTCTGGATGTGGCACCGTTCCTGCCGGAATCGGGTCTGGAGAGCGGCAAGGTGGTTTCGCCGTTCACGGTGATCCTGCCGGTGACGAGAGGAGTGCCCCGGGTCGAGGCCCGGCTGTACGTGGCCGCGGTGGAGACGCGTCGGTTGGGCGTGGGGCGGACGCTGGATGGACGTGGACTCCCGCTCGAAGGAGTCGAGGTGACCGTAGGTTCCAGCGCGCCGGTGCGATCCGGTCGCGGCGGGTGGGTCACGGTCCCGGCCGAGGGAACGCGGGCGATGGTCCGGTTCTCCAAAGAAGGTTTTCTTCCCGTGTGGCGGGAGGCGTCGGGTCCGGTGGGGTCGGTCGTGGAACTGGGTTCGCCGCGGTTGGTGGCACGTGCGGGGGACGTGGCGATCGCATTGACGGCACAGACCCTGCCGGCGCGGTTGCCGTCGGGTTGGAGTCCCTTGGCGGCGGTGGCTATCCCGGCGCCGGCGGGAGGATTGGCGCGGTTGATCCCCTCGGTGGCGGTGGGGGCGGACGAGGTCGTGGCGGTGGTGCGATGGGATGAAGTGGAAACGCGTTGGGTCACCTTCAGCACGGGTCGTGGCGGCGGGATCAATCCGGTGGAAGTTCCGCTGACGTCGGCCGGGGTGGTGACGCTGGTGGTGGCCGACGGCGTGCCTTCGGCTCCGCCCGTGCCCACGGTGGGAACCGAACTTCTGGGAGGCGTCGGCGTCGCGCCTGCGACCTCGACCTGGACGGCCACCGGCAAGGTGGATCCGTCGAGTCGTCCGGCGGCGCGGGATCCCCTGCTGGTAACGGCCCGTGCGGAGGTCGACTTCCGGTCCTCGTCTGGTCCGTTGGCCAGTGGCCTGACGGTGCGCTGCGAGATCACGGAGGAATACCGACTGCGCGATGGGACGCGTCGGGTCCTGCCGCGCTATGAGACGACGGTGTCGGGTTACCAACGGCCGGGCGCGGGTGCAGGTGTGTTGCGGGCGGAGTTTCCGCTGCGTCCGTTTCAACTGTTGGCCGGGGAGGAACTCGCGGAGGCGGTGGTCCGGGTGCAGGTGTTGGCCCCGACGGGATTTGCGGGCGCGGTGCTGGGAGCGGGCGGTGGCGAGACGGTGACGGAGGGCGTCCGGGTACGGGCGGCGACGGGAGATCTGGCGGGTTCGCAGGCGACGGTCCTGCGGGTGCGAACGCTGGAAGAGTTGGGCAACGTGCCGCTGCCGGGAGCGGCGACGGTGGTGTTCGAACTCGACGTGACCGGGGTGGTGCCGGGACGGACGTTGCGGGCGGACTTCGTTCCCGATGTGCCGAACCAGGAGTACGTGCTCGGCCGGGTGATCTTTGATGAAGGCCGATTCGGCCTGCAACCCGTGGCGCGGTATCGGACGGATGCCGCGGGACTTCCGCAGTGGGTGGAACCGGCGTCGGGTGGCCTGACCGGGATCGATGGGGGCGGAATGCATGTGTTGGTGCGGGTGGGCGGTCGGCAGGCGGTGGTGTCGGGTGTGGCCCGGGGGCGGGATGGCAGTCCGCGGGCGGGATTCGAGCTGCGGTCGGGAGGCTGGACGGCGTTCAGCGGGGCGGACGGACGGTATCGGTTGGTCGCTCCGGCGGGGGCGACGGTGGTGGGGGTGTTGGATCCGGCCACGGGCGACACCGGGTCGGAGACGTTCGACGTGGCCTCGAATCTGGCGGCGGTGGCGCGGGATCTGTCAGTGGCGGCGCGTGGACCGCGGGTGGTGCGGGTGAGCCCGGTGAACGGTGCGACGGACGTCTCGCGGGTGACGCCGGTGGAATGGGTGTTTGATGAGCCGGTGGCCACGGCGCGGGTGGTGGCGGCGGGGGCGGTACAGTTGTTGGTGGGGACCAATGCGCTGCCGTTCAGCATCAGCCTGAGTCCGGCGCGCACGGTGTTGACGTTGCTGCCGACGACCACGCTGCCGCCGGAGGCGGAGGTCGTGCTGAAACTGGCGCGGACGATCACCGACAGCGAGGGACTGCCGTTGGAAGGGGTGAACGAGTTCCGCTTCGTGACCGAGACCGATCGGGTGCGGCGGACGGATATCGGACTGGAGATTCATGAACCGCTGGAGGGTGTCGCGCGGATGGTCGGCGGGCCGGGCATTGCGGATCCACGTTCGGCGGTGATCCTGGTGAACGAGACCACGGGCGAGACGAGCACGGTGGTGTCGCGTGCCGACGGCAGCTTCAATGATTTCATCCGGGCGGGAGTGGACGACGACCTGCGTGCGGTGCTGGTGAACCGGAACGGATCGCGCACGGAGATTGCGCCGGTGAAACAGATCTTCCGCGATGGATCCGTGGGTCTGTTTGCGACCGGGGGCGAAGTGGCGGCATCCGGTGAGACGGGGGAAGTGCGATTGAAAGTGGAGCCGGGGGCTGTGGATGGCCGGGTGATCCTGAAACTGGAACCGATGAAGGTGAGTGACTTCACGGCGTTGGTGGGCGGGTTGCGTCCGCCGGAGTCGGGACCCTTCGTGGGCGCGTTTGTCCTGACGGAATCCGGGGCACCGCTGCGGGCGTCGATGGATGTCTCCTTCCCGGTGGAAGTGGCTTCGCTGGGATTGCCGGCGGGAGTGGAACCGACCAACGCGGTGTACGGCGTGGTCATGCCGGTGCAGTTGGATGGGAAACGATTTTACCAGATCGTGGACACGGCGACGTTCGTGCCGGAAGGACCGGGCCGTGGACGGATCGTGACCCAGTCGCCTCCTTTCACCGGGGTCCTGGCGCGGAAGCTGGCGGAAGCCGCGCGCGGAGCGGGGCTGAACCCGACAACGACGCGGGTGGCGGAGGCGGAGAAGAATCCGCACCTGGGGGAGACGGCGGCCTTCGGCATCCTGCCGTTGACCTTCAGCCAAGGATTGAAGGTGGCGGGCAAGGTCGTCTCGGTGCGTCTGGATCCGAGCGGCGATCCGGTGGGTGAAGCGCGCCCGGTCACCGGTGCGATCGTGCGGGTGGAGACGGCGGAGGCGGGCGTGCCGGGCCTGTTCACCGAGGGCGACACGCTGTCGGTATCCGACGACACCGGCCACTTCGGATTCTTCTATCGGCCCTCGGCGCAGGCGGGAGCCCGGGCCTTGGTGGCGACGCATCCGCGGTTCCCATTCCAGACGGCCAACGCAGGGGGCTTTGCCACCGGTGGACGGGTGACGACGGCGGTGGCGGCTGAGTTGCGCTTCGCCGAGAACGGGTTGTCGAACACGGCGGTTGAAGGCACGGAACGGCCGGTCCTAAAGATCTCGCATGCACCCGTGCTGCCGGTGTCGGGCCTGGCCGAGGGCGATGGCGCGACGCTGACTTTGGTGGCGGTGGATGACGTGTCGGCGGGTGTCCCGACCCTGACGGTGGTGCAGGCGGTGAACGCCCGGGGCGAGACGGTGGCGGTGGCAGACGTGCAACTGGTGGCGGTGAACCCAACGATCCCGGTGGAGGAAGGCGGAGCGGAACCCGCACCAGTGACCCGGCGGGTGACCCAATGGAAGCTGCGGATGAAGCAGGCGGGCCGGGTGCTGTTGAAGGGGACGGTGGCCGACAACGGCGGACGGACGGATGTGACCGAGTACTCGGTGATATTTGGCGGCAGCCGACCGGTGCTGCAGGATCCGGGGGCGCAGGACACGTTCGGATCGCGCGTGATCTTCAGTTGGCCGCCCGAGGGGGCGACCAACGTACCGAGCCTGCTGCCGATCCGGGTCCGGTTCAATGAGCCGGTCCCGGCCGAATTCCTGGCACCGGAGCAGCTCGGTTGGATCGCCTTCGACGCCGGACATTTCCTGCGTCGGGTGGATGCCAGTGCGGATCGACGTGAGATCACGCTGTGGTACGACGGCGATCGTCAGGGTGCGGTGCGGTTGACGTTGGGTGTCACGCTGACAGACCAGGCGGGGAACGAGTTTGACCAGGACGATCAGGAGACAGGGAACCAACCGTTCACCCTTGATTTCGAGCAGTCGGGGGATGGCTTGGCGTTGCTGGGCGAGAGTCTCGACGGCGCGGGGGC
Organism: Verrucomicrobiota bacterium; assembly: GCA_041688515.1. Lineage (GTDB taxonomy): Bacteria > Verrucomicrobiota > Verrucomicrobiia > Limisphaerales > UBA9464 > UBA6176. Next base: position 5,522 of record JBDNHZ010000271.1, read on the forward strand.
GGTGTTGCTCGGGCGGTATGCCTACGTCCTGGATCGCCGTACTGGCAATGGCCGCCTGGTGGCGTTCGATCTGTTGAAGCCGGACGCGCCGGTGAAGGTGTCGGCCCTGGATCTCCCAGACCGACCGACGGCGCTGGCGTTGGTGCAGGGATATGAACTGCCGGTGGGAGTCAATGCGGGCACGGGCGCGTTCACGGGGAAGACCACCAACGATCTCATCGCGGTGTTCACCGGCAGTGCGACGCAGAACAAGCGGCTGCGCCTGGTGCGCATTGCCAATGGACAGATGGTCTCCGGGCCGTCGCTCAGTCTGAATGGCGGCAACCTCACAGGCGGCGATGGGACCGGGGCGAACGAGACGCGGGCGGACCAGTCGGTGACGGCCCCGCCGACCATGGTGGTGCAGGCGAAGTGGGATCCCCCGTTTCTGGGTTATTTCGAACTGGGAGGGGACGTGACCTCGGTGGTGTTGTTGAACCTGACTTCGTTTGACGTGGCTGCGAAGGCCGGAGGCCGACTCACGGCCTTTCCTCTGCGCGGCACGGTTGGGAACGACGCGAACGGAGACAACGACTACGCGGATGCCGGCGATCTGGCTCCGCTGCCGATGCGGGACGCGTTTCAACCGCCGGGGCTGGCGTTTTCGTTCGCGCCGGCGGATCCCAAGGAACGGATCCAGGACTTCGATTTCAGCTCGGGTCTGGGGCTGGTGGTGACGGCGTGGCAACGGATCGGAACCGACGCGGCGGGAGGACTCCGGGTGGTGTTGGCGGCGACGAGCACGAATGATCTGACGAATGCGGTGGTGAGTTTTCCCCCGGAGTACCAGGCCAAGCGCGTGACGCTGTTGCCGGCGCAGGAACTCCGTTCGCCCGATGCCCCGGCGGGATCCGACGACGGACTCCAGGTTCGGGACATTGCCTTGGTGTCGTTGTTGCGCCTGGACGGCGGCAGCGGTGCCCTGGCGGTGGTGGATGTGACGGAACCCTTCGCGCCGGTGCTGCTCCAGATCGTTCCCCTTCCGGCGGGCGAGGGCGCGGCACAGAGCGTGCAACGTCGGGCGGATGGATTGCTGGCGGTGGCGACGTCGCAGAGCACGTTGCTGTTGGAATCCCGGGATCTGCTGCTGCCGGCCAACGGCGATGAGCACCCGGCATTCCGTGGGCGCCTCGATGGCGTGGGCAACGGCGTGCGTGCATTTGTTGCCGACGTCAGCGGCATCAACGTCACCTACGGCGGCGGACGTCGTCAGGTCGTGCTGAGCGAGCCGCGGTTCACGGTGATGCGTTTCCCCAGCGTGTTTGATCCGAAGACGGTGGCAGAACAATCGCCGGCGATTGTTGAAGGATTCCTCCGGCGGGGATCGGTGGTGCAGGTGATTGAGCCGACCCTGGCGGGAACGGGGGTCCCACCGCTGGATCCGTTGAGGAATTACTACGTCCTGGTCGATGCGCCGGGAGGCTCGGCGGACGCGCAGGGGCGCCTCAAACTGGCGTTGGTGGCGGTGGATCGGCAGGGGCGGCCGCAGCCGGAGAAGGGCGGAACATTGGTGCCGGCGGTGGTAGGCGATTCGCAATTGGAAAGTGCGCTGCTGGTGCGGCGGGTGGTGGAGTTGATCGGTGTGGTGGTGAACTTCAAGAAGGCGGCAACGGAGACCGTGCCGACGGCGGTGCAACGCTTCACCTCGCTTCTCCGCAATGGTCTGAATATTGGCATCCTGCTTTCCAAGATCGGGGCCTTCGGAGACACGTTGAGACTGCTCCCGCCCGACTTCACGGCGCAGCGGCTGTCGTCGGATCCGAACCATCCCCTGTACAACCGGTATCTGGCCGGGCCATTCCTCGTGTTGGGCGGCGCGCCGACGGAGGCGGAGCTGAAGGCGATCGTCGATCAGTCGGCAACGTTGCAGGTGACCCGGCCGTTGCTCAGGCCGTCGCCGCGGTTGTGGGTGGGACTGCCAAGCCGACGCCAAACCGAGATCACGGAGAATCCGGCGGCGCTGGACCGGTTCACGGCGCGGTTCCGGTTGAACCCGACGCTGGCGGTGGCGGGTGTGTCGATCCCGCATTCCACGGAATTGCTGGAAGCACTGACCGCAGCGAACCAGACCGTGCCGGGGAGTATAGGAAGCATCCTGAACCTCGGAGACGGCGCGGCGGTGTTGGTGGGTGCGTTGAACAGTATTCCGCTGCTGAACATGATCCTGAAGGGGGATCTCGAACCGACGCTGTTCCCCGGGGCGCACACGCTGGTCCGCGTCAATTACAACGATCGTCCGCTGGTTTTGGTGCCCGGGTTCGGCGCCTCGCGGTTGCACATCGACCGGAAGGAACGCTGGTTGGGCGGCCTGGAAGAAATCCTGTTGAACCGTCTCAAGCACGAGATGGAACTGCGGCCGGACGGGACGCCGCTCCTGGAGACGCAGGTGACGGATGCGCTCCGTTACGCGCTGGAGCCGGTCGAGTTAAAGTCCTACTACGGCGACTGGATCCAGCAGATGAAGGTCGAGTTGCACTACGTCGAGTATGAGCAACTCGAGGGATCCACCCAGGATCCCACGCTGCCGGGCCGCCGCCGCCGGCTCGACGGCGCGCCGGTGTTGTCGCAGGACCCGACCCCGGATCTGTTCGTCTTTCCCTACGACTGGCGGGTGGACAACCAGAAGTCGGCGGAGAAGCTGCGCGACTATGTCCGTCTCATCCGCGAGATCCATCCGGATGCGGATGGCATTGATCTCGTCTGTCATTCGAACGGCGGGTTGGTGGGTCGCGCGTACCTGCTGTTGCCCGGGCAACGGCCGTTGGTGAAGCGATTCATCTCGGTGGGAACGCCATGGCTGGGGGCATCGAAGATTCTGGCCGGGGTCACGACGGGTGAGTTGAACGACATGAGCCTGAACATTGCCGGGCCCATCGGCACGTTCCGGCGCCTCCTCCAGTTCTACCCGGCAGGCCACCAGTTCCTGCCGGCGAAGGAACTGTTCGCGCTGGGCATCCGACCGCTGATCGAAGATGGCCAGGACGTGAACACCAATGGATTTGGGCATCAGACGTTCAACTTCGAGCAGTACCTGGACGTGCTGGGGAAACATCTGTTGCGCGAATCCGCCGCGCTGGCGGGCGCACCGCTGTCCCTTCAGCCGGGTGGGGTTCACCCGGCGGTGGCGAACCTGACCACCTTCCGTTCCCAGGCCATCGCCGATCACCGGGACGATGCCGGCGACGTCGAGATGCACCACATCTTCGGGATGGGTTGCACGCCGGACACCATCGGGCAACTGCGGTTGCTGAGCCGTCTGGTGCCGGTCATCCCCACCAACACC
>JBDNHZ010000272.1:0-2316 GCA_041688515.1 Verrucomicrobiota bacterium
TCAAACCGGGGACGGTCATTGGGGAGACCGATGACTTCGGCTACAACATCGTCCGGGACCCGGTGAACGTGCACGACTGCCACGCAACCATGCTGCATCTGCTGGGGATCGGGCACACACGCCTGACCTATCGGTTCGAGGGACGCGACTACCGGTTGACCGATATCCATGGGGAATTGGTGAAGGACCTGATGGCGTAGGCTGCCGGATATCCGATGGCAGCGTCGGAATAGGAACGCCCGCTGAGGACGGTGGGCTTCCTCTGGGAACCATGAAAATCTGTTGGATCACCGGTGCCGGCGGATTGATCGGATCTGCCTTGGTGCGATCGACGGCAAGGCCGACTGGCTGGCGCGCGCTGGGCTTGTCCCGGGCGGAGTTGGAACTGACCGATTTCGCCGCGGTGGAACGACGATTTCGGACGGAACAACCCGACGCGATCATCCACTGCGCCGCCATGAGCCGGAGCCCGCAATGCCAAGCCGATCCGGTTGGGGCGCGGCTCTGGAATGTCGAGGTGACCCGGCACCTGGCGGGGTTGTTCGCCGGTCGTCGTATGATCTTTCTTTCGACGGACTTGGTCTTCGACGGACTCACGGGTGGCTATGACGAAGACGCACCGGTCCGACCATTGAATCTCTACGCGGAGACCAAGGTCGAGGCGGAGGCCTGGGTGCGGACGGATCCGGGGCATCTGGTGGTCCGGACCTCCCTCAATCACGGCACCTCGCCGACCGGCGATCGCGGGTTCAACGAAGAGATGGGGAGGGCTTGGGCCGCAGGACGGACGCTCAAGCTCTTCACCGATGAGTTCCGCTCGCCCATTCCTGCGGAATCTACCGCCCGCGCCCTCTGGGAGTTCCTGCCGCGGGACACGGGGGGAATCCTGCACGTGGCGGGTGCGGAGCGTCTGTCGCGATGGAAGATCGGCCAATGCCTTGCGCGAAGTCGGGTCGGTCCGGCGTGTCCCATCGAGCCGGGTTCGCTCCGCGAGTACCAAGGCGCCCCCCGATCTCCGGATACCTCGCTGGATTGCCGTCGCGCCCAGGCGCTGCTGACGTTTCCCTTGCCGCGTTACTCGGAGTGGCTCGGACTCGGGGGAGGATGAATGGGTTGCCTTGAAGTACCCATGACACCGAGCGCAATTCCTCCAGCGCCCTATCGCGGCCGGATCGCCCCGTCGCCCACCGGTTACCTGCACTTTGGCCATGCCCGGACCTTCTGGACCGCCTGGCAGCGGGCACGGGCCGCGGGTGGGAAGGTGATCCTCAGGAACGATGATCTCGATCGGGATCGGGTCCGACCGGAGTTCATTTCCGGGTTCATTGAGGATCTGAAATGGTTCGGGATCGACTGGGACGAAGGGCCTGACATCGGCGGTCCGCGTCGGCCCTATAGCCAATCGGAGCGCCTGGGGCTTTACGCCAACTCGCTGGCGCGTCTCCGGGAGGGCGGATTCGTCTATCCCTGCACCTGTTCACGCCGGGACATCGCCACTTCTCTTGCGGCACCCCATGCCGGGGAAGAGGAACCGCTCTACGCGGGAACCTGCCGTGGGCGGAGACTGGAAGCGATTCCCGTGGGGAAGCGATTCTGTTGGCGATTCCAGGTGCCGGACGGGGAAGAGATTGTTTTCGAAGATGGTGGCTTTAGAACTCAGCGCGCAGTGGCTGGGCGGGATTTTGGCGATTTTGTAGTCTGGCGTCACGAGGGGTTGCCAGCCTACCAGTTGGCTTGCGTCGTGGACGACGCCTTGATGGAAATCACCGAGGTGGTTCGCGGCGAGGATCTGCTCCTGAGCACGTCGCGCCAGATCCTGCTCTATCGCGCATTGGGCTGGGGAACTCCGGCTTTTCATCATTGTCCATTGGTGCGGGACGAACAGGGTCTTCGCCTCGCCAAGCGTCATGCCGCATTGACACTCCGCGAACTCCGCGCAGCGGGTCACACTCCCGAGGAGATCCGACGCAGCATGACCCGGTAGAACGGGATCGCCGGATTCGGTTCTTCGCTACTTCCTGTGGTTGGGATATGATTGCGGGCAGTCCCGTCCGTGAAGGCCCTACGCGCCTTCCTCCAGGCACACGCCCCGGATTCGCCAAATCGAGCACCGCGATGCCTACTGCTCCTGCCTCATGAAATGCCTGTAAACAGGCCTTAGGGCCATGCCCGATACCGAAAAACATCCATCCGCAAGTGCCGGCGAGCGCTCCAAGGCGTACACTTCTACGCGTATCGAGTCTATGATGCCGAGCCCCGGGTTGGCCGCTCCAGCCACAGGAAGTAGCGAAGAACCTCCACCAACGCCCCCGGCAA
>JBDNHZ010000273.1:0-5972 GCA_041688515.1 Verrucomicrobiota bacterium
ATTTCAGCCATCACCCGCGCACGGCGCAGATCCGGCGTGAGTTGGCGGAGCGGACTGGACCGTTGGAAGCGGTGTACACGGCGTTCTTCTTCCCGGCGGCGGACCGGAACAACATCCGGCTGCAACCGTCGAAAGAGCCGACCGGTGCCATTGGCGACATGGCCTGGTACTCGATGCGGGCGGTGGCTGAATTCACACCCGAAACTGCCACGCTGGTTGGGGCGCACGGCTTCTCCCGGAAGGACGAGGTGACCGGCGGCTTCGTGCGGGGAGCCGGCGTAATCCAGTTGTCCGATGGCTGCACCTCGACCTGGGACGCGGGCTACACGGTGGGAGCCTGCCTGATGGAGCTCCAGTTGATGGGGCAGAAGGGAGTAATCCAGTTGGACGACTTCGTCCTCGATTGGGTGGGCGGATTCCTGATTCCCGAGCCGCAGCATCCGGTTGGATTCACCCATCGGGTGGGCCTCGCAGGGCCGTCGGCCTTTGTGCGGGTGGAAACCCCGGCAGCACGCCGGCAGTCGGTCCAGATGCTGGAGGACTTCGCCCGTCTGGCCGCTGCGCCGAAGGGGGAGGCCATGGAGGCGAGTTTGCGGATCAGCGAACGGACACAGGGGTTGGTGGACGCCGTGTTCGCCCGCCTGCAAGTGATGTGAAGGAGACTGCGATGCTGCCTGTCGTTGCAGAGTTGATCGAGCGTTACAGCCTTCGGCCCCTGCCGGTGGAGGGGACGCTGTTTGCCCAGACGTATCGGACCGTCACTGAGGTGTCTCCGGGGCATCCGACGGGGACGGCGATGATCGGGCTCTATTGTGAGGAACCGCGGAGCGAATCGCTGTTCCATCGCCTGACGGTTGATGAGGTCTGGCACTTCTACTTGGGGGATCCGCTCCGGCTGATCCTGCTCTATCCCGACGGGTCCAGCCGTGACGTGGTTCTGGGGCCGGAACCGCTTCGGGGGCACGAAGTGCAGTTCGTCGTGCCGGCCGGCGTCTGGCAGGCCGGCCATTTGATTTCGGGCGGACGCTATTCCCTGTACGGGTGCACCTTGGCACCGGGTTTTGTTCCGGGAATCTTCGAGGGCGGCACGCTGGGTCGGTTGCTGGCGGATTACCCGGATCGGGAGGGGGACATCCGGGCCTTTTCCTGTGCCTCGGCGAGGATGTCGGAGGAGGAAAAATCGCCAACGAATGCCTGACGCCCCCGGTTGCGCCGGGAGGCTTCGGGCGGGTAGCATCGGGGCGGATGAGTCATGTTGGGATTCCGCTGGAGAAACGGTCCGGGTGCCTGCCCGGATACCAATCCCGTGCGGGGGTCCATGACGAGTTGTGTGACGGGTCCGGAATGCTCCGGCCGGCGTGGCAGGAATTGATTCCGCAGTTGGCGACGGTGGATGCCGCTGAGTTGGCCCGACGGCGGGATGTGGCCCGACGGCTCCTGAGGGAACACGGGGTCACTTACAACGTGTACGGGTCGGAGGAAGGACTCGAGCGTGGTTGGAGCCTGGATCTGATCCCGTTCTGTCTGGGGCCGGACGAATGGGCAGGATTGGAGCGGGGCCTGATCCAGCGGACGCGGCTGATGGATCGATTGCTGGCGGATCTGTACGGAGCCCAGCGAATGGTGCGTGAGGGCTGGGTCCCGCCCGCGTTGTTGCATGGCAGCAGTTCCTTTCTGCGGGCCTGTCATGATCTTCAACCTCCGGGAGGAAGACACCTGTATCTCCACGCGATTGATCTCGCGCGGCGGCCGGATGGGACTTGGTGCGTCCTGGCCGACCGGACGCAGGCTCCTTCGGGGGCCGGGTACGCGCTTGAGAACCGCATCATCCTCTCGAGGGTTCTGCCGGATGAGTTTCGCGAGTGCAGCGTGGCGCGGTTGGCGGGCTTTTTTTCCGGGCTACGCGACGGGTTGCGGAGCGCAGATCCGCGTCCGTCCGGCACCCCCAGCGTGGTCCTGCTGACGCCGGGTCCCTACAACGAAACCTATTTCGAGCATGCTTACCTGGCGCGGTACCTGGGCTTTCCCCTCGTCGAAGGCGGCGACCTGACCGTCCGGGATCGAAAGGTGTTCCTCAAGACGCTGGAAGGGTTGCGGCCGATCGACGTGATCCTACGCCGGGTCGACGACACCTTCTGCGATCCGCTGGAACTCCGATCGGGTTCATTCCTCGGTGTGTCCGGGTTGGTGGATGCCGCACGGGCGGGCAACGTGGTGGTGGCCAATGCGCTGGGGTCGGGTCTGGTTGAGTCACCGGCCTTCCTGCCCTTTCTTCCTGCCCTTTCACGCCAACTGCTCGGGCAGGAGTTGCTACTCAGTTCGGCGTCCACCTGGTGGGCGGGGCAGGAGGCGGGGCGACGAGCGGCCCTTTCCGCACCGGGGCGGGTGGTCTGGAAGTCCACGTTTGGAGGGATGGCGGATCCAGTCCTCAGCGAGGAACTTTCGGGCGACGCGCGAGCCCGTTTCCTGGCGCGATTGGAGGCGGCCCCGGCGGATTTTGTGGCTCAGGAGCGGATTGATCTTTCGACGACTCCGGTGTGGACCGGGGAAGGATGGGAACCGCGTCCACTCGTGTTGCGGACGTACGTCGCGGCCAGTGGGCCGGACTCGTACGTCGTGATGCCGGGCGGTTTGACCCGGTTCTCGCAGTCACCCCAATCGCCGGTGGTTTCGGCGCAGCGCGGGGGTGGTTCGAAGGATACCTGGGTGTTTTCAGCGGGACCGGTCGATCCGGTGACGCTCCTGCGTCCGGGTGGTCAGGTGGTCCGTTTGGAGCGGGCGCCGGGGGATGTCCCGAGTCGGGTGGCGGACAATCTTTACTGGATGGGCCGTTACACCGAGCGGTTGGAGCATCAGGTCCGGGTTCTCCGGGCAACCTTTCACCGGTTGGGTGGCGAGACCACGCATGATGGGCAGGCGGAGTTGATGGCCTTGGTGCAGATGTTGGTTTCGCTGGGCCAGTTGCCGGATCGATTCGGGAAAGAGGTGGAAGAAGAGAAGCTGGCTTCGGCGCTGCTGGGACTGTTGCACCAGGCAAACCGGCCGGGGAGCGTGCGCGATATCCTCGTCCAATTGCGGTACATCACCACCGCGGTACGGGATCGGTTGTCGAACGATACCTGGCGCATCTTCCAACGGTTGCAGGGCGATGGCCAACTCACGGGGCGCGAGTCCACTCTGAGTGACGTCCCGGCGCGCTTGAATACGCTGGTGGTGGATCTTGCGGCGTTTTCAGGGATGGAAATGGAGAATATGACCCGGGGCCATGCGTGGCGTTTCCTCGAGATCGGGCGTCGAATCGAACGGTCGATCAACCTGTTGAAGATGGTCCGGGCCGCATTGCACGCGGGACCCTCCCAGCCGGCGGTCCTGGCTCCCCTGCTGGAAGTGGCGGATTCGGTCATGACCTATCGACGGCGTTATTTCGAACAGGTCCATCTGGCCACCGCGCTGGACCTCCTGCTGGCGGATGAATCCAACCCGCGCTCGCTGGCCTTCCAGGTCGAGACCCTGCATGAGCACGTCGAGTTCCTTCCCCGGGATCGATGGTCCCGCACCGAACCGCAGGAGGAACGCGCCCTGATGCTGGTGTCTGAATTGCTCCACGGCACCGATCTGAGCGCCCTCGCGGTCGGGGCCGAAGCGGGCGAAATCGAGGACCTCGATCACTTTCTGTCACGGCTGTCCGAGGGCTTGTGCGCGGTGTCGGATCACCTGACCTACCGTTACTTCAGTCACGCGGTCGTCCGGGCGAGCTGAGTCGATTGGAATGGGCCATGAAGTACCGGATCACGCACGTCACCACCTATGCCTACGCGGCTGAGGTTTCGGTATCGCACCACCTCCTCCACCTGCGTCCCCGGGACCTGCCGCGGCAGCGCGTGGAGTCGTTCGATCTGGTCGTTCAGCCACAGCCCACCGTGAGGACCGGTCGGATCGATTACTTTGGCAATCACGCTGAAGTCATCACCGTCGAGGAAGCTCACCGACACCTGGAAATCGTGGCCGGGAGTCGCGTGGAGTTGGATCCGTCACCGCCGCGGACTCACCTGGAGTCTCCGCCGTGGGAGCGGGTGGCGCTGGCCTGCCGGAGTGAGGTCTGGGACGAGTCTTCGATGCCGGCCGAATACCGCTTCGATTCCCCGTACGTCCGCCGGGGCGACGCGCCGCTCGGCTACGCGCGGGCTTCGTTTGGGGCCGGGCGATCCTGGTTGGAGGCGGTCTCCCATCTCAGTTCGCGGATCCATCGCGAGTTCAAGTTTGACGCCCGGGCAACCAGCGTTTCGACGCCGGTGGAAGACGTGCTGAAAGGGCGAAAGGGCGTTTGTCAGGACTTCGCCCACCTGATGCTGGCCTGTCTGCGCAGTCTGGGACTGCCGGCCCGGTACGTGTCGGGCTACTTGGAAACCCTGCCGCCGCCCGGTCGCGCGCGGTTGGTCGGTGCCGACGCCTCGCATGCCTGGGTGTCCGCCTGGTGTCCCGGCGTGGGTTGGCTGGACTTCGATCCCACCAACGATGTCGAACCCGGGGAACGCCACGTGACGCTGGCGTGGGGACGTGACTTTTCGGATGTCAGCCCCATCCGGGGCGTTCTGGTGGGCAGTGGCGACCACCAGTTGCGGGTCTCCGTCGATGTGGAGCCATTGGTGGAGCCGGCTCCCGCGGGTGCGATGGAAGCAGAGAGCCCGGCGGCGGTCAGCCTGCGCTCACCGGGGTTACCGGGCTGAGGTCAATCGCTCCGGCCTTCTGATCCTGGAGGAATCGTTGCGTCGCCTCGCGCAGGGTGCGCACCGGGAAGCCATCGATGGTCTGGTCGTCCTGCAGGGTGTGGACCCGGCCGGAATACCATTGATGGTAGATGACGGGCTGATCAGGCTGATCGAGATAGGCGACCGTACCAAATCCGTAGCGGGTCTGGTATTGCTCCAGGTAATGCAGGCTGCCGGCATTCAAGAGGAGTGCCTTGCAGAAGAGGGCGTAATAGGGTTCTTCCGGTCCGAACTGGTACTTTTCTGCACCGGGCTTTGGGCCGAAGAAGAAGGGAGGACGAAGGCGGGCTTCACAGCGGTCCTTGTTCAGGAGAATGAACGAGGGGTGGAGCATCTGAGGGCTTCGGCGCAGTCTGCATTGGTCCCGGACGCCGATCATCAGCAGCTCGGGCCGGCGTTGGAACTCCGCGAGGAAGCGATGCCAGTGGTTGCTGAGCAACACGGCATCCTGATCCAGGATGACTACATGGGGTGCGCGGGCGCGGTAATAGAGCCATTGGAGCGCGCAGGGATGGCCGCCGCACTCGCGGAATTGATAGACGGAGAGTCGGTCACTCAAACGCCCCAACCCGGCCAGATCCACCGTCTCGGACGCGTCATCCACCACGAGGATCTCATAATCGATGGATCCAGCGTGGCGGACGATGCCTTGGATGCAGACCTCCAGGAACCCGATGCAATCCTTGTGGGCGACCAGAAAACTGAACTGGGGACGCCCGGGGCGCGTGTTCCGGAGGATCCAGGTGCCGTCCACCAGATGGAAGCGTCCTTTCCACTCCCGCCAGAGGTCATACCGGGTGATCGGGTCCCGGGTGAACAGGAGCGTCGCCTTCCGCAGAAGGGCGGAAATCAGGGATCGGAGGAGCGCCATGGGATTCGAGCCTACTTCAGGGATTTGATGAACGCGTCCGCTTCGTTGATCGAGATGTTCATCTGCCGGATCAGGGTGTCGATCTGGGTGGTGATCTGGGTGGCCTCGCCCTTGAGCGACGCGATGGCGGCCGCGTTGAGGTTATGCTTCAGGAACAACACGTGCTCGGTGAGCGAACGGAGGACCGGATCCATGGTGGACTCCGCCGAACGGAGGGCCGTGGCCAACTGCGAATAGCGGGCCCGCGTGTCGGACAACTGTCGTCGACTCTCGGAGGCGAAGGTGGGATTGGTGAATTGCCCAATCTCCTTCTCCCACTCAGCAAATAGGTC